>PWYL01000036.1 GCA_003568315.1 Mollicutes bacterium | reverse complement strand
CGGTCGTGTTCTTGCTGTCTTTGAGAATGGCTTGCATGAGATGGGTAGTCCGGATTTGTCCTTCATGCCCCCGAGCCTCGTGCACACGGGAATCGAAGATATCCTTGATGCCTCGCAAAGCCTCGAAGGAAAGACCGCTCGCGAGACTCGCATGTAGAAACGTGTCATAGGCCTCATGCAAAGCCAAGGCCCCCACACTCGTCATGGCCTGTGTGCCGTTGATGAGAGCGAGGCCCTCCTTGGCGTACAATTGTTTTACAGGGGAGATGCCGGCTTTTTCCAGTCCTTCAGCAGCGGGAAACCGCTTGCCTTCGTAAAACACTTCCCCCTCGGCAATCAGAGGGAGAGCCATGTGCGCCAACGGTACAAGGTCGCCGCTGGCCCCGAGCGAACCTTGTTCGTATACTACGGGAATGACACCTTTGTTCAAGAATTCCACAAGCTTGTCAAGGGTCTCGGAGCGTATGCCGCTGACTCCTTGCAAAAGCGCGTTCACCCGTAACAACATCATCCCTCGCACGACGTCTTCGTCGAAGACATCTCCGGTACCGCAGGCGTGGCTCTTCAAAAGGTTCTTTTGCAAGGATGCGAGGTCGCAACCGCTGATCCGGACCTCACTCAATCTGCCGAATCCGGTGTTGACGCCATACACGGCCTCGTCACCTTGTATCGTCTCTTCCACAATCTTGCGCGCTGCCCGCACCTTGTCGCGGGCGGAATTGGCGATTTTCACCTTCTCTTTTTCCCGGGCGACCTTCACGAAATCACGAAGGTCAAGCTTGTCGCCTGTCAATACAATCATAAGGCCCTCCACAACTATTCTCAACCGACTACATCATAGCACATGCGGAGCGGAAAATAAACCACGAGGCGGTGCGGGACTGCACAAGAAACAAGACAGCCGAAGTGGCAAGAAGGAGATTCCATGCACAAATCCGGAAACGAACATCTCGCTCATGGATCAAATCGACATAGGACAACGTGATGGCCACGAAGTTGCTGGGGCACAGCGGTCTCCAAAAGCGTGTCAAGAAGAAAAAGAAGCGGGAAACCGCTTCTTTTAGACGTCCTTTGGCAGGGGTGACAGGATTCGAACCCGTACTAGCGGTTTTGGAGACCGCTGTGCTACCATTGACACCACACCCCTTGAGATTGGTGGAGGGGGACGGATTCGAACCGCCGAACCCTGAGGGAGCAGATTTACAGTCTGCCGCGTTTAGCCACTTCGCTACCCCTCCACGGAGGGCGTTTCTCTCAAAACGCTACTACATTATAGCAAACACCCCCGGTAAAATCAACCGGATTTCATCGTGCGTGCGTAAAATGAAGCGGAGGTTCCTCCGCTTCATTCCACGCGGTACCCTTTCGCCTCGATGACAGCGCGAACGGCATCCTTGTCAGAAGCATCGACGCTGACAGTCTTTTTCTCCAAATCGACATGGAGATCATCGTAACCGGCATCTGCCAGTGCCTTCTCGATGGTGGCCTTACAATGGCCGCAACTCATGTTCCGGACTTTCAATTCCATCAAGCTCATCCTCCTTTCTGGACTTCACCGAACTGTGGGAGTTTGACGGTTTTCAAACGCAAAGCGTTCATGACGACGGCAATCGAGGAAAATGCCATGGCCACAGCGGCGAGAAGCATGGAGAGATATCCGGCCGCTGCGAGCGGGATGGCCACGATATTGTAGGAGAAGGCCCAAAAGAAGTTCTGGCGGATGTTGCGGAGGGTCTTTTCGCTCATGGCGACGGCTTTCAGGACCAATCCGAGATCGTGGCTCATGAGCGTGACATCGCTCGACTCGATCGCCACATCCGTTCCATAGCCCATGGCGATGCCCACATCGGAAATCTTCAATGCCGGCGCGTCGTTGATGCCGTCGCCGACAAAGGCGGTCACATGACCCTCCTTTTGCAGGCTTTGGACAATCTTTGCCTTCTCGTGGGGAAGCACTTCCGCATACACCCTATCGATACCGAGTTCCCGCGCAATGGCCTTTGCCACGTGTTCGTGGTCGCCCGTCACCATGACGGTGATCATGCCTCTTTCTTTCATGGCGTTGACGACACTCTTTGATGTCTTCTTGATTTCATCGCGGACGGCATAGATGCCTTCGACTTCACCATCGACGGCTAAGAAATTCACGGTCTTGGCTTCTTCCAGCCATTCATCATATTGCTTGCTGTAGGGGGCTATGTCGATACCGAGTTCCTCCATGAGCTTCTTGTTTCCGGTGGCGACTTCCTTACCTTCCACACGTGCCGTCACCCCCCTTCCTTTCACGGTGTCGAAATTCTCGGCGTCGAGAAGGTTCGTTCGTCCTTTCGCATATTCGACGACCGCTTTGGAGATGGGATGGGTGGATTGTTCAGAAACACTATATAGATAAGAAAGGGATTCGGGGGAACCCTCATAATCTGTGATTCGCGGTTTGCCTTCCGTCAATGTCCCGGTCTTGTCGAAAAGGACCGCGCGGATGTGTTTGGCACGTTCGAAGAATTCTCCACCCTTGTAGAGGATGTGGTTCTTCGCCGCCATGCCGTTTCCGACAAGGATGCTCGTGGGCGTGGCAAGACCCAGAGCACAAGGACAGCTGATCACGAGAATCGCAATGCTGCGGGTGAACGCTGTGGTGAAAGGGAAATCGAGGATGACCACATGCAAGAGGAAGTTGAGTAGGGAGATGGCGATGACGAAGGGGACGAAATAGGCGGCAATCCGGTCGGCGGTCCTCTGGATGGGAGGTTTCTCGGCGCTCGCTTCTTCGACAGTCCGGATGATTTGGCTCAAGAGCGTCTCATCGCCGACTCTCTTGGCTTCCATGACAATTCTTTCTTGCAGGTTCATGGTCGCACCGACCACTTCGGCGTTCTTTTCTTTGAAAACCGGTATGCTTTCACCGGTGATCATGGACTCGTCGACATGCGTCGCTCCTTCGATGATCGTTCCGTCGACGGGAATCTTCTCGTTGGCATAGACGATGATTTCATCACCCACAGCGACTTCCTCGATGGGAATCTCACGATAAGTGTCCCCTGTCCGTATCCGTGCGGATTTCGCACCCAGGTTCACGAGTTCGACAAGCGCATCGGTCGTCCTCTCTTTGGCCAAATCCTCGAAATAGTTGCCCACAAGCACCATGGTGATGATCAAAGCGCTGATCTCGAAGAAGTATTCGGGATGGGCAGCGGGGGAAACGAGATGGCCGATGAGCAGATACACACTGTAGAGATAGGCGCTCGTCGTTCCGAGCACGACGAGCGAATCCATGCCGAGGACCCTTCTTTTCAGTGAATGGAAAGTCGCGATGTAGAAACGGCGGCCGAGGTAGAATTGCACGATGCCGGCTGTCACAAGTTGGAAGATGCCGTCCATGAAGAGTGGCGGCACATAAAGAAACTCGAACCAGGCGAAATGCCCGAACATCGCCCAAAGCAGGGGGGAAGACAGGGCAATGGCGACAAATATCTCCTTTTTCAACCGGTCCCGATGGCGTCTATCGTCCTCGAAGGTGGAGTCGAGACGGGCCTTGTAGCCGGCGGCGTTGATCTTGTCGGCGATATCACTCAACGTATATCGGGTCTCATCATACGTGGCGATGACTTTGCCGGCACTCACATTCACATCCACACGCACACCTTGCACATGGTCGAACGTGTTCTCGATGGTCTTTGCGCACATCGCGCAATGCATGCCTTCTACGGGAATGGTTTTCTTTTTCATGAGAGATTCTCCTTTTTGAACACGTTGCAAACATATATCCGGGTATCCTTCATTTCTTCATGTTCGAGGAAACGTTCGCGGTCCTTTTGCATGACGGGCTCCTTCACGATGAGATCGTCCACGTGCTTGAGGAGGGCATACTCTTTACGGAAGGTTGCACGTAAAAAATAGAACACGCGCTGTTTTTCACGACGGGAATCGACGATGCCCGCTTTCTTCAAACGATGCAAGTGCTTGGATATGTTCACTTGGCGGATTCCGAGGATCTCCTCGAGTTCACACACACAGAGTTCATGGTCTTTCAGTAGCGCCACAATCCTGATACGGCTCTCATGAGCCAATTCTTTCATATATCGGAGTGATTCCATGGAATTCCCCTCCTCGCCACGATTATAACCCGACACCTTGTATTCCCGTCAAGGAATATGCTCGGCAGAGAATGAAAAAGGCTTGCGGCGAGCACAAGCCTTCTCAATGGATGAAAAGTATCTCCGTGGTCAGTTCGTCCCGCCGGCGGATGGCGAGATAGAATCCATCTTCTAGGTGGTAAAGAGAGACCTGCAGTTCATCGCCCTTGAACGCTTCCTTGCGATAACGGACATGTATTCCGCTCAGGGGGTGGAGATTCTCGCCCGCCTCTTTGAGCGTCTCCACGGCATGACGGACATAGCGGGCGTTGTTCACATGGCCGTTTTGGTCGATGTCCGAGTCCGTCACTTTGATGGTCTTCTCCTTGATGAGCGCCCCTTCGGAAACGGGCCATTTGGGAAAAGAAAGGCTTGACGGTTCTTTTTTGGCATCCGTGAACTTGGCAAGCAAAGCCGGAGACGGTCTCACGATTCCTTTCGTGTGGATGTTGATGAGGAGGAACTTTCCCTTCCCTTCGATGATCGTGTCACCTTTCCCGTCACGAACACGATAGATGCGATACCCGAAAGACCTCTTGAAAGAATAAGGCAGTGTGCCTACGTGGATTCTCTCGCCTTGTACGGGAAGCCTTTCGACCTTGATCGCATATTCGGTCAAAACCCAGACGAGGTCCCTTTCCAGATGCCAGTCGGCTCCGGTTCCGTAACTTTCCGCATTCAATTCCATGATGGCGTTCAAGTGTTCCATGAGCTTCGGAACGCTGAGTTTTCCGGAATCGTCGATATCGTCTTTGTCGACAGGATATTGCCTTTCAAACATGCGAATCACCCAAGACATTATACCACGAATGAAGATCCTCATGTATAATGGTGATAGGAAAGGATGATGCCCGTGAATATCGCCCTGATCGCTCACGATAAAAAGAAAGCGGCCATGATCGAATTCTGCATGACCCACAAAGAGACGCTCGCGAACCATCATCTCATCGCCACGGGAACGACCGGGAAACAAGTCCGTGAGGCCACAAATCTCTCGATACGCCCCTTCAAGTCCGGTCCGATGGGGGGAGACCAGGAAATCGGCGCCCGGATCGCCCAGGGCAAGGTCGATATCGTATTCTTCTTCCGCGATCCCTTAACGGCTCAACCCCATGAGCCGGACGTTTCCGCGCTCTTTCGCTTGAGCGATGTCTACGAGATTCCCCTCGCGACGAACATCAAGACCGCCGAAATGCTTATCCAAGCAATGAAGAGCGACTCTTGAGAGTCGCTCTTTCATGATTCGTCATGCGGGGAGTGCACGTCAGAGAGGCCGCTCAGCGCACTGACCAGATACAATACGCCGGCAATCTGGTTGAAGAGGATGTTCACCCCTCCCCATATGGCTTGGTAGAGGTGCACATTTTTAGCCTGTTCCGGTGTGAACCTTCCTTGCAAAAGACGGGTGAAGAGATAGAGATTCACCACAAAGAAGACAAGGACAAGGAATCCGATCACGAAAAGAATGACGATGAGGACATTGATGACAAGTAGTATCATGTCGACCTGTCCTTCCGTCAACTCCTGGTCCAAGAAGAGATCACGTCCTTGTCCCATAAGCACGATAAGCACGACCAAAGCGAGAACGATCGCCAACAGTCCGAGCCCTTCGAACACGAGCCCCGTGACAGTGGTCACTTTGGATATCCGTTTCGGCTCATACATGATGATTCCTCCTCTTGGTTTGCGATGATGCCCTCTCCGCATCATCGCAGCATGGATTTCGCCAAAAGAGAATCAGAGTTTCCGGTGCGTCCCGTCGCAGTACGGGGCGTTTTTCGTTTGTTTGCACCCGCAAAGGTACGCCAACTTGTCCTCATCGACCCTGATCATTTCCGGCTTGAATGATGTCTCTTTGTGTGACGCGTCGCAAAAAGGCTGATTGTCACTCAACCCGCAACGACACCAGGCATAGGTCTTCCCTTTCCTCAGTTCGACCTCGTAAGGACCCTTTTGCGCGATTCTGCCCTTGTCTTTGTTCATCATGTTGCCTCCCTCATGTTTTGATGATCGCACATGTTTTCCGATGTGACGCAAGCCGCAAATTCAAGGATCGTAACGCTTTTCGTAGAGTTTCTTGGCAATTGTGGTATGGTGTGTGATGAATGCGGTCTTTTCTTCCGTGTAGGCATCCCGGTCATGTTTGTACGCTTGTGCGAGTCTCTTCTTCAATTCTGCATATTCTCTTTGGAGTCGGGGATGGTCCCGGAGATAGTCGCGAAAGTAGAGCTCGTCGTTCATGCCGGCCGGGCGGACATGTAGATGGAAGACCCTCTTTTCATATCCATCGGCCGTGTAGCCTTTCATGAACATCATGGGGATTCCCCGAGGAGATGTCTCCGAATCAAAGAAATATCCTGCTCTCGCGGCTGCTTTCAATAAAGCGGACACTTCACACCCCTCCCCCACCTCCAAAAGGATGTCCACGGTCGGTTTGGCCAAAAGGCCCTCGACGGCTGTGGACCCGATATGGCTCAAACGGTGTATTCTTTCTCCCATTAGATTGGAAAGCCGTTCGGACTCCTCAGTGAACCATTCCGGCCAAACAGGATCATATTCACGAAGAATCACCGGGAAAAGCGAAGCGCGTTCCTTCTTTGACAAAGCTCTCAGACGTTCATCCATGAATTCCTCCTGTGATGACGATGAAGAGGTGTCGTGCTGGAAAACCCCTGTTTTCTCGTTCAAAGTTTCCCGTTTTCCTTGATGCAATCCTCGATGTCATGGGCAGGGTTGTTCACGAGAGAAGAGACTGTATACGCGCGGAGTCCATCAGCGGGAAACGGCACAAGTAAGCCTTCAAGTCTTTCTACATCCCTCACGTTCGGATCCAACCAGAGTTTGCGGGCCTCGTTGTTCAGAATCACGGGCATCCGCTCGTGTACGTCCTTCACGGTGTTGTTGGCCTCTGTCGTGACGATGGTGCATGTGTGGACCTTCGCTCCGTTTTTGGTGTGGGTCGACCAGAGTCCGGCAAAAGGCAAGAACCTGTCCCGTTTCCCCACAAAACGATAAGGGATTTTGCCGGCGGCGGTCCGCTTCCATTCGAAGAAACCATCAGCGAGCACGATGCAACGACGACGCAAGAAACTGTCGCGGAAGGACGATTTCTCGGAAACGGTCTCTCCGCGAGCATTGATGAGCTTTCTGGCCTTGTTTCCATCCTTGATGAACGGCGGTATGTATCCCCAGCGAAGAAGTCCCGCCCGATGTCCTTTGTCCGTTTTGATGACGGCGGCGACATCCTGTCCGGGAGCGATGTTGTAGCGGGGGAGGCAGAAGGATTCGGGAAATTGCTCTATTGCGTAAACATCCCGCAGATACGTCCGGAGTTCGTCTTCGCTCACAGCGAGTGTGAATCGTCCACACATGGGCATCCCGCCTTTCCAATCTCACAATCAGTATAACACGCGGGGGGCTTTCCAAAGAAAAATTCCCTGTGGTGACAGGGAATCCGCATGATTCTTCGTTGGTGACCCGTACGGGATTCGAACCCGTGCATGCCAGCGTGAAAGGCTGGTGAGTTAAACCACTTCTCCAACGGGCCAAGTGGCGGAGTAGGAGGGATTTGAACCCTCGCGCCGGGGTAACCCGACCTATGCCCTTAGCAGGGGCACCTCTTCAGCCAGCTTGAGTACTACTCCTCCGACAAGCTACCTTATGATAATACATAATCGCGCCACTGTCAACTCGACAAGAGCGCCTCATCGCTACGGAATCATCGTCAAGGAAAGGCGCTCACGTTCTTTGTCGATGGACTCCACGAAGACCTCGACCACATCTCCGACTTTGACGACATCCATGGGGTGGGCGACATATCCCTTTCTCATCTTCGATATGTGCAAAAGACCGTCATTCTTCAGCCCGCAATCCACGAAAGCACCGAAATCGACGACGTTACGGACAACGCCTTGCAAGGACATGCCCGGCTCCAAATCCTCCAGTGTCAAGATCCCTTTCTTGAGGATGGGGGCCGGCACTTCGTCGCGGGGGTCGAAAAGAGGGGTGGCGACGGCCTCGAGAATGTCCTTGACCGTAGGAAGACCGGCGTCTTCGGCTTTTGCCAGTGTGTTGACATCTATGTCCTGAATCGCCTTGTTCGCTTTCCTTGTGCCCAGATGATTTTTATGCAGACCGAGCTTCATGAGGATTCGTTCCGCCAGATCGTAGCTTTCCGGATGGATGGCCGTCCTGTCGAAGGGTTCGCTCCCTTCACGGATACGCAAAAAGCCGGCGGACTGTTCAAACGATACGGGCCCCATGCCCTTGACTTCCTCGAGTTCCTTCCGGCTGTCAAACGCTTTGTGACGGTCACGATGGGAGACAATCTTTTCCGCCAGACCGCGAGATATGCCGGAAACGTGCGCAAGGATCTCCCTAGAAGCGGTGTTGACATGCACACCTACCCGGTTCACCACGGTGGAAACGACGAAATCAAGCGCTTCCTTGAGTTTCTTCTGGTCCACATCATGTTGGTATTGGCCGACCCCCACGGATCTTGGATCGATCTTCACAAGTTCCGCCAAGGGGTCGATCATTCTTCTTGCGATGCTGATAGCGCTTCTTTCTTCGACTTGTAAATCCGGGAATTCCCTTCCGGCAAGGGGGCTCGCACTATACACCGAGGCCCCGGCCTCATCGACGATCATGTAGCGACAATCATTGTCGATAGTTCCCAGAATGTCCGCAACAAAGGCTTCCGTCTCTCTCGAAGCGGTACCATTGCCGATGGCGATGACTTCCAGGTCATATTCGCCGATCAGGTGCGTCAGTTCTTTTTTGGCTTCTTTATGCGATTTCCCACCGATATGGGGATAGATCGTCCCGATTTTCCCGGGATTTCCCGCAGCATCGACAATCGCGTATTTGCAGCCGGTGCGGAACGCCGGGTCGATGCCCATGATGCGTTCTTTCTTGAGAGGTGGACGCAAAAGGAGATTCTTCAAGTTCTCCGAAAAAATCTTGATGGCCTCCTCTTCAGCCCTTTCCGTCAACGTCCTCCGGATGTCCCTCTCCGCCGCGGGTCGCACAAGACGCCGATAAGCGTCCGTTCCCGCTTCCAGCACATATCGTGCGGCGGGCGATGTCGGATTCTTCCCGGTGAAGGTCTCCAAACGGGTGAAAACGGGGGCATCATCCACGCGGACACCCACAGAGAGGATTTTCTCCTTTTCCGCCCGGTTCAAGGCGAGGACCCGGTGAAGTTTGACCGTGCGCAATGGCTCCTCGTAATCATAATACATCCGGTATTTCTCTTTCTCATCACGGGCGTTCTTGCGCTTCTTCGCGACAAAACGTCCCCGCTTGTGCATGTGGGTGCGGACATACTTTCGGAAATCGGTGTCGCGGGCGATCCGTTCCGCGATGATGTCCTTGGCTCCCGCCAAGGCTGAAGACTCATCCTCGCAATCACGGGACACGTAAGCCGAGGCTTCCTTTTCGGCCGCGAAATCGTCGGGCAGAGCGAGAATCCTTGCCGCGAGTGGCTTGAGCCCTTTCTTCTCGGCCTCTTTGCCCCGGGTCTTCTGTTGTTCGCGGTAAGGGCGGTAGATATCCTCGACATCGACCATTCTTTCAGCCGCGAGAATCTCGTCCCGTAAAGCGGCGGTCAAGAGGCCTTTCTCGTCTATGAGCCGGATGACATCCTCTTTGCGTTCTTGCAGGGACTTCTGGTATTGATAGGCCTTGTGGATCTCTCGTAATGTCTCTTCGTCCATGCTGCCGGTCATCTCTTTGCGATAGCGGGCGATGAAAGGGACGGTGTTGTCCTCTAGCAAGGACAGCACCGTCCGGATCTTTTTCGGTTCTGTGTGGAGTGTTTGGGCCAATTCAGCGATGATGCCGTTTGCGTTGACCTTGTCGGTCACGGGGCATAGTCACCGCTTCGCACTTCGGCCATAAGTTCGGGTATGTCGAACATGCCCACGACTTCATCGACAAGTTCACCATCCTCGATGACGAGCATTCTCGGTACGCCGCTTTTTCCGGGATTGATGGGCCATTCACCCCGGATGTCGGTCATATCGATGAAATAGGTGTTGAATCCCCGGGGACTGTCATGGGCGAATCTGAATACGTCCTCCTTTATCTCCGCACAGGCGGGGCAGAACTCGGCATAGAGATAGAAAAAGAAAATCCCATCTTCCTTATCCTCGATCGGCTCATAATCCGTGTCCCAATTCCGGATATGTTCGAAATCTTCGTACTCCAATGTCTGTGCACATGCCAATGTGACAATGGCGATGACTGCGAGCAAAAAGAGAAGGACGGCTGATTGTACATAGGACCTTTTGATTGAATGTTTATCCATGAATACCACCTCGGGTTGATTGTTATGGGTTCATGCGGTAATGGTGGAAGAACAGGAAACCGCTTGTCCAAGTCTTTTCATTCTTTGTTCTCATCAATGGTTATCGGCCAATCGTATTCGCCGTCTTCCATCGCCTCGATCCATTCGAGGATCTCCCGGGCGCTCCGGACCTCTTCAAGGATCAGACCCTCCTCGACCAAGAGCAGTTGCGCGTGATACATCGTCGGGGAGGCGACGCCCGCCATCTGGCGGTCGCCCTGCATTTCCCGGCTGTTTATGAGAATCATCTCCAGGCCGAACTCGTTTTCCATGCCGAAACGGTACACCTCTTCATTGGCGGCGACGTACCCCTGCCGGTAGGTGCCAAAGATATCGCGGGAGTATATGTAGACGAAAACGGGGTCCTCATAGCCCAGATCGTTGAAGTCTTCCCAGTGGTTGATATGCTCGAAATCGCGCGAACGGTAATCACCGAAGTGTCTTCCGCCGCAACCGGCAAGCAAAAACAAACCGACCACACCGATGAGAAGAAACAAGAGCCTTTTCATCGAAATCACTCCTTGATACGTACCATGCAGAACGCCACCGCATGACGGCGGGAATGGGAAATGCTGATGAGGACGGTGTCTTCGGGACGGTACTTGGAAACGACATAGGGAGATCCCGCATCGTCGTTCAAGATGGCGACGTCCCGGAAGTTCAAAGGTTCGTCGAAGGAGCCGTACGCTTTGGTGTAGGCCTCTTTGGCCGCGAACCTTCCGGCCAGAAAACCGATCCTCCGCTTTCTGTCATTGATTTTATCATAGATTCTCTTCTCTTCGACAGAAAGCAACCGACTTACAAATTTCTCTGTCGAACGTGTCTCGATCTCGTCGAGTTCGACGAGATCGACGCCGATCCTATCCTTCGTCATAATACGCCTCCAATGCTTCCTGCGCCCTCTGGGCGATAGCCCGGAACCGGTGGTTGAGGGCGGATTTGGAAATCGTCTTGGAGAAAAGCCTCTCGCTTTGTTCGCTCAACTCGTTCAATGATGCTTCCGGATATTCTTTCCGCAAGCGGATGGCCTCCCGCATGCTCTCGGGGAGTTTTTCGACATCGAGGAGGTTCTCGATGACGGCGATGTTTTTCAGTTGGTTGTCGGCAGCGACGAACGTCTTGTTCTGGTTGGCGATTTCCATGTTCATGACCCGGGTGATGGAGTTGATGAAATCGCGCTTGATACGTTCGTCCTCGAACGTGAAAAGCGCCTGGGAGGTGCCGACGATGCGCAAGAAATCGGCGATGCGTTCACTCTCTTTGATATAGACGATGGAACGTTGTTTCTTTCTGAGCGCTTTCGCCTTGAGGTCGAAAGTGTTCATGAGGTCGCGGAGGTCTTCGGCGAGCGAATAGTGTTCCAAGGCGATCTCCATGTGGTAGCTGGAACTCCGCGGATGGTTGATGGAGCCCGCCGTGAGGAACGCACCCCGGAGATACGCCCGCCGACAACAATCGTTGAACACGAGACTGTCATCCACCATCCGGGCGAACCCGCGTTCTTCATCCATGAGGGAGAGTTCCCGCATGATGAGGGTGACCTTGTCCTTGACGACGATGATGTATTGATCCCTCTTCTTGAGCCGGACACTCCGTTTGGAGAGCACCTCGACCTCGATGCCATAGAGCCCCTTGAGCAGTTTGATCGTTTTCCTCGCCAAGGGGAGGCTCGTGGTCTGGAAAGCGATCCGAATCCCCGAGGAGGACAGCGAAAGATAGCCGCCGATGGCGAGCATGGCGCTCAAGGAGGCCACTTTGCAGCAGGAATCGCCGTCAGGAAGCCGGAGAAGCTCTTGTTTCGTGTCGGATGTGAAAGACATCGCTTGTCACCTCAGGCATTCTTTTTGAACAAATTCAACAACAATCCGAGCATGACCCCGAGCAGCGAGGCGAAGAAGGCCCGGTAACGCTCTTCCAGCAAAAACGTGATGGTGTGTGCGGGAATCCAGAAGAGGGGGATGGTCTTGGCCAGCATCCCGACGAAAGCGGGATAGTCTATACTAATGACGGCCTCTTTTAGCGATTTCCCGGTTTTTTTCACCCGCATGTCGATGAATTGGTCGCTCACTCTGTGGACAAGCATCATCGCCGGAGCGAAAAAGAGGTTCATGAAAAAGCTCGTGAAAAAGGCGAAGAGGAACGTCACACCGGCGCCGGGCAGAACACCCGTTTCCTGGAGTCCATCAACACCCGTGGTGAAAATCCGGAAGGCGATGACGATGAAGATGCCGAGAATTCCCCATACGAGAGCCTTGAAGAAAAGCCCGGGCACCCGCCAGTCCCCATCCCGGATGCGTCGGGAGATGAGGTCGCCGAACGTGGCGAAAAGGAAGAACTTGATGAAACCTCCGAGAAGGTAGTATCGGTCGGTGAAACCGAAAAAGGCCCGTTGTGTGGGAGGAAAGGCGAGAAGAAAGATGATAACGACACCGAGAGCCGCCAATAGAAAATCCGTCCGTTTCACAGTAGAACCACCCCGCTGTATGTGAAAAAGATGTCCATGAACACGAGTATGATCAGAAGAAGTTTCAGCCAACCCGCCACAAAACCGCTCAAAAAATGCACGTGCGGATGGATGAAGCGCACCGCGAGCAACGCCAGCAATGCGAACGCCCCGGTGGGGACGATGCAGGTGGCCGCAGACGAACAATAGGGGAACACGCGCCGGTAATCCCAGAGATTTTCACCCGTGAGAAAACGATGGAGCGTGTGGGCGGAGATTTCCGAAAATGCGACAGCCGCATACGCCGCGACGAAAAGGAGCGCGATGCTCAACCCCTTCGGCAGCGTGCTTTTTTTATAACACAAATGGAAGAATATGCATAGGGTCGTGCCGATACCATACATCGGCTGCACGGGAAGGGTGAGAACGGTCCCATCGAAAAGGTGTCCGTAGTAGACAAGATCGATGAACCGCTCGAGAAGATAGCCCAAAAACCCATAGACAACCACATAAAACAACCATCCCACCAACGCCTCCACCCCCACACATTATAGCGCAAATCCAAAGAAAAAACGATGCCGGGCATCGTTTTTCCGCCGCTCATTGTTCGATTCTTTCCAGATAGCGGGAAACCGACTGTGAAGCGATGGCCCCATCGGCCGTCGCCGTCACGATCTGGCGCAACTCCTTGTCGATGACATCCCCGATGGCGAATATGCCAAGGATGTCGGTCTCCATGCGCTCGTTCACCTTGATATGGCCTTGCGGTGTGAGAATCGGCAAATCTTCAAGGAAGGATGTGTTCGGGATCTGGCCGATGAAGACGAAAACACCGGCGACCTCTTTCGTGTGCGTCTCTTTCGTCTTGACATCACGAAGTTCCACAGCTTTCAAGGAAGTATCGCCCTTGAACTCCGTGACTTCGTGGCCGAGGAGGAATTCGATGTTCTCGTTCTTTTCCGCTTTTTCCACCGTGCCCTTGTCCGCTTGCAGCGAATCGAGGAGGTTCACGACGGTGACCTTGATACCCATCGAGGTGAGATAGATCGCTTCGTCCAGGGCGCTGTTTCCGCCGCCGAGAACGATGACTTCCTTCCCTTTGAAGAACGCACCGTCGCAGACCGCGCAGAAGCTGATACCCCTCGAGATGAACTTCTCTTCGTTCTTCGCGCCCGTCTTCCTGGGTAGGGTCCCCGTCGCGATGATGACAGCCTTGGCTTCGTGCACCTTGCCGTCGGCGGTATGGACTTCCTTTTTCTCCCTCTTGTCGGTAATTTTCGTCACATCGCCATAGAGATACTCCACACCGAGTTCCTGCACGTGGTTGAACATCTTCTCGCTGAGTTCATACCCACTTACCTTCCCGAATCCGGGATAGTTCTCGATCTCGAATGTGTTCACCATGTAGCCGCCGGGTGCGGCCTTCTCGATGATGGCGGTCTCAAGATTGGCCCGTTTGGTGTAGATGGCGGCCGTCATCCCTCCGGGACCGGCGCCGATGATGATGACATCTTTCATATGTATCGCCTCCTTGGATTCATGCCTTGTTTTCCACAAGGACCTGTTCATAGCGCTTGTTCTTCCAGACGAAATGGTTCAAGACCAAGAACGCGACACCGCCGATGATCATCGCGATCGATGTGACTTGCGCGGCCCTGAGTCCGGTGTCGCCGATCATGAGGGCGTCCGTCCGGAGGAACTCGATGAAGAAACGGCCGACGGAATACCAGATGAGATAGAAGGCCACGAGATCCCCGGTCCGGATCAATGGCGTCCTTCTGAGGATGAGCATGATGATGAACCCGAGGATGTTCCAGAGCGATTCATATAAGAACGTCGGATGGAAATACTGGTTTCCGAGCGCAGAATAGGGGCTCATGCGAGCCGTGAAATACATCTGGTCGACGAGGAAATCCGGCAATCTGAGTGTCCCGCTCAAGAAGGCGCGTTGTTCGTCCAAGCCGAGGGCGGCGCTACCGTTCGTCAGACCGCCGATGACGCCGCCGTGGGCTTCCTGGTTGAAAAAGTTCCCCCAGCGGCCGAGGGCTTGGGCGATGAGGAATCCCGGCGCCATGAGGTCGATGCCGCGGAAGAAGTTGATGCCTCTGACCTTTGTATAGATCAAAGTCGCCACAAAAGCCGTCACGAAACCGCCATGGATGGCGAGTCCCCGGAATCCATCCTCCCAAAAGGCGATGATCGAGAGGGGATTGTCACGGAACTGGTCCCATTGGAAAGCCACATACCATAGCCTCGTGCCGAGGACCGCAAGCGGCAGGATGATGAGCAGCCCGTCGATGATATGGTCTTTGGAAATGCCGATTTTGGGGCCTTCTCTAAGACCGAGCCAAAGTGCGACGATGACCCCGGTCACAATGAAGAGGCTGTAGAAATAGAGTTCCACCGGTCCGAGTTGGAAACTGTTCGGCAGGGGGTCATATACGTGTGCGTTGTTCAAAAGCCGAAGAAACATGTCCTTCACTTCTCTTTCTTCCTGTTTTTGGCCTTGCGTTCAATCTCATGCGTGACGGCGTTGGAGAAATCCAATGCCATGTCCGTACCCAATTTGCGCAAGCGGGTGTTCATCGCAGCGACCTCGACGAGGCTCGGGACGCTGCGGGCCGCGGTGATGGGAATCTCGACCAAGGGGATTTCCGTGTCGAAGAACTTCTCCGTGCGCTTGTCCAAACCCAATCTATCATAGTCCATGTCCTCTTGCCAAGCAACTAGCTCCACGACCAGCATGATCTCTTTGCTGCGACGGTAGGCACTGGCGCCGAAAAGGCGCACCACATTGACGATGCCGATGCCCCGGATCTCGAGATGCTCCTTGAGAAGGTCCGGCGCCTCGCCGAGGACATGACCTACCTCTCTCTCGAAGATGTCGACGCGGTCGTCCGCGACGAGCTGGTGACCCCGGCGCACGAGTTCGAGCGCCACTTCGCTCTTGCCGATGCCGCTTTTTCCCCGGATGAGGACACCCACCCCGTTGATGTCCACGAGTGTTCCATGCACGCTCTTCCGGGGGGCGAGTTTACTGAAGAGGTACTGATAGAGCGTGCTGAAAAGCTCGCTCGTCCTGAGACGGCTCTTCAGTACGGGTATATCGTATTCGTCACCCTTTTGCAAAAAGACACTAGGAATCTCGACATGTCTGGAGAAGATGAAGGCCGGCGGTGTTCTTTGAAAAAGCATGTCCACTCTGTTCTCTTGGTCGTCTTCATCCAAGCGGTTGAAGAAAGTGACTTCTTTGCTGCCGAAAATCTGCACCCGGTCTTGCTCGAAATAGTCGAAAAGGCCCGCGAGCTCGATACCGGGACGGGTGAGTTGCGAATTCGTGATTCTGGTGGAGAGTCCCTTCTTTCCGCTACGGACGGAAAAACCGAAATCTTCGACGAGTTGTTCGACAGTGACTGACATCGGATCACCTCACGGTTTTCAGGATGATGCGCTTTATCAAATGGGCGAGGATGTAACGGAAGACGGTGAAGGCCCCCATGAAGATTATGATGAAAGTCACACCCTCAAATATGATCAGATTGGGGAATATGAAGTGTTCTACCACATAGAATATGGTCAGATATCCGAAAAAGAATATGAATCCCATCGTCTGCATGACGAACCGGAAATGGTTGTAGAGCACATAGTTCCGAAACAACATCTCCAAGAAGGAATAGACCGTGACGAACAAGAAGATGTGACCGAGGGAGCGGTCATAATCCACGAAACCGAAAAGCTCCAACAAAGAAAGCATCACCACGAGATTCATGAAGTAATACATCAAGAAATTGAGGAGAGGATTCCTGTGGAAGGCGGTGCCGAACTCGAGACGGATCATCCGCGACGGTTTTTGGCCACGACGCCGTTTTTTCTCCTCTTCAAGGGCCTTGAGTGTCTCGAGAAGTTTCTTCAGTTCCTTCTCGTGTCGTTGCCGGCGCTCCTCGTCGTTCTCTTCGGGCTTGTCCTTACGATCGTCAGTCTCGTTCTCCTTGTTCTCTTCTTTCTCCTCGTTCTCTTCGGATCGATCCTTCTCTGCGAAGTCTTCCATCCCCCATCACCTCCCGAGAACCTTTTTCAAATAAAGGCCGGTATGGGATCTCCCGCTTTGTGCAACTTTTTCGGGCGTGCCTTCCACAAGGACTTCTCCGCCCTCGGCGCCGCCTTCGGGGCCGAGATCGACGATGTGGTCGGCATACTTGATGACATCGAGATTGTGTTCGATGATGACAACGGTCGCCCCTTGGTCGACAATGTTGTCGATGACTCCGAGGAGACGTTTCACATCATCGGAATGAAGCCCCGTCGTCGGTTCGTCGAGGATATAGAATGTCTCCGCGGTGATGCGCTTGTGGAGTTCGCGGGCGAGTTTCACCCGTTGCGCTTCGCCGCCGGAGAGCGTCGGAGCGGGCTGGCCGATTTTCAGATAGCCGAGACCGACATCGATGAGGGTCTGCAATTTGTGGGCGGCCTTGGGAATGTTCTTGAAGAAATCGCGAGCCTCGGCGATGGTCATGTCCAACACTTCGGCGATGTTTTTGTCCTTGTATTTCACCTGCAGGGTCTCGCGGTTGTAGCGGGTGCCGCCGCAGGCTTCGCAGGTTACATAGACGTCGGGGAGGAAATGCATCTCGATCTTGATGAGGCCGTCACCATGACAGGTCTCGCAGCGTCCTCCTTTCACGTTGAAACTGAAACGTCCCTTCTTGTAGCCGCGCATCTTCGCCTCGTTCGTCATGGCGAAAACATCACGGATATCGTCGAAGACGTTGGTGTAGGTGCCCGGGTTGCTCCGGGGGGTGCGACCGATCGGGGACTGGTCGATGTTGATGATCTTGTCGATCTTCTCGTGACCTTCGATGGCGTCGAAATCGCCGGGATCGAGCCTTTTCGGATACACCTTGTTGTGCAGCCCCTTGTAGAGGCAGAAATTGACGAGTGAACTCTTCCCGCTTCCGCTCACGCCCGTGACGACGGTGAGCACGCCTTTCGGGAAGCGGACATCGATGTTCTTCAGATTGTTCTCACGTGCGCCTCTTACCGTTATATGGCCATTTCCCGGTTTTCTCCGATGGGAGGGGACGGGAATCTTTTTCCTTCCCGAAAGGTAATCACCCGTGATCGAGCCCTCGGCTTCAAGGAGTTCCTCATAGGTGCCTTGGAAGACGAGTTTCCCGCCGTCGGCGCCGGCTCCCGGTCCGATATCGATGATCTCGTCGGCGAGTTGCATGGTCTCTTCATCGTGTTCGACCACGATCAGCGTGTTCCCGAGGTCGCGCATCGACTTCAATGTCGAGATGAGACGGCGGTTGTCGCGCTGATGGAGGCCGATGGACGGTTCGTCGAGGACATAGAGGACACCTGTGAGTCTCGAGCCGATCTGCGTGGCGAGACGGATCCGTTGGCTCTCGCCTCCCGAGAGCGTCGCGGCTCGCCTGGAGAGCGTCAGATAATCCAATCCGACGTTTTTCAGGAAATTCAAGCGCTCGGTGATCTCTTTCAACACCATGGCGCTGATCGTTTTGTCGGTCACGGACAGTTCGAGATTGTCGAGGACTTCCAGCAGACCGATGACGCTTTGGCTTGTCATCTCGATGACGTCCATCCCGCCGACTTTTACGGCGAGCGCGGCTTCATTCAGCTTTTTCCCACCGCACTTGCGGCAGGTCCTCTCGGTCATGAGTGTCTCGATCCATTCGCGCATGAAACGGGAGGTCGTCTCCACATAGCGGCGTTCGAGGTTGTTGATGATGCCTTCGTAATAGTCGAATTTCTCATGCTTGATCCGTGAAGACCGTCCTTGGAACCTGAATGCCAACGGTTCGTCGGAACCGTAGAAGATGAGTTCCTTCTCTTGTTCCGTCAATTCCTTGAACGGTTTCCGCAAATCGATGCCGTAGTGTTCCGCGAGGACGACGAGTTGCTTGAAATGATAGGTGTGGGTGTTCTGCCAGCCCTTGATGGCACCTTCATAGACGGATAGCGCCGGATTTTGCACAAGCAGGTCCGGATCGACCTTCTTGTTGTAGCCGAGTCCGCCGCAGGCATCGCAAGCCCCGTAAGGCGCGTTGAAAGAGAAGAGACGCGGCTCGAGTTCGCCGATACTGAAATCGCAATGCGGGCAGGCGAAATGCTCGCTGAAGGTGTGGGCGTTTTCGTTGATGAGCACCACGACCTTGCCTTCACCCAACCGGCTTGCGGTCTCCAAAGAATCATAGAGACGTGACCGGACCGCTTGTCGGAGTTTCAACCGATCGACCATCACCTCGATGTCGTGGGTCTTGTTCTTGTCGAGGTCGATATCCTCTTCCAACTCTCTTACCGTAGCGTTGACGCGCACACGGACGAAACCTTCCTTCTTGAGGTTCTCGAGCGTCTTCTTGTGGGTCCCTTTCTTCCCGGCGACAACCGGTGCGAGAATCTCGATGCGACTTCCCTCTTCGCGCTCGAAGACCCTATCGGTCATGTCCTCTATGGTCTGAGAAGCGATCTCCCCCCCGTGGGTCGGACAGACGGGCTTGCCGATCCGCGCATAAAGCAGCCGGAGATAGTCATAGATCTCCGTCACGGTCCCGACGGTGCTTCGCGTGTTCTTCGACGTGGTCTTCTGGTCGATGGAAATCGCCGGGGAAAGCCCTTCGATGGACTCCACATCCGGTTTTTCCAAATTGCCGAGGAACTGCCTGGCGTATGCGCTCAGACTCTCGACATATCGTCTCTGGCCTTCTTTGTATATGGTGTCGAACGCCAAAGAGGTCTTGCCGGAACCGGAAAGTCCCGTCATGACGATGAATTTCTCCTTGGGAATGGAGATGTCGAGATTCTGCAGGTTGTTCTCTTTGGCACCCTTTATGACAATCTCTTTCACGTTTTCACTCCTTGGTGTTTCCGAGCATAGCCAAAAGCTCTTGCTCATCGATGATGTCCACTCCGAGCGAACGGGCTTTCTCGAGCTTGCTTCCGGGATTTTCCCCCGCACAGACGTAGTCGGTGTTCTTGGAGACCGACGAGGTCACCTTCCCTCCCCGGGCTTCAATCATCTTTTGCGCTTCTTGGCGGGTCAAGGAGGAAAGACTCCCGGTGAGGACGAAGGTGAGTCCTTCGAAGTGTCCTTTCGTCTCTGCGGCACCCTTGTGGCGCATGTTCACACCGAGAGAATCGAGTTCGTCGAGCATCTCCAGATTCTTCTCGTCTTCGAAATACGCTTTGACGCTGGCGGCGATTTTCTCACCGACATCTTCTACGGAAAGAACATCCTCGAAATCGGCTTCCCGTAAGTGTTCGATACTGGGAAATCGCTTAGCCAGGCTCTCGGCTGTCTTCTTCCCGACATGCCGGATGCCGAGAGCGAAAAGCAGCTTCTCGAGGCTCCTATCCTTCGAAGCCTCGATGTTGGCGAGAAGTTTCTCGACACTTCTTTCTCCGAACCGGGCCAGACCGACGAGTTTCTCCTTGTGGTCCCGCAAACGATAGATGTCGGAAATCGAGGTGATGAAACCCTCGTTGTAGAAATGTTCCATGATGCGTATTCCCAGACCTTCGATATCCATCGCTTCGCGGGAAGCGAAATGGATGAATCCCTGCACCCTTTTCGAAGGACAGTCGGGATTGGGGCAGAAGGTCTCCGCTTCCGTATCGCTCTTTCGCAAGGGAGTCTCGCATTTGGGACATTCGCCCGTCATGCGGAATTGTTCTTCATCGCCTGAACGTTTCTCCTCGACCACGGCCACGACCTCGGGAATGATGTCGCCGGCCTTGCGGATGGTGACGAAATCGCCGATCCGGATGTCTTTTCCGCGGATGTAGTCCTCGTTGTGAAGAGTGGCGCGGGCGACCGTGCTGCCGGCAATCTCGACGGGAGAAAGATGGGCGACCGGGGTCACCTGTCCCGTGCGGCCGATTTGGAGACGGATGTCTTCGATCCGTGTCATGGCCTCCTCGGCCCGGAACTTGTAGGCGATGGCCCAGCGAGGGCTTTTGGCCGTGTAGCCGATGGTCTTGTAAAGCGGACGCTCGTCCACCTTGATCACCGCTCCGTCGATGTCATAGGGGAGGTCGGTCCGCAAGAACTCGAATTTCTCACAAATGCGGATGGCTTCCTCGATGTCGCTTGCCTCCATGATTCTCTCATTCACCTTGAAGCCCAGACGTTGCAATCGTTTCAGGACTTCGTGCTGGGGAATCCTTGCCTCTTCATCGCGTTCGGCGACACCATAGATGAACATGTCGAGCGCTCTTTGGGCTGCGATACGGCTGTCGAGTTGCCGGATACTGCCGGCGGCGGCGTTTCTCGGATTCTTGAAAAGTTCCTTCCCTTGTTGTTCCTTGGTTTCGTTCCAGGAGAGGAAGGCCGCCTTGGGCATGAAGATTTCGCCCCGGACCTCGATAGTCACCGGTTCCTTGAGTCTTAGTGGTACGCTCTTGATGGTCCGCACATTGTGGGTGACATCCTCGCCCACCGTGCCGTTTCCGCGAGTGGCGGCGCGAACGAACTCGCCGTCCTCATAGAAAAGACTGGCGGCGAGACCGTCGATCTTCGGTTCTACGACATAGGTCACATTGTCGACGATCTTTTTGAGCCTTTGGTCGAAAGCCCGGAGTTCATCGGCATCGAAGGCGTTCGAAAGCGAAAGCATGGGAACACTGTGCTCGACTTTCGCGAACCCCTCGAGGACTTCGCCACCGATGCGCTTGGTGGGAGAATCCTCGCGTGCGTACTCGGGATATTTCCGTTCGAGTTCCACAAGCTCTTGGACAAGCCGGTCGTATTCGATGTCGCTGATGGTGGGTCTGTCAAGCACATGGTACTCGTGATCATGACGGTTGATTTTTTCGGTCAACTCTTCAATCCGTTTCTTGGCGGTCTCACTCATGGCTCTCACCTTTCTTCTTGGTGATGGAAGGATGGTTCTTCATGAGCGTCTTCAAACCGTGTTCTTTCGCAAAGGCCACCAGGCACTGTTCGGCCGCCACACTCACCACGAGTCCTTCTCCGAAGGTCTTGTGGATGATCTTGTCGCCTTGGCGCAAATCGTTCTCCCGCGGGCGATAGTTCTCGGTGTGACGTTTGGCCCGCATTTTGCGCGAACGGTTGTAATCCTTGGTGTAGCGCGCCTCGTTCTCGGCGTGTTCACGATTGAGCCCCTCGAGTTTCATGAGTTCCATGTCTATCGGCTTCAAAAAGACGCTATCGGGATTCATGACGGTTTCACCGTACCATTGCCGCTGTTTGGCGTTGGTGATGTAAAGACGGTCCTTGGCGCGGGTCACGCCGACATACATGAGGCGGCGTTCCTCTTCGAGTTCCTGAAGATCGTCCAACGAACGGAAGAGGGGGAAAAGGCCCTGTTCTGCGGCGACGAGGAACACGACAGAGAATTCGAGCCCCTTGGCGGCATGGATGGTCATGAGCGAAACCGAATCTTCCTCGATTTCCTCGGTTTCTCGGCTTTTCAGGGCGATATCTTCCAACACGTAGGTCAAAAGGGTCTCCTTGTCGGAAATTTCGTGACGGGCTTCGGTCTCCTTGATCATGCTTTTGAGTTCGAGGAGGTTCTCGTGGCGGACATCGCCCATCTCGTCGTCCTCGAGGTGGGCGCGATACCCGCTCTCTATGACGAGCTCATCGAGGAATACGTTGAAATCGGTCGTTTCCAACCGTTTTTGGAAATCATTGATCAGTTGGCGGAATTTCTTGAGTTTCTTTTTGGCGTTCTTGGAAAGGGGGAGATCACGGTCCGCGATCGCTTCATGGAGGCTCACGCCTTTTCGTTCGGCGTGATTGGCGAGATTCTCGACGGTTTTCGCGCCGATGCCCCGCTTGGGGACATTGACGACCCGGAGGAAACTGTAGTCGTCTTCGGGGTTCACGATGAGCCGGAGATAGGCCACGATGTCCTTGATCTCCTTCCGCTGGAAGAAACTCAGGCTGCCGATGACCTTGTAGGGGAGGCGCCGCTGCATGAATACCTCTTCAAAGGTTCTCGACGTGTTGTTGGCGCGGTAGAGTACCGCCATGTCGTCATAGGCCACGCCCTGGCGGTGGATCCTCTTCAAGGTCTCGGCGACATATTCGGCTTCGTCACGATGCGAGAACCCCTTGAAGAAATGGATCTTCTCCCCCTCGCCGCGGGTCGAGAAGAGGTTCTTCTCGATCCGGTCCTTGTTGGCGCGGATGATCTGGTTCGCGGCTTTCAGGATGATGTTCGTGCTCCGGTAGTTCTGTTCGAGGAGGATGGTCTCGACGTTCCGGTAGTCTCTTTGGAATTTTTTGATGTTCTCGATGTTGGCACCCCGGAAGGCATAGATGCTCTGGTCCTCGTCCCCGACGATGAAGACGTTCTCCTTCTCGTCGGAGAGAAGGCGGATGAGACGGTATTGCGAATCGTTCGTGTCCTGGAACTCATCGACGAGGATGTATTCGAACTGTCTTTGGTAGTGTTCGCGCACGGCGGGCTCTTTCTCGAGAAGACGGATCGTGAGAAGCATAAGGTCCTCGAAATCGACGAGGTTGTTCGCTTTGAGTCTCCTTTGATATTCCGGATAGATCTTTTGGAGATGGCTTTTCAGTGGTTCCTCATATTCTTCGATGATGGAGGGGTCGGCTTTCATCTTCAAAAGATGGGGTTTCACCCGCCGCGGCGGTACGGTCTTCACGTCGATATCCAATGCCTTCATGACAATCTTGATCATCTGTTTGACATCGTCATCGTCTATAATCAAAAAATTCCGGGAATATCCCAGACGGTCGACATGGTCGCGGAGAATCCGCGAACACATGGCATGGAAAGTGGATATCCACATGCCACGTGTGGAAGTCGAGAGGAGGTCGGCGATGCGCATCTTCATCTCGTCGGCGGACTTGTTCGTGAACGTGATGGCGAGGATGTTGTTCTTGGGGACACCGAGATTGAGAATGATATGGGCGATGCGTCGCGTCAAAACGCTCGTTTTACCGCTGCCGGCGCCGGCGATGGCCATCACCGGACCTTCGGTCGCTTTGACCGCTTCCATCTGTGCTTCATTGAGTCCATCAAACAAGGGGTCCATAAAAATCACCTATGAAAATTATATCAAAAACACACCGGTATTCCCACACAAATAGCCGAAGAAAAAAGCCGACCCCGGAGGATCGGCTTTGTTTCGTCAGACTTTAGGCTCTTTCGATGTTTTCGGCTTGGGGGCCTTTTTGGCCTTCAACCACGTCAAATGTCACTTTTTGGCCTTCTTCGAGCGTTTTGAAGCCGTCCATGTTGATGTGCGAGTAGTGCGCGAAGACGTCGGTACCTTCGTCAGTGGTGATGAAGCCGAAGCCTTTTTCGGCGTCGAACCATTTTACTGTTCCGGTCATGTCTTGTGTCCCTCCATTCTTTCATATATTCCTTAAACTACATGTCGTTCCCAAGAATGGAAGGTGCAAATTCCCATTTCTGCGGTACGATGTTTCGTTTAAGTTCTTTATTAATAATACATCATTTGCAGAAAAATGCAAGAGAAACGTTCACTTTTTCGGTTTGAACGACGATTTCAGTGCCACGGTGCGGTTGAAAACGAAAGATCCCTCCGTGGAATCGTCATCGACGGTGAAATATCCCGTGCGCACGAACTGGTAGGATTCGCCCGTTTCCGGTGTGAGGCTCCCTTCGATGAACCCTTGTTTCACAATCTTGGATTGCTTGTTCACGCGTGCTTCGATCGGTTTGTCGGAATCGGTGTCCTCGAGCAGATTTCCATAGAGGCGGATTTCCGCGGGGACGGCAGTCAAGGCATCGACGAAATGGATGGTTCCGTTGGGTTTTCTCTCTGTGAAACCGGTGCCGCTTTTCGTTTTTGGATCATAGGTCGCATAGATGGTCTCCACCCGGCCGTCCGCATCGTATTCGACCTCGTTCGCCTTGATGAAATACGCGTGCATGAGTCGGACTTCAAGACCCAAAGAGAGGCGTTTCCATTTTTTGTTGGGTTTTTCTTCTAAAAAATCCTCACGATCGATATAGAGGGTGTTGCTGAAAGTGAGTTCACGCATGCCGAGTGCTTCGTTCTCCCGATTGAAGGGGGCTTGCAGTCTCTCCACCTTGTCTTCGGGATAGTTGGTGATGACGACTTTGACAGGATCCGTCACTGCATGGATGCGGCGGGCGTGGACCTTCAGATGGTCGCGGATGTATTCGTCGAGCATGTGGAGTTCGGTCTCGCCTTCTGATTTCGGAAGCCCGAGGGCTCGCACGAAATTGTGGATCGCCTCGGGCGGAACGCCGCGACGACGGAGGGCCGAAAGCGTCACAAGCCTGGGGTCGTCCCAGCCGTCGACGACTCCCTTCTCGACGAGTTGGCGGATGTTGCGTTTGCCCACGATCTGATTGGCGATCTTCAGTTTCCCGAACTCGATCTGGCGGGGAACATTCTCCATCTCGCAATGTTTGACGAACCAGTCATAAAGAGGGCGATGGTCTTCGAATTCGAGACTGCAGAGCGAATGGGTGATCCCCTCGATGGCATCTTCCAAGGGATGGGCGAAATCGTACATCGGATAGATGCACCACTTGTCGCCGGTGTTATGGTGCCTTCCCCGTTGGATCCTATAGACCACGGGATCCCGCATGTTCATGTTGGGACTCTTCATGTCGATTTTCGCCCGGAGGACCTTCTCCCCGTCGGCGAATTCGCCGTTCTTCATGGCTTCGAAGAGACGGACATTCTCTTCCACCGGGCGGTCGCGGTAGGGGCTCTCTTCACCGGGAGTGGTGAGGTCTCCGCGTGTCTTTCTGATCGCTTCGGCGGAGAGGTCGCACACATAGGCGAGTCCCTTCTTGACAAGGAGCATCGCCCGTTCGTACATGATGTCGAAATAGTCGCTCGCAAAAAAGAGTTCATCCCATTCACAGCCAAGCCAAGCGATATCCCGCTTTATCGCCTCGACATAGAGGGTGTCTTCGGTCAAAGGGTTGGTATCGTCGAACCTGAGATAGAAAGTGCCGTCGTAATCTTTGGCGAGGACATGATTCATGATGATGGCCCGGGCATGGCCCAGATGCAAAAAGCCGTTCGGTTCGGGAGGAAACCGGGTTATGGGTCTTTCGTGCTTTCCACTTTGCAAATCATCCTCGATGATCTTCCGAATGAAATTCTTGTCTTCCATGATTGTTCACGCCTTTCTCGTCCATTATACATGGAGGGGGACGGTTCCGCAAAAACTAATCACGGAACGAGTCGTTGAAACTTTCCACAAGGCTCTCGTCCATGAGACCTTCGAATGTCTGCATGAAGGTTTCCTGAGCTTCGGGAGACATTTCACCATAGGAATCGAAGAGGGACTGGACGTCTTCGGGGTCGATCTCGGCATCCTCGTCGGCGATGAGGGCGTCTTGGATTTGTTGGAGTTTCTCGACGGCATCCTTCTCCGGTCCTTCGTCTTCAACGTTCAAACTGTCGGCCAGCAATCCCGCGGCATCCATGTCCTTGAGTGCGGTGCGGATGCCGTCGGTGAAGCCGTCTAGTAGGTGTTCGAGATCGGAATCGACAGCCATCTCCAACTCGATGGCACCCTTGACGATATCGAAGCTTTCGACGCTCACGGCACCGTCGGCGATGCCTTCATCGAACAAGTCTTCCAGTCGGTCGATGTCGATAACAAGGGTCCCGTCTTCATCAAACTCGCCGAAATAAGCGTCACCGATATCGGCCAAAAGCGCTTTGAAGGCGTCGAGATTCTCGATGACGAGATACTCGTCCTCGCTTTCCCCTTCGTCCTTGCCGATGGTGATGGTAGAGACGGTGTATTCGAGGACGGTCGGCGAAGAGGCGGTCTGGTCCGCCCGCATCTCGATGAGCGATCTGACATGGTCGATGGAAAAAAGAGCCTTGATGACAATCTCATCATCATGGAATTCGAACCAGAGCGCATCCAGTCCGATACCCATCGTCCTGCCGTCGACTTCCCGCTCGCTGCGGAATTCCTCAAAACCTTCGAAAGTGTCATAGAGGATCTTGTTGAAAGTGCGCTCATCGAGGGTGAAAACCGTCTGTTTCGCAAGTGCCTTGTTGAAGACGAACTCTTCGAAACGTGTCTCCATGTGTCGTTTGATGTCGAACCTCTCGGGGTCGTAGCCTTCGGGTCCGTGTAAATCATAGAGGTAAGCGGGGATGTCGGTCTCCGCATCATTCCGGAGTTTCGAAACCTCGAAGGTCACCATGAAAGCCTCGTCATGAACCCCGACATGCAACATGCGGTTAGCATAGATGATGTCCACGAATTCAGCGACCAGAGCCATCATGGGCGCTTCTTCATCCTCCCGCAACCATTCGGAGAGGGCCTCCTTCTCGATGGTCATGCGGAGATTATCCAGGTCGAATGTGCCAAAAGGGAGATTATCTTCGACGTTGTCTTCATCGATGGCACCGGTCCAGCCCATGATTGTCGTGAAAAATCCCTGCGTGAAGGGGAGGGATCCGATGCTCAGACGGTCGAATTCGAGGATGTAGTCCTCCTCCGTGTCGCGGAAAGCGCCTTTCATGCGCACGACAGTGCGATAGGTGAACCCGTCGCCGATCTGGAATGAAGCGGCCAGATTCAGCGTGATGTAGCCTTTGTCCGTTTCATCCTTGTCGGCATCGAATGTCGTCCATATACCGGGAACCCGCAAATGCACGGTTCGATTCCCCATATCGAACGTCTCCGTGAACACATAACGACAGGCGTCTATGTCGCAATCGTCGCCGGGGAGGTAGTCGGGATTTATTCCTTCGGAATCTTCCCCGCCGCGGATCGCTTCAAAAATCGCGGTATTCAAGACATCCTGGTGCAAAGCGAACACGAGATCGGCCTCATCGTCTTCCTCGAGTTCGGCAAGTGATCGATCGATCTCCTCGTAGAGGAGTTTCATGGCATCCGCATCCTCGTGATAGAGATGGGTCGGGATGTCATCAAAGGATTTCCCGTCGGACATGATGCCCAAGATTGCGAGCGGGATGCCGACAATGACCACAATGATGATGAAGATGCTTATCAGGAACTTTTTCATTTTTTCCCCACTTTCCGGCCGATGGGCCGAAATGAATTGGCAAAACTATAATCAGACGAGTTCCAGACGGGAATGGCCGTTCATCCCCATTCCCTCTTCCTCGCCGAAAAGCCGGTAGCGATGATACCCCGCCACTCCGACCATGGCGGCGTTGTCCGTGCAATAATCGATTGCGGGCATGATATGAGGCGTATCCCGGAAGGTCTCTTCCACCCTCTCGCGGAGATGGCTGTTCGCGGCGACACCGCCCGCCACGACGAACATTTTCGCATCATGGTCGCGGAAGGCTTTACGGCTTTGGTCGATGAGCTGGGCGACGGCGGCTTTTTGGAAACTCGCCGCCATGTCGGCAGGGCGGATCTTCTCATGACGGCTTTCGAGTTTGTGGATGAGATTTATGACATGGCTCTTGAGGCCGCTGTAGCTGAAACCGTAATCATCTGCAGGTGTGATGCGCGGCATCGGATAGGTGGGTTCCCCTTCTTTCGCCAAACGGTCGATGATGGGGCCGCCGGGGTAGCCCAGAGAAAGCACACGGGCCACCTTGTCGTAGGCTTCTCCGACAGCGTCATCCGCGGTTTCGCCGATTTTTTCGAACCGGTAATGGTCCTTCATGAGCACGAGCTCGGTATGTCCGCCCGAGACAACGAGGGCGAGCAGGGGGAAACGGAGTTCATGATCGATGCCGTTGGCATAGATGTGGCCGGCGAGATGATGCACGCCGACCACGGGGATTCCCCGGGCGAAAGCGAAAGCCTTGGCGGCATTCACGCCGACCAAGAGACTCCCGATGAGACCGGGCCCCTTGGTCACGGTGACCAGGTCGATCTCTTCTTTGGCTGTGCCGGCCTCTTCGAGGGCCTTCTCGATGATGACGGTGATCCTCTTTATATGTTCGCGCGATGCGATCTCCGGCACCACACCGCCGAAAGCCCGATGCAAATCGATCTGGGAGTGCACGATGTTGCTAAGAATCCTCTTGCCGTCGATGTTCACACTTGCGCTCGTTTCATCGCAGCTCGTCTCGATCGCCAACACTTTCATGATCTTTACTCCTTTTTCATCCTTTTCACCATCAACAAGGCGTCCTCGCCTGTCTGATAGTAGTTCTTCCTCGTCGCAACCGCTTCGAAACCGAAATGTTCGTAGAAGCGCTTGAGGTCGAGGTTGTTCTTTTCCATCTCCTGTGCGACCTTCGTCACGCCTTGTTGACGGCAATGACGAAGGACGTGTTCCATCAAGGCTTTCCCATGGCCTTCCTTCCGCTTTGTCTCTTCGATCGCGATATGGAGGATCTCGGCATTCAGACGAAGAAGTGACACCGCGATGAAACCGACGGGGGTATTATCTTTCTCACCGACAAAAACGCCACGGATTCGTTCTCGAACAGATTCTTGCAATCCGTGCGGCCGGGAAGGGCCTCCTTTGCGAGGCTTTCCACAAACGGCAGATTTTTTCCTTGATGGGACGGATTATCATGCGCTGCAAGCCTTCTGCCTTTCGGCTTTGGTCTTGCGAAGATAGTTCGGTGCCACCGTATGTATGTTCTCCACCCTTTTCAAGAAACCGCCCTTTTCCAGCCGGCGGATGTCCGGACGACCGACTGTGATGGTCCGCGGTTCAGCGGTGAGACTTTCGATGAAGGCCGCGAATGCGGTGTGCCGATCCGTCTCGACGGTTTTCATCGTCGCAGCAGAGACCTCATAAAGACCGAGGAAGGCGTTCCCTCTCCGGGCATCGACATTGGAAAGGACCAACCCTTCGGTCCCGCTTGCCATGAGTGCAAGCGAACTGACTGTGTACAGGGGCTTGTCGAGACTCCAGGCCAGAACTTTCGCGACGGTCACTCCGATGCGAACACCGGTGTAACTGCCGGGCCCGACACCGACGACGATGTCATCGAGATCAGTCGGGGTGATGCCTCCGGAAGCACACACATCCTCCACCTTTTTCATGAGATGGACCGAATGATCGTTTTGCCCTTTTCTATGGTGTTCTTCCAGTGGAGAAGACTCTGCGAAAAGACCCACATAAAGATAGTCGGTGGCGGTGTCAATCACCAAGCGAAGCGGCGATTTCCGCATATTCCCCCCTCCCTTCGATGATGCATCTCCTTTTGGTTTCGCCGAGCCACTCGAACTCGATGGAAAGGAAGGAGTCGGGAAGGAAACTCTCGATGTTCTTGTACCATTCGATGATCGCGACACCATCATCGATGATGTATTCCTCGAGGTCGAAATCATCAGTCTCCCCTTCCAGACGGTAGGCGTCGATATGATAAAGTGGCGGATTGTGCTCATAGACTTTCATGATGGTGAAGGTGGGCGAATTGATGGTGTCTTGGATGCCCAAGGCCCTGCCCAGATATTTCGTGAATGTCGTCTTCCCGGCGCCCAAATCACCTTCAAGCCCCAGAACGAAGCCCTTTCCCACATGTAAGGCGAGTTCTTGGGCGAGTCCTTCGGTCTCTTGAAGGTTGTTCACGATACGTACGATTCGCACGGCCTCCACCTCCTTCATACAGTGATAATCTTTCGCGTGGAGTGCATTGATGCCGTCATTCATGCTATAATTGGGTATAACCCCCGCAGAGGATGAGTTTGATGTATATTATACTATACAATCCCCTCTCGAGAAACAGAAAAGCGAGATGGCTCACGAAACGTCTGGTCAACCACTTCAAACGGAACGATGTCCCCTTCCGTTTGAAAAGTGTCTTGAAAATCAAGGATGTCGAACAATATATCAAAGAGGCCCCGCATGATGTCAAACTCCTTTTGCTCGGGGGAGACGGCACCATCAACACCTTCGTGAACCAGACCTACAATCTGCAACTGCCGAGAGAAATCCATCTGATGGGTGTGGGTTCGGGCAACGATTTCCTCCGCTCCTTGAAGAAACAGCAACCGAAGACACAACCAATCCTCCGTATGCGTCACGACAACAAATCCCGTTTCTTCATGAACGGTTCCGGTCTCGGCATGGACGGGGCCATCGCCCACCGGGTCAGTCAGAGTTCACGTTCGGGCGCTTTCTCCTATTTCACCGCCGCGTTGCGCACGTTTCTCACCTACCGGCCCAAATACATGGAAGTCGAGATCGACGGGGAATTGCACAAGTTCAAGAAAGCCTACCTCATCAACATCAACAGCGGCGAATACATCGGCGGCGGCATGCGTGTCACTCCCGACGCCCGCATCGAAGAAGACGAACTGCAGGTCATCGTGGTCCACAGGGTGCGCCGGTTCCTGATATTCCTGATTTTTCTCAGTGTCTACCTGGGTCTTCATACCAAGCTCCGCCGCTACATCTTCACCAAGAAGGCGCGGCATGTCAAAGCGACGATGTTCGCACCGGAGGTGGCCCAGTGCGATGGCGAATGTTTCGCGAAGACGAAGACCATCGAAGTTTCGGCCACGGGGAAAAAAGCGAAATTCCGTGTCTTCGACAAGAAGACCATTGAAAAAAACACGTGATCAACGTGTTTTTTTCATGCGTTGTTCCAATTCCCGGGCGCAATCCTCGAATCCCTTCTTCCCGAGGAGGGCGAACATGTTCCGTTTGTAGGCTTCCACCCCGGGCTGGTCGAAGGGGTTGACACCGAGGACATAGCCGCTCAAGGCGCAAGCGAGTTCGAAAAAGTAGATGACATGACCGAACGTGCGGGCGTCCATCTCTTCCGTCTCGATGACGATCGAGGGGACATTCCCGCTTTCGTGGGCGATGAGGGTTCCCTCCATCGCCTTTTTGTTCACGGTGTCGACGGTCATCCCGGCGAGATAGTTCAGATTGTCGCTGTCATCTTTCTCTTCTTTGATGACGGCATCCCTTCTTGGTCTCTTGACGGAAAACACCGTCGCAAAGAGATGTCTTTCCCCTTCCTGGATGTATTGGCCCAATGAATGGAGGTCCGTCGTGAAACTCGCATTGGCCACAAACAGCCCTTTCCCATCCTTGCCCTCACTTTCACCGAAGAGCTGTTTCCACCATTCGGCAAGATGAGAGAACTTCGGCTCGTAATGGACGAAGAGCTCGATCTTCTTGCCGGCCGCATAGAGTGCGTTCCTGTGAAGGACGTAGGCATCGAGCGGATTTTCGCTTTCGGGATTGGCGAAATATCTCTTTCGGGCGTTTTCCGCTCCCGCGATGACGGCCGCGATGTCGTGACCCCCGAAAGCGACGGGGAAAAGCCCCACCGGGGTCAAAAAGCTATACCGGCCGCCGACATCGTCGGGGATGACGAACGTCTCGTATCCCTCTTTTTGCGCCAGTTCCCGCAAAGCACCTTTTGCGGCGTCCGTCGTGACGACGATGCGTTCGCGGGCCTCGCCCACACCGACCGTCTCCTCGAGCAGACGCCGGAAAAAACGGAAAGCGATAGCGGGCTCGGTGGTGGTACCGGATTTGCTGATGACATTGATGGAAAACCGCTTGTGTCGAAGGTAGTCACGCAAATCTTCCAAGTATTCCCCCGAAATGTTGTGGCCGGCAAAGATGACTTCGGGACCATCGTCTTTCGGGAAGTATGCATCCAAAGCCTCCAAGGCGGCACGGGCACCGAGGTAGGAACCACCGATGCCGATCACCAGCAACACATCGCTCTTTTCTCTTTGTCGAGCGGCCACAGAGCGGATGCGATCCAATTCTTCGCGCATTCTTGCGGGAAGGTCCAACCAGCCGGTGAAGGCGCTCCCGGGGCCTTTTTTCTCTGCCAATGCCTTCTTGGCATTGGCAATCCTTCTTTCGAGATCGGCAATGCTTTTTTTGTCTTGTACAAAGGGGCGCACATGCTCGAGTCGCACATCAATCATCTTTTTCATCCTCCGTTTCCTTTGTGGGATTTCCTCCATGCCATTCACGGATCCAATGGGGAAGTCTTTTTTTCAAGGGGGCGAACCCCTCCTTCAATGTGACTATCATTCGCCTTGGCTGTCTCTTGAGAGCCTTCCTGCTCAAAGAGAGCCGTCCCTCCTCGTCTATAGAGAGGACCTTGAATTTGTAGGTCTTCGCTTGTTGGAGGAAATCCTCGATGTCATAGACATAACCATGCACGACTTCGGAGATGTGGACGAGGCCTTTTCTCCCGTCGACGTCGACAAAAGCCCCGTAGGGCTTGATGGCTGTGATTGTGCCTTGAACGACATCGCCTTCTCGCATGATGGCACCTCCATGAAAACTGTTTTCAGTATAGCACAGAAACGACGCAGGGAAAACATGGAAGGGGTGGGTACGTGTATTCCATGGGCGATGCACGCGTATCGTGTTTCGTCTTTGTTAAGCGATTTCCCACCATCATGGTGTCTCACGCCCACAAAAAAAGCGCCCCGGGGCGCTTTCATCCAGCATACCGGTGCGCGATGGAACTCGCCGCCGCAGCGGCGATGGCACCGACAATATCATCGAGAAACGTGTGGCACTGGTCGGTGTTCTTGCCGATCTCATCGAGTTTCTTGATGATGCCGGGTTTTGTCTTGTCCACGTAGCCGAAATTCGTGAAGCCGATGGAACCATACACGTTGACGATGGCGAGCGCCAAGACCTCGTCGACACCGTAGAGGCCGTAATCCTCCAGCAGCATCCCCCGCAAGGGCTCGCTCATGGCGCCGCTCTCGGCAAGTTTGTCCAGTTCGAGACCGGTGAGGATGGCGTTTTGGACCTCGCGTTTCATGACGACCCGCTCGACATGCTCCAGACAGGTCTTTTCCGAAAGACCGGGAATGTATTTCCCTTGCAGACCGTATGTGATGGCCGCGATATCGGAGAGTTCCACACCGCGTTCTTTCATCATCTTGACGACGACATCGCGCGTTTTCGTGTCATTCACACGATCATCAGCGTATTCCTTTGGAATCTTCGCCGTTTCGTTTTCTGCCATCTCTTCACTCCGTTCTTCAGATGTGTTCGACGCCGATGACGCCCGGAACTTCTTCGAGAAGGAGAGCCTCGACACCTTGGGTGAGAGTCGTGTCCACGAGGGCACAACCGACGCAGGCTCCCGTGAGTTCGACATAGACAATACCGTCCACGAGTTTGACGAAACGGATGTCACCGCCGTCGCGATTGATGTAGGGGCGGATCTTCTCTATGACTTTCTTGACTTGTTCTTCCATCTCTTTTTGTTCCATGCTGTATGACACCTCTTTTCTACGGGCCATTATACATGATGGAGGTGTTTCTGTGGAGAAAAACGCACAAAATTTCTCAGTTTTCCTTCCTGCGCTTGAGAATGAAATAGGGTGCGTTGGGCGTTGTCGATTCCATCAGATAATCGAAAATCCTGTCTTTGTCCTTCTGGGCGAAACCCTTCAAGCGGAGTTTCTCCCCGCTCACATCACCGACAATATAGATGTAGTGGTCGAGATAGTCCACGTAGCGCTCGCTGAACGTCTTCAATTCGAAAGCTTCCTTGAAATCTTTCACCAAGATGAAGTTTCCGTGATCCGTCTCGACGGCCTCTTGTTTTTCCATGTTCTCTTCGGTCATGCTCACACCCGCTTTCCGTCACGTTTTCGGTTCCGGAGGTACTCTATTCTGCTCTTCTTTTCCAAAAGGAGGACACATTCGGCCGTGATCGCCTCTTCCTTGCCGATTGGTCCGACCTTCTCTCCGCGTGTCGCTTTCACACTCACTCTGTCGATAGAGACGCCAAGGATCCCGGCGATCCGTTCTCGCATGGAATCGATGTGGGAAGCGAGTTTCGGTCGCTCGAGATGCACGGTCGCATCGAGATTGACAAGGTGGAAATCATGTTCCCGCACCAGGCGATAGACAGCTTCGAGCATCTTGGCGGAGTCACGCCCCTCATCCTTGCCGGGAGTATCGGGGAAATGTTTTCCGAGGTCTCCCAGCGCCAAGGCGCCGAGAAAGGCCTCGGCAATGGCGTGCAAGAGACAATCACCGTCGCTATGCGCATCCACAGCATATGGGGACGGAATATCGATTCCCCCCAAAACAAGCGATTTCCCGGTTATAAGCCGGTGGGTGTCCCTACTTTGTCCAATCCTCTGCATCGGCTATCATCTCCAACAAGGGTACGTCTTCGGCACGGGTGAGTTTGATGTTGAAGGGATGACCCTTGACAACACGGGCCTTCACACCCAGCGTCTCTTCCAGGATGGTCACGTCACAAGTCGCTTCCAAACCTTTCTTTTCCGCTTCGTCGTGGGCTTTCCTGATCAGATCCGTCTCAAACGCCTGAGGCGTTTGGATCCGGTGGATGCCCTCGCGGTCCATATGTTCGGTGACGATGTCGTCCTTCACACGTTTCAAGGTCTCATCGACAATCAGCGCCGGCGTCGCCGCCCCCGTGTCACCCAAGGCCCCCAAAAGGGTCTTGATGACTTCTTTCCCGATGAAGGGCCGCGCTCCGTCATGGATGAAGACATAGGGACTGCTCACGTGCTTGAGTCCGGCATAGACGCTTTCCCTTCTCGTTTTGCCGCCCTCGACATAGGCGTTGGCCTTGAAATGATCACGCATGTATTCCATGTCGGCGGCGGCGACCACGAGGATGATTTCTTCACAGAGCCCATCCTCTTTGAACCATTCCATCGCCCGTTCGAGGATCGATTTGTGGTTGAGGTTCAAAAGGACCTTGTTCGCACTCATATCTTCCATGCGGCTCCCCTCTCCGGCCGCAAGAATGACAACGCTATACATCATCGTGCCTGCTTTCATAAATCTGGTTGTCGGTCACAAGCATGTCCACGGGGATGTCATGGCTCCGGGAGGGGAGGGCCTCCATGCGGAACTTCTCGAAACAGACCCCGACGGAAAGCCCCTTGTAGTCCCTGAGGAAATCGTCAAAATAGCCTTTGCCGTAGCCCAGACGATAGAGTGCGTCATCATAGACCAATCCCGGGACGATGACGGCATCCAGTCCGTCCTTGTCGATGGCCTCATCACTCTTGGGCTCTCTTGTGCCCAAGGGTCCCTTTTCGAATTCTCCGGTGTCTTTGTAGAAGACCAGACGGTCGCCTTCGATCCGGGGATAATAGAGGGTGTAGTGCTCTTTGAGGGAGCGGATGTCGACTTCGTTCTTGATGGGATAATACACGCCCACATTCTCCAGCTCGTGTTCGGCGAGCACTTCTTTCAGATTCTCCATGAGCATGAAGTTCAGCATCTTGTGCATGCGATCCTCCAGCGCTTCCCTTTCGCGCAGAAAGGTCTTCCGCAATGACTTCTTGTCCATGATACCCTCCTCATTCTTGATATGTCGATTCTTGTCATTTGATGATGAAATAGTTCTCGGGGGTGCGGTCCTCGAGCGCGATCCGCAAAGCCCGGTGGCCCCGGGAGATGGTCTCTGTCACCGGTTCATCGAAGTAGTCGATGTTCTGGATGCCGAAATAGGGATATACGCTCTCTTTCAATTCACCGAAGGTCATGGTGAAATTGACGAGGTCCCCTCCCTCTTCGAGGGCCCTCCGCAACATCTCGAATTTGCGGTGGTCGGTGATGACCATCGCGAAACGGATACCGCTCAGACGGAAGATGGCCTCGGTGTCTTTGAGGAAATGATAGACGAGCTTGTTGAGGAATTTTCCCATCATGAGGTCGCCGATGTCGCGTCCGTACTGTTCGTTGATGTTCTTGATGTTCGAAAGTTCAAAGAAGACGAGGGCGTAGGGCTCTTGTCGCCGGTTGAACCGCTGCAAGGCTTCTTCGAGGGCGTCACCGATGTTGATCTCGTTCAGAAGGTCGACCTCGGTTTTGGGATAGCGACGGACATCGAGGCCGCGCACAATGGCGATATACATCTTGCGCCCTTCATGGATGACGATGGTCCCGGTCTCTTTCACCCATTCATAGATGGCGCCGCGCTTCATGCGGTAATGTGTACGGTATTTCGGGTTTCTACGTGAACACTTGTCGAGTACGGCGAGGTAGGCCGCACGGTCATCCGGGTGGAGTCTCTCGAGAAATTCCTCCAATGAGAATTGGTGCTCGGAGAGGCCGGAAAGTTTCAAGAAAGTCTCTGTTCCGTATATCGTGTTGTCATCGGTGCGGAAGACGATACCGTCATCCATGAGGTCCAGCATGGTGATGAACCGTTGCCGCAAGAGTTCGGAACGGTCTTTCAGATCCTCATGGGTTTTGTTGAGTTCCTTGAGCTTTTCTCGTGAATGGTCCCGCTTGCTGAGAATTTTGACATCGAACATGAAAACCGTATAGAGGAAACCGCCATAGGTCAAGATATCGATGTAGACCTCGTCGATCTCGACAACGGCGAGTCTCGCGAAGACCACATAGGAAGTCAGGGCGAGGATGAAAAGGAATATGTCGAAATCGCCCTTTTTGGTACGCCACTTCTTGAGGACGACAAGAACGAGCCAGACGAGATAGATGATGAACTTGTGTTCGTACCAATCGAACATGGCGGACGCACCTTTCCGGGAAATGTCTTGGGAATGTGATACAATCAATTCTGTAGGTATTTCTCTAAATAAAGAAGCAAGGATTCCTGGCTGATGTCCTGGTCCAGATACCCTTCGATGGCGACGCTGATGTCTCCGGTCTGTTCACTGACGACGACGGTCAAAGAGTCCGTCGCTTCGCTGATGCCGATGGCCGCCCGGTGTCTCGAACCGAGGTATTTCGGCACCTTGGCCTGGTCGCTCGAAGGGAAATAGGCGCCGGCGCATTTGATGACGTTCTCCTTGATGATCACGGCCCCATCATGCAGAGGGGTGTTGGGGATGAAGATGCTCGAGACCAGTTCGCTCGATACCACAGCTTCGATGCCGAAGGCGTTGTCGATGTATTCCTGCAAAGAATCCGAACGTTCGAAGGTGATGAGCGCGCCGATTCTGTGGCGGCTGAGATAGCTGACACTGTGGAGGATTTCCTCCTTGACATCGTCCTCGATGGCATTGGTCACCAAAAGACCGCTCTTCAAGCCGATTTGCACAAGGAGCGTTCGAATCTCCTGTCGCAACATCAACATCAGCACCCCGACCATGACCACGGCCTGAAAATAAACGAGAAAGGCGTAGTCACCTGGAAGGGGAAACCTTATGAGCCTGATAAAAAAATAGACGACCATGGCGGCGGTGGCATAACGGAAGAACCGGAGGACCATCGTGTGCAACATGGTGCGGACGAGAATCGTGAAAATGGCCATCAGATACACCAAGAAGGCTATCATGAGAATATCTTCCATTGTCGTCACCACCTTTCTCGGTCAGGGATTCATCTCACCGTAGATTATAACACATCAAAGGGTGCGAACGTAATGAAATCATGTGCCTTCCGACCCATGCGCCCTTATTGGAATTTTTTCAATGTGGAGATAGGCACATCACAATTGACTTTCACATCGAAAAGGAAATGTCAACCCTTTAACCATCCGTGGATTTACTTTAGAATATAATGTTACACTCATTCATTTTTCCTTTGTCAGGGAGGGGCCATCTATGGCGGACTATGACAAACGTTTGCTTGAAAGCATCAACGAAGACATCGAGAAACATTTTCCCCATCTTTGCCCGATCCGGGCGGACATGGAGAAATCCTTCGACGGAGTCTCCCGCCTTGTCATGCTGGACCGCTACAGTCAGAAGGATTTGAACCTCAAGACTCTCAAGGAGGGTGACCTGGTTCTCACCATTGTCCGCGACGATCCGAAATTCCCCGCCCGGGGTGTGGGGTATGTGGAAAGGATCGACGGCAACAAACTCACAATCCGGGTCACCCCCGATTATCTCGCCAACACGGAGGATGCCGACGAGAACGGCTTTGTCGAGCGTACGAGGAAACAGGTCGACAAACCCCTCGAACTCTATTTCGAACAGATCGCCCGCCGGGTGGCCGACCACCTCGGCGAAGAAGAGAGCGAAGAGGTCAGAGAACGTTTCTACCAGGAAGTCAAGGACCTCAATCTCGTGCCCGCGGGGCGCATCCTCTTCGGCGCCGGCTCCCGGACACAAGTCACCTATTTCAACTGTTTCGTCATGCCCTTCATCCATGATTCCCGCGAGGGCATCAGCGACCACAGGAAACAGGTCATGGAAATCATGTCGCGCGGGGGCGGCGTGGGCACCAACGGCTCGACACTCCGGCCGAAGAACGCTCTGGCCAAAGGCGTGAACGGAAAATCGAGCGGCGCTGTGAGCTGGCTCAACGACATCTCACAGCTGACGCACCTCGTCGAACAGGGCGGATCCCGCCGCGGCGCGCAAATGATCATGCTTGCCGATTGGCATCCCGACATCATCGAGTTCATCGTCTCCAAGATGCAGAACCCGAAAATCCTGCAATTCCTCATCGACACCATCGACGATCCTTTGGTCAAAAAGACCGCCCAGGCGAAACTGAAATTCATCCCCCTTTCCGAAGAAGAGACAGAGATCAATGAATACATCCTCGAACAATCCAAGAAGAACGGCAATTTCTCAAAACGCATCGTCGACAAGGCTTTCGAACGGTTGAACAAAGGCGGCCACTACGAGGTCCACGACGAGGAGTTCCTCTCCGGCGCGAACATCTCCGTAGCCATTTCCAAGGATTTCATGGAAGCTCTCGAAAAAGAGGAGGACTTCGATCTCAAGTTCCCGGACATCGACACCTACGACGACGACGAAAAACGTTTCTACGATGAGAAATGGCAAGAAATAGGCGACGTCCGCGAATGGGAGGCCATGGGGCAACGCACCAAAGTCCATTACACGATCAAAGCCAAAGACCTCTGGAATTTGATCAACATCTGCGCCACCTATTCCGCGGAGCCCGGCATCTTCTTCATCGACAACGCCAACAAAGAGACGAACGCCGTCGGCTACGACCAGAAGGTCGTCTGCACGAACCCTTGCGGAGAACAGCCCCTGGCCCCGCATTCCGTCTGCAACCTCGCGGCCTTGAACCTCGCGAACATGGTCGATCATGAAAAGAGAAAGGTCGACTACGACAAACTCGAACGGACCATCGCGACCGCCATCCGCTTGCAAGACAATGTCATCGACAAGACGCACTACTTCCTCGAAGAGAACCGGCAACAGGCCCTCGGAGAAAGACGCATCGGCCTCGGTGTCATGGGACTGCAAGACCTTCTCATCTGGTGTGACCATCGCTACGGTTCACCGGAGGGTCTCGCCTTCATCGACGAACTGTTCCGTTTCATCGCCACCAAAGCCTACGAGAACAGTATCCAGCTCGCCGAAGAGAAAGGATCCTTCCCCTTCCTGGAGACCGAGGAGAACCGGAAGAAGTTCACTCATAGCGGCTACATGCGACGGATGGCTGAACACATCCGCTCGGACGTGTTGGAAAAAGGTATACGGAACTCCCATCTTCTCACCATCGCCCCGACGGGATCCACCGGCACCATGGTCGGGGTCTCGACGGGCCTCGAGCCCTATTTCGCCTTCAGCTATTTCCGCAGCGGCCGACTCGGCAAATTCATCGAGGTGAACGCGCCGATTGTCGACGACTATCTGGAAAAATACCCCGGTAACGACCGGGAATCCCTGCCCGACATCTTCGTGAGCGCCATGGACCTCTCTCCCGAAGAGCATGTCGATGTGCAATGCACCATCCAGAAATGGGTTGATTCCTCCATATCGAAGACCGTGAACGCGCCCAAAGGCTACAGTGTCGAAGAGGTCGAGCGGGTCTACCGCCGCCTGTATTACGGAGGCGCGAAAGGCGGCACCGTCTATGTCGACGGATCTCGTGACGCACAAGTCCTCACCCTGACCAAGGACGACAAGGACCATAAGCCCAAGCAGGTCGGAATCGCCGACCTCGGTCTCGAGGTCGAGGAAAAATCCGTGAAGAAGAAAAAAGAGCCCCGTACGAAGGGACTCAGATCCGACCGCCAGGATAGGAACATCGGCATCGAGGAGGGCGACCTCTGCCCCATCTGCCTCGAGGGAACGGTGGAGAATCTCGGGGGATGCCACACTTGTTCCAACTGCAACGCCCAGTTGAAATGCGGACTCTGAAGAGGTGCGGAAGCGCCTCTTTTTCTTGATTGTGCCAAAAGGGTCCCTGCTGTTATAATGAAGGTGAGGTGATTGTATGAAAAAGGCCTTTCTCGTCGCTATCGATCGCTATCCCGACGAAATGGTCCGCTACTATGCCGAGGAACTCGGAAATCTCGCCCTCTCCTTGAACATCAAGACGGTGAGGACATTCTCCCAACCGGCGCGGGCGACCACCCCGGCCTACAAAGTGGGGGAAGGGAAACTCGACGAGATCCTCCGGGCCACAAGAGAGGATGCTCCCGATTACATCATCTTCAACGAGGAACTCACCAACAGCCAGATCCGCAATCTTGAAGACGTCCTCGACACGGCAGTCATCGACCGGACCCTCCTCATCCTCGAAATCTTCGCCAAGCGGGCCAAGACGAAAGAGGCCATGTTGCAAGTGGAAATCGCCCAGTTGAAATATCTGAAACCGCGATTGAGCGCGATGCGGAACTCCCTCGAACAACAACAAGGCGGCATCGGTTCGCGAGGCCCCGGTGAAAAGAAACTCGAACTCGACCGTCGCAGAATCGAAAGAGACATAAGAAATGCTGAAACAGCCTTGAAGAATATCGTCCGCACCCGCCAGAACAACCGTCGGAAACGTCGTAGGTCGCTTGTCAAGAATGTCGCTGTTGTCGGTTACACCAATACCGGAAAGAGCACCCTGCTGAACACTCTCCTGCAACATTCCAAGAACGGACGTGAAGAAAAGAGCGCTCATGTCGAAGACCGTCTTTTCGCCACATTGGAGACCTCGACACGTCTCATCCGTTTCAAGGATAAAAAACGTTTCACGCTCACCGACACCATCGGCTTCATCTCCAACCTCCCGCATGAACTCGTCAACTCCTTCAAAGCCACGCTAGAAGAAATCAAAGAAGCCGACCTCCTCTTGCATGTGGTCGATTTTTCACATCCCTACTACCTGGATCAAATCCAGACCACCGAAGGGGTGCTGAAGGAACTCGGCGCCGACGGTATCGAGACCCTCTACGTCTTCAACAAGATCGACCTCGCCAACAACATCCTCCCCCCGGCTTACAACCCGGCTGTCAAAGTGAGCCTCCGCGAGAACCAAAACATCGACACCCTCATCGAGAAGATCAACGACATCCTCTTCCGGGACGACACCGTGAAGGTCTATGCCATCCCCCAAAGCCGCGGCGATGTCGTCCACACCCTGAACGAACACGCCGAAATCCTGGAAGAACGCTACGACAACGATTCCATCCGGGTCAAAGCACGCGTGTCCGGACCGTTACGCGAACATCTCCGCCACTACGAAATATGACACAAAAAACCGCCTTTCAAAGGGCGGTTTTCATTCGGAAAAGATATTCATCCAGGATCGCGGACATCCTTTCGCGTGAATCGGCGCGCGAAAGGGCTTTTTTCGCTTTCGAACTGTCGGAAAGACCCTTCAGATACCAAGGTGCCTGGCTCCTCATCTCGAGGGTGGCACGACGTTCGCCATAGTGTGCTGCGAGGAGTTCCGCATGGCGTTTCGCCATCGCGACCCGCTCCTCGGGTGAGGGGGGATCTTCACAACGGCCGTTTTGCAGGAAGTCGTTGCTGCGGCGGATGAGCCAGGGATTCCCCAAAAGGCCGCGTCCGACCATCACCCCGTCACATCCGGTGGCTTCCATCATGTTCGCCGCATCCAAGGGGGTCTTGACATCTCCGTTGGCGAGCACGGGAACGCCCACGGCATCCTTGACAGCCTTGATGATGTCGAGGTCGACCTCACCGCCATACATCTGGCTGCGTGTCCGCCCGTGAACAGCTATGAGCGAGGCGCCGGCATCTTCGCAAATCCGGGCGATCTCCACCGCGTTCTTGTGGGCCTCATCCCAGCCGCTCCGTATTTTCACCGTGACGGGGAGACGGGTCCTTTCCACCATCAAGGAGACGAGTCTTTTGACTTTTTCGGGATGTCTCATCAGACTCGCCCCGCCGTTGTTCTTGACGACCTTGGGAACGGGACATCCGAGATTCAAGTCGACTGCTGCCGCCCTTGTGTGCTTGTCGACATATTCGGTCGCGAAGGCCAGAGCTTCTTCATCCGCGCCGAAGAGCTGCAAGACGACATGCTCCTCTTCGGGAAGGATTTCGGTCATCTTGCGGGTGCGGCGGCTTCCGTATTTCAGCCCCTTGTCGCTTATCATCTCGGTGTAGATGAGCCCCGCGCCCATCTCCTTGGCGATCAGTCGGAAGGCCTTGTTCGTGACGCCCGCCATCGGGGCCACGACAACGGGGTTCTCTTGCAGACGTCTTTTGAAATCCATCTCGATCACTCTCCGGAATCACGGATATTCTGCCATAGAATCCCCCATACCGCAACACATTTCTATTTCCATCTCCACATGTTATAATGAGCCGGGTGATCACGATGAAGGACTATCTCGCGAAGGCCTACGCCTTCGACGGCACGGTCCGTCTCTATGCGGCGGACACGACGAAACTCGTCTATGAAGCGCAAAAAACCCACGACCTCTGGCCGACGAGCGCCGTGGCGCTCGGAAGGTTCCTCACCGGCAGTATCATCATGGGGGCGATGTACCAACATGACCATGAACTGACCGTCCGGATCGATGCGGACGGTCCCCTCGAAGGTATGGTCGCCACCACGAACGCCAAGGGGGAAGTGCGGGGTTACGTCGGGAATCCCCATGTGTTCATGCAGCATTCTTCGGGCAATCTTCCCGTCAGCCAAGCGGTCGGTCAAGGCAAACTGCATGTGACCAAGGATTTGAAGGTCCGCGACATCTTCACCGGCAGTGTCGAACTGCAAACGGGAGAGATCGCCACCGATTTCGCCTATTACTTCAGCGCGAGCGAGCAGATTCCTTCGGCCGTCGCCTTGGGTGTGCGGATTGACGAAGACAATTCCGTCCTGAACGCCGGCGGTTTCATCCTTCAACGCATGCCCGGATGCAAAGAAGAGACGGTGAACCGGATCGAGAAGCGGCTGGAGAGCCTGCCGCCGATGACGGAACTTCTCGAGGAAGGCTACAAGCCCGAAGATATCATCGCCCGCATCGCCGGAAAAGACCACGAACTCCTCCACACCATGCCGCTCAGATACCATTGCGATTGCGACAGGGAAAAATTCGAACGGGGCTTGATATCGCTCGGCGACGAACAACTGCGAGACCTCCTCGAGAAGGACAAGGGCATCGAGACCGTCTGTCACTTTTGCAAGACCAAATACCATTTCGGTGAGAACGACGTGCAAAGACTCATCGATACTGCGCAGAAGAAGTGATTCTTTGAAACCTCCCGCACAAAACACCTCCGGACCGGCCGGAGGTGTTTTTGTGCGGGGTAATCGTCATGCTTTGTACAAGGGATAGGTCCCGGTCAGCTTGGCGACCTCATCGCGCACTTCGTCCAGCGCCTCTTCGTCTTCAGGGTTCATGAGCGTTTTCTTGATGAGTCCCGCGACGATACGCATGGCGTCCTTGGTGAATCCGCGGGTGGTGAGAGCCGGGCTGCCGAGGCGGATGCCGCTTGTGATGAAGGGCTTTTCCGGGTCGTTCGGCACCGTGTTCTTGTTGCAGGTTATGTTCACGTGTTCGAGGACCTGTTCGGCCTTCTTGCCAGTGAGTCCCGTCAGACTCTTGACCTCGACGAGGACGAGGTGGGTGTCCGTGCCGCCGCTTATGACTTTGAAGCCGAGTCGTTGCAATTCGTCGGCCAACGCTTTGGCGTTTTCAATCACACGTCGCTGGTAGTCTTTGAAACCCGGAGTCAGAGCTTCCTTGAACGCGGCCGCCTTGGCGGCGATGATATGCATGAGGGGACCACCCTGGATGCCGGGGAAGACGGTCTTGTTGATTTCTTTGTAGATTTCTTTGTCGTTCGTCATGATGATGCCGCCTCGCGGTCCGCGCAACGTCTTGTGCGTCGTCGAGGTCACGATATCGGCATACTCGCAGGGATTCTGATGTAAGTCCGCGGCCACAAGACCGGCGATATGCGCCATGTCGACCATGAGCCGGGCACCGACTCGGTCGGCGATCTCCTTGAACCGCTTGAAATCGATCTCCCGGGGATAGGCGCTCGCACCGGCAACGATGAGGTCGGGCTTGAACGACTCGGCTTTGCGTAAAACATCGTCGTAGTCGATGGTCTCGTTTTCGTCACTGACACCGTAGCTTTGAAACTCGTAGTCGATGCCGCTGAAATTCAAGGGGTGTCCGTGGGTGAGATGCCCACCATGGTCTAGGCTCATGCCGAGGACTTTCGCTCCATGTTTCAAGACGGCACGATAGGCCCCCATGTTGGCGGTGGATCCCGAATGCGCCTGGACATTCACGTATTTGACGTGGAAAAGTTCTTTCAGCCTGTCGCGGGCGAGGTTCTCGACCGTGTCGACATGTTCGCATCCTCCGTAGTAGCGTTTCTTCGGGTAGCCTTCGGCGTATTTGTTGGTGAGGATGCTGCCGTCAGCTTCGAGTACGGCTTCCGAGACGAAATTCTCGCTGGCGATGAGCTCGAGATGCCCCTCTTGCCTTTCCTTCTCGGCATGAATGGCATCATAGAGCTCCCGGTCTTGCTCTTGCAATGACTTCATCATGATGGTCCTCCTTCGTTTGGAATGCGTGGTTTCATGAAACGATGGTTCATAAACATAGAAAATGAGATGACGAGAATCAAGAATCCGATCACGAGCAGTCCGCTCATGAGCCAGAAACTCTCGGGAACCAAGGTGATGAGCGTCTCTTCACCTTCGCCACCGAATCTCCAAGTCCCTTCTTCGAAGAATATGCGGTGGAAGACATCGAATGCGCGATTGAAATCGATCAAGAACCAACCACCGACGAAAGCGCCGAAGAAGGCAGGAAAATAGAAGATGTCGCGATAGGCCTCATAGAACGTTCTCTTGTCTTTTTGATAGAGGAAGATGCTCGCTGTCAAGAGGATGACAAGACTCACACCCGCGATAATCCGGAGAAGGGTGTAGACATCGCGTACATCCTCCATATGGTGGATTTCCGCCTCGCTCATGATCGGATGCTCGTCATCCTCATGAGCGCCGAAGGTCAAATCGTCGTGGCGGTAGTTGAGATAATCGATCAATTTCCGGCTGACATGGGTGTAATCGTAATCGATATCCTCATGAGTCGCATAGCGACCTTCGGAAATCCACATGTAGGTGTGACTCGTGAGGAGAGAGGCTCCGATCATGATGATGACGATCGGCGCGGTGATCCAGATCAGCCATTTGCATACCCGCATGGGCGAAATCCTCCCCTCTCACCTTCATTATGGCATCTACCGGGTCCAAAAGAGGAAAAGCGAGTCGCTGCCGACTCACTTCATTCCCGTATGCCTTCGAGATCCTCGAAACATTCCAGGGTGTTCTCGAGTAGCGAAGCGATGGTCATCGGACCCACACCCCCGGGTACGGGGGTGATGTGGGAGGCTTTATCCAAAAGGCCCTCATAGTCCACATCACCGACCAGTTTGCCCTCGACGCGGTTGATGCCGACATCGATGATGATGACGCCGTCTTTGACCATGTCGGCTGTGACGAGGTTGACGACACCGGCGGCGCTGACGATGAGGTCCGCTTCTTGTGCGTGTTTTTTCAGATCGCGTGTTTTCGAATGTGCATAGGTCACGGTCGCTTTCGCATCCACAAGCAGCATGCCGATGGGTTTTCCGGCGATGTTGCTGGTACCGATGACAAGCGCGTCCATACCCGTGACATCGATACCGGCGTTCTCGATCATGGTCATGACACCTTTCGGGGTCGCGGGCACGATGCCTTTCTCCCCGGTATGGATTGCGGCGATGTTCAAGGGGTGGAAACCGTCCACATCCTTGTCTTTCCTTATGGTCCTGATCACGAGGTTCTTGTCGATGTGGTCGGGAAGCGGAAGCTGCACGAGCAGGCCGTGGACGTCCTTATCGTCGTTCAATTCCTCGATCAGGGCGACGAGTTCCTCTTCGGTGATCGAGGTGTCTTTGCGGATGATGGTGCTTTTCATGCCGGCGCGCTCGCAATCACGTTTCTTTCTTGTCACATAGGAAACGCTCGCGGGATTGTCGCCGACGAGAACCACGACGAGGTGGGGCACCTTGTCGTATTTCTCCTTGTAAGAAGCGACACGTTCTTTCACGTTGTTGCGGATGTCTTTTGAGAGTTTTTTTCCGTCGATGATGTTGGCTGCCATTTCAATCTCCTTCCGTCAGATACGAATCCACGATCTCCCCGAAGAACATGATGTGGGTGTCGTGTGTGGGATAGTAGCGTTCTTTGACTTTGTCGTCAATCAGTGCCGGTTCCTGTGTCTGGGTGTAGAGCATCTTGCATTCATACTGCAGAGCGCACTCGGCGATGATGGGACTTTGGACCTTCCGTGCCGGAGCGAGCTTCAGTGAAGCCTTTTCGAACTTGTCGATGTCACGTCCGGACTTCGTTCCGCAAAGGGCGAGTTCCTTTTTCATGGTGCCTTCCTTCGGAACGTTGATCGTGTAGTCCTCGGCATTGACCAAAAGGTCATAGGTATAACGTGAATACCGGACATAGGCGATGAAGACGGGCCGCCCCCAGATGACACCGATGTGTCCCCAGGCGATGGTCATCGTGTTCACCCTGCCGTCAGCGTCCTTGGTGGTGATGAACACACCTTTGGGAAGCTGGCGCAGGAAATCTTCGGCATGTTCATGAAAACCTTCGTGATATTCGTCAACCATGAAGAAACCTCCTCATTTCAAATAGATATCGCGGTATTTCTCTTTGAGATAACGTGCATAATATTGCGGATTGAAAGGTTCTCCCGTCAAGGCGACGAGAATTTCTTCCGGTGTCTTCGATTTCCCGTAACAATGCACTTTCTCCTTGAGGAAGCGGTTGATTTCGGCGATATCGTCCTCGCGGACGAGTCTTTCGAAATCGAGCTCCTCTTTGATCGTGTAGTAGATCTGGGCCGCATAGGCGCTTCCGAGCGCATAGGTCGGAAAATAGCCGAACATGCCCGTGCTCCAGTGCACATCCTGGAGGATGCCTTGGCTCGGCTTTTCGACATCGAGGTTCAAGTACTGTTTCATCTTCTTGTTCCAGATGGCGGGAAGGTCATCGACATCGATTTGCCCCTCGAAGATCATCCGTTCAATCTCATAGCGGATGAGAATGTGCAAGGGATAGGTCAGTTCATCGGCCTCGACCCGGATGAAGGTCTCGTCGACACGATTGGCGGCGCGGAAGAACTCTTCCGCATCCACCCCTTTGAGCTGGCGCGGGAACAACTTCTTCAGTTTGGGAAGATGGGCCTCCCAGAAGGGAAGACTCCTTCCGACGACGTTCTCGTAGAAACGCGACTGCGATTCGTGCATACCCATGGAAGCACCGCTCTTCAGGTTCGTCATGTCGAACATCTCGTCGACTTGTTGTTCGTAGAGGGCGTGGCCGAGTTCGTGAATGGCCGCGAAGACCGATGAGAAGAGATAGTTCTCGAGGTAACGGACCGTGAAACGGACATCCTTCGAGTGGGTGTTCCAGGTGAAGGGGTGGACACTCTCCTTGAGAAGACCCCGGTTCTTGTCGAAAGCGAGAACATCCATGAGGTATTCGACGAACTGTTTCTGCTTGTCTCGCGGGTATGTCGCCACCATGAATTCAGGGGGTTTTTCGTCCTTCACGGCGAGAACCTCTTTCGCGAAAGGAGCGATTTCTTCCTTCACGATGCGGAAGAACCCGTCGTATTTTTCCATGTCCATCCCTTCCTCGAAGTCGTCGAGGAACACATTGTAGGGATGTGCGTCGGGGTCCCTTTGGTGTGCCATCTTCTTCCGGAAACCGATGATTTTTTCGAGATACGGCTTGAAGTGGTCGTAATCATCTTTCGCTTTCGCTTCTTCCCACTCCCGCTGGGAGAGGTTCACGAGTCGGGAGTATTCCACATAGTCTTCCCGGGGAATAGGGAGGATCTTGTCTATATCTTTTTTCGCCTTGCGGATTTCCTTCTTTTGGATCTCACTCAGATCTTCCGGGTCTTGATGGAGTGCGTTGACGATCTCTTGGTACTCCTCGGAAGTCGAAAGGGCGTAGTATTCACCGCTGATGAGAGAAAGCATCTCCGAACGATAGGGGAAGCACGCCTTGGGGGCTTCGGTGTTCGAATCCCACGAGGCGATTCCCAAGACGAGTTGATATGCCTTCTGTTTCTTCTGGAGTTCTTTGAAACGGTCGAATCCGTTCATGGTATCATCTCCCATAAGACTCAGAAGAGACCTTTGGCGTTCCCTTCGTCGTCGATATCCATGTCCATGGCCGCCGGCCGCTTGGGTAGGCCGGGCATGGTCATCATGTCACCGGTGAGCGCGACAATGAAGCCGGCACCGATGGAGGGGCTCAATTCGCGGACGGTGATGGTGAAGTCACGGGGACGTCCCTGCTCCTTGGGATCATCCGACAACGAAAGCTGGGTCTTCGCCATGCACACCTGAAGATTGTCCCAACCTTCACGCTTGTAGCGGCGCAGCTGGTTTTTCGCTTTCTTGGTATAGTTGACATCTTTGGCGCCATAGGCCGTCTTGGCGATGGATTCGATCTTCTTTTCGAGCGAGTCGTCATCTTCATAGAAGCGTTTGAATTTCCGGGTGTTCCCTTCGATACGGGCGAGGACCTTTTCGGCGAGATCGACGGCTCCTTCGCCGCCTTTCGCCCAGACTTCGCTGAGCGAATAGGGATGGTCGTTCTCTTCGAGCCATTCGGTGAGAGCCTTGATTTCTTCATCGGTGTCGTTGACGAAGGGGTTGATGGCGACGACATGGGGAAGGTTGAAGGCTTGCATGGTCTCGATGTGTTTCTCGAGGTTCTCTATGCCCTTTTTCAGGGCTTCGACGTTCTCTTCGCCGAGGCTGGCCTTCTTCACGCCGCCATGCATTTTCAAAGCGCGGATCGTGGCGACGATTACCACGGCGCTCGGCTCGAAGCCGGCCTGGCGACTCTTGATATTGCAGAACTTCTCAGCACCGAGGTCCACCCCGAAGCCCGCTTCGGTGATGCAGTAGTCGGCGAGCTTCCGTCCCATGTTGGTGGCGATGATGCTGTTGCATCCGTGGGCGATGTTGGCGAACGGTCCACCATGCATGAGGGCCGGAGTGTTTTCTAGAGTCTGTACGAGATTCGGTTTGACGGCATCGCGGAGAATGAGGGTGACGGCGCCTTCGGCACCGAGATCGCCGACGGTGACGACCTTGCGGTCGTAGGTGTTGGCGATGACGATGCGACGGATGCGCTCTTTCAAGTCATGGATGTCGCGGGCGAGACAGAGCACCGCCATGATTTCGGAAGCGACGCTGATGTTGAAGCCGTCTTCGCGGGGAATGGAGTTGCCCACACCACCGAGACCCACGACGACTTGGCGCAAGGCGCGGTCGTTCATGTCGAGGGCGCGTTTCCATGTGATGCGGCGGGGGTCGATGTTCAAATCGTTCCCTTGATGGATGTGGTTGTCAATCATGGCTGCAATAGCGTTCGTGGCCGTGGTCACGGCGTGGATGTCACCGGTGAAATGCAGATTGATGTCTTCCATCGGCACGACTTGGGCGTGGCCGCCGCCGGCGGCACCGCCCTTTACGCCCATGACAGGGCCGAAAGAGGGTTCTCTGAGGGCGATGATGGCGTTTTTTCCCAGTTTGCCGAAGGCTTGCCCCAATCCGACGGTCGTCGTGGACTTCCCTTCGCCGGCGGGGGTCGGGGTGATGGCCGAGACCAGTATCACTTTCCCGTCCTTTTTGTGCTTGTGGCGTTCCAGCGCCTCGAGTTTGACTTTGGCCTTGTAGTTGCCGTAACGCTCGATGTCCTTCTCTTCAAGACCGATCTGTTCGGCGATTTCGCCGATGTCTTTCATCGAGGCTTGTTGTGCGATTTTCAAATCATTGTTGACCATGGGTCGTACCTCCATTAATGAGAATATGTATACGCTTTCTAAATCACTCTTTTTCTATTATCACACAAAAGATGTGCAAATTCAACAACTCGTTGCCGTCCCGCCCCTATCTCTCAAGGTTCCCTTGGTGTATAATGAAACCAAGAAGACGGCTGGTGAAAGAAGGGATCATCCATGGCGTACGATGTGTTCGTCCACCCATCCAGACTCCAGGGACGCGTCCGTGTCCCTCCCTCGAAAAGCCTGTTGCACCGGGCGCTCTTTTCGGCATTGTTGTCCCGTGGGACGAGTGTCATCTTCCCGTTTGTGGAAAGCGACGACATCCTGGCCACCCTCAACGTCTTGAAGGCCTTCGGCGCCTCATGGAAAATCAAGGACGGCCGACTGCGTGTGAAGGGTGTCGGTCGCCCGCGACCCCCGAAAAGACCCATAGATGTCAAAGCCTCGGCTTCTTCCTTGCGCTTCGCCATTCCCCTGGCGATGCTGACGGGGGGCGATGTCACCTTCCAAATGGACGAATCATTGGCCAATAGACCTCTTAAACCTTATGTCGAGCTCTTCCCGGAATCCCTGGAGAGGGATGGCCGGATGCTCGTCGTCCGTCCGGGTCTCTCGGGGGGAGACATCGTGATCGACGGCAGTTTCGGCTCCCAATTCGCAAGCGGCCTCCTATTCGTTCTCCCCTTTTTAGACAAGACATCCACCCTCCGCATCGAAAACCCCACATCCCGACCCTACATCAACCTCACCCTCAAGACGCTCGAAGATGCCGGTGTCAAAATCATCAAACAGAACGGCGGATTCCGTGTACCGCCGTCACAAGTCTTCCGACCCCGTGATACAACCATCGAGGGTGACTACTCGCTGGCTTCGCTCTTTCTCGTCGCCGGACTGCGTAGCGCAGGTGTTGAAGTCCATCCGCTCGCGAGCGACTCCTTGCAGGCGGACAAAAGCATCATCGATACCATCAGAGACGCGGGGGGCAAGATCATCCACACGGAAGAAGGCTACCGGAGCAGTTCATCCCGCCCATCCGCTTTTATCGCCGATATCGAAGACAACCCCGATCTCGCTTTCGCTTTCGCGCTCCTTGCCTCGTTCTCGGAAGGAGAGAGCATCCTCCAAAACGCGAAAAGACTGCGATACAAGGAAAGCGACCGTGTCGCAAGCATTTTGGAGCTCATGAGAAGCCTGCATGTCGATATCGTGGTCGAAGAAGATTCCATCCGTATCCGAGGACCCGTGTCTAGGTTTTCGGGGACGTCCGTGGAGAGCCATGACGACCACCGTCTCGTCATGTTGGCGGCCATAGCGGGAACCATGGCGAAAGGCCCCGTGCACATACTTCATGCGGAAGCGGTGCACAAGTCCTACCCCGCCTTTTTCCGCGACCTCGCGTCTTTGGGCGCGAACCTTTCTATCGTGAAGAGAGGTGATATCGCTTGAAAACGACCATAAAGGGACTTCAAAGCGACTATGCGTATCATATCGGCGAAGGACTCCTCGCCAAACTGGATGAACTCGTGGACAGCGACGTTCCTTCCTTCCTAATCGTCGATGGGAACATTCCCTCTTCCTTCATCCGTTCCGTTGAGAAAAATCTTTCGTCCAGCGGCCGTTTCACGGTCACCGCCGGCGAAGCCTCCAAAACGATTCACACGTATGAGCTTATCATCGATGCCCTCCAAGAAGAAAAAATGCCGCGCGAGGGAAGAATCGTGGCTTTGGGCGGCGGCATGGTGAACGACCTTGCCGGTTTTGTGGCGGCGACCTACAAGCGGGGAGTGCGGTTGTTGCTTCTGCCCACGAGTCTTATCGCCATGGCGGACGCCTCTGTCGGGGGCAAATTCGCTTTGAACACGAGCCGGTCTAAAAACGCCATCGGGACCTTCTACACCCCGGAGGCTGTCGTTGCCGATACATCTACCCTGGAAAGCCTCCCGGAAAGGGAACTTGCCAGCGGTATGGCGGAGATTGTGAAAATCGCCCTCTTGAAAGACGCGGGGCTTTTCGACCGTTTGAAACGAGAAACCGTCTCGCTGCGCGATGCGCATCTGATCAAGAAAGCTGTGGAACTGAAGCGCGATATCGTGGAAAATGACCCTTGCGACCGAGGGGGACGCGCTCTCTTGAATTACGGCCACACCATCGCTCACGCCCTCGAACACCTTCATGCGGGGGCTTTCCTCCATGGGGAGTGTGTCGCCTTCGGGATGCGCCTCATGGCCAAAGACAAGCCTTTTTGGAAAGATCTGGAAAAGGTGTTGGCCTCTTTCGGTCTGGACAAGGACATTCCCTACGATAAAGAAGAGTTGGCACCTTTCCTCCGCCAGGACAAGAAACGTCGCAAAGATGATATCTATGTGCTAGCCGACGTCGAAGAACCGGGAAATGGCTTTTTGAAGCGGTTGAGTTTCAATGATTTCTTGAAAAGGATTCCCAAAGGAGGCCCCTCATGAGTACATTCGGGAAAGCTATAGAAGTGAGTCTTTTCGGCGAGAGCCACGGTCCCGGGGTGGGTGTCACAATCCACAATCTCCCCCCGGGAATCACGATTGAGAAGGACAGGCTCGATGAATTGCTCGAAACAAGGCGCCCGAAGCAGCCCTTTGCCACAAAGAGGCGGGAAAAGGACCGCTACGACATCCTGAGCGGACTCCATGAAGGCATCACCACGGGAGCGCCACTCACATTCTTCATCGAGAACAGCGCCGCCGATGCAACCGAATATGTCAAAGGACGCATACGTCCGTCTCATGCGGACTACACCGCTTATCTCAAGGCCCGGGGAAACCCCGATCACCGCGGCGGCGGTCATTTCTCCGGCCGGTTGACGGCCCCGTTGGTGCTATTGGGTGCCGTCTCGGAAACGATCCTCGCCAAGCGGGGTGTCACCGTGGCCTCCCACATCAAGGGGATCCATACCCTCGAGGGGGGATCATTCCTCGATTCTCCTCCGGATAGCGAGACATTACATAGGCTTTTGTCAAGCGATTTCCCGGTTATCAATCCGGATGATGCCGACCGTTTCCGAGAACAAATCCGCAAAGCGCATGAAGCGGGCGACAGTGTCGGCGGTATCGCCGAGACCGCCATCATCGGTCACGACACCGCTCTCGGTGAACCGTTCTTCGATTCGTTCGAAAGTCTCCTTTCGCATCTGCTCTTTGCCATCCCCGGTGTCAAGGGGGTCTCTTTCGGATTGGGGTTCACCGCCGCCCGGCGCACGGGCAGCGAGGTGAACGACCCCTTGCGGTACAAGGGTTCTCGCGTCACATTCACAAAGAACGATGCCGGCGGCATTCTCGGCGGTCTTTCGACCGGTGCGCCTGTCATCTTCCAAACGGCCTTCAAACCGACGCCTTCCATCACCATGGAACAACACTCCATCAACATGGAGAATGGCAAAAACACGATTATCAAGAGCTCGAAACGGCACGATGCCTGCCTGCTGCCCCGGGCACTACCCGTCGTGAACGCGCTCGCTTATTATTGCGTGCTGGAATTCACCATCCGGAAGGAGGGTCGGGAATGGACAAGATGAACGGACTCCGCACTCGCATCGACAAGTTGGACGATACCATCCTTTCCGCTTTGGAAGAACGTTTCGCGATTGCTGAAGAGATCGGCGCTGGGAAACGGGAGAGAAACATGCCCGTGCGGGATGTGAAGCGCGAAAGGGAAATCTATGATAGAATAGGCGCATACCGTTACAGTGATGGTCTGAGAGAGGTCTATTCCGAGGTTTTCGCCCAGAGCCGTCGTTTGCAAAAGTGAGGTGTCCCAGGATGTATGGATTATTGGGAAAATCGCTTTCCCACAGTTTCTCCAAGACCATTCACGAGCATTTCCGAGAAGGCATGACCTATCACCTCTATGAAACAGCTGATGTGAAATCCTTCTTGCAAGTGAAATCCTTCCGGGGCCTAAACGTGACACACCCCTACAAGAAAAACGTGATGTCCTCCCTCGACGAACTCGATGAAACGGCGAAGAAAACCGGAATCGTCAACACCGTCATCCGGGAAAACGGCAAACTCAAGGGGTATAACACCGATTATCTCGCCTTGGAATCTCTCATCCGTCGCCATTTCCCCCGGGATCCGACCAAAGTGGCAATCATGGGAAACGGCGCCACCATGCGATCGACAAAATGCGCTCTCGAGACGTGCGGGTACGCCGGAGTGGATGTTTTCGCAAGGAGACCGCAAGCCGGAGAATACCCCCTTGACGAACTCGAGGGTTCTTACGGCGTTCTCATCAACACGACACCTGTCGGCATGTATCCGGATAACGAAGCCGTCCTTCCCGTCGACTTTGAACGTCTCCCGGAACTGACGCTCGTCTTCGATGTCGTCTACAATCCCTTGAAAACCCGTCTCCTCCAAAAAGCCGAAGCCGCCGGAAAACGAATTCACAACGGATTGGAGATGCTTGTCCGCCAGGCGGCAGAGAGCCAAGCGCTCTTCTTCGGTGAAATACTCGATGAGTCGGATATCCTGAGCGCTCTGAAAGAGTTCGAGAAACGTTTCCAAAACATCGCACTCATCGGACTGCCTTTCGCGGGAAAGACCCATTACGGCCTCCGGTTGGCCAAAGAGACGGAAAAACCCTTCATCGACATCGACAAAACGATCGAGAAACAGCAAGGGACATCCGTCGAGAACATCTTTCGCATGAAAGGGGAAAAGGCCTTCCGGAAACTTGAAAGGGAAAAGGTTATTGAAATCGCGAAGGGACACGGCCAATGGATCGCCCCCGGCGGCGGCATCGTCGAAGATGAAAAAGCGATGCTCGCTTTGAAACAAAACGGCGTGTTGGTGTTTCTCGACCTCGATGAGAGCATCCTCACCGCAAAGAATCTGAAGAACCGCCCGCTCATCGAAGACATGGCGGATCTCAAAGAACTGAAACACAAGCGCCAATGTCTCTACGAGAAATACGCCGATGTCACCGTCGCCAAGGACACTTGGGACGAATTGACGATCATCGGGCGGATCAAGGAGGCCCTTGATGCGTATTTTGATTCTTAACGGACCCAATCTCAATCTTTTGGGCCAAAGAGAGACGGAAATCTATGGCGAAAGAGATTACGAAGAAACGATGCGCGCCATCGGCGAGTATGCCGCGAGTTTGGGTTTTTCCGCCGATATCCGGCAGACGAACCACGAGGGCACACTCATCGATTGGCTCCATGAAGCCGATTCCGAAGGGGTTCAAGCCGCCCTTCTGAACGCCGGGGCCCTCACCCACTACTCCTATGCCCTCCATGACGCCATCATGAGTGTGAATACGACTGTCTATGAGATCCATCTCAGTGATCCCCGAAAACGGAAGGAGACCTTCCGTCATCATTCTGTCATCAAGAATGCCTGTGCCGGCACGTTCGCCGGAGAAGAGGCCGAGAGCTACAAAAAGGCTTTGGAACATGTACGAAAGGAATGGTCGCCTTGATCATCGTCCTCGATATCGATGCCGCCACCGAAGAACTGGAAAGGGACCTCCATGACAGAGGGTATGTCGTCCACATCCTAAAAGGGGACGACCACATCCTCCTTTACGTCATGGGAGACACGACGGAACTCGAATCCCGGGCCTTGAACGCCTACGACGGTGTGAAAAACGTACTTCGCACCAAGGACCCCTACCGCTATGTGAACCGCTCTCTCTTCGCGGATCGTCCCCTTCGCATCGGCAAAAAACCGTTCTCCGAGATGAAACCGTTCATCATCGCCGGTCCCTGCGCCGTCGAAAGCCGTGAACAGATCGTCAAAATCGCGGAAAAAGTCGCGAGTGCTGGCGCCCATGCGCTGCGAGGCGGGGCTTTCAAGCCGCGGACGAGCCCACACGCCTTCCAGGGTCTCGAACGGGAGGGCCTCATGCATCTGCGAAAGGCCGCGGATGCGTTCGACCTTTTCGCCGTGAGTGAGATCATGGACAAGGAAGACCTCCCGTTTTTCGAAGAACACGTCGACATCATCCAGGTGGGTGCGAGGAACATGCAAAACCATGATTTGCTCAAGGCTTTGGGTAAAGCGAAAAAGCCCATCCTCTTGAAACGCGGATTCGCCAACACCGTCGAAGAATGGCTTTTGAGCGCCGAATACCTCATCATGCACGGAAACCGCGATGTCATCCTCTGTGAGCGCGGAATCCGGACATTCGATTCCGCCACACGCCACACCCTGGATTTGAACGGTATGCTCTATGCCAAACAGATCACCGAGCTCCCGGTGATTGTCGATCCCTCGCACGCAGCCGGCGACTATCGACTCGTCGAAGGTCTCTCCAAGGCTTCCATCGCCGCCGGAGCGGACGGACTCATGATCGAGGTCCACAACAACCCCTTCCAGGCTTTCAGCGACGGCGCTCAATCCTTGAAACCGAAGCGTTTCGAAAAACTCATGAAGGCCATCGCCGTCTACACGGAATGAAGGGGGCGGTTTCGCAATAAACGGATATATGATATAATTCGTTTGGACATGCATGAAAAATCCCGCCATCCGTGATTTTCATCCCCGGACACACAAGGAGGAGCCCATGCGCAACATCATCCTGATCGCCCGCCTTGTCATAGTGGCGACATTCGCCGTCTATTTCACCGGCATCTATGCTCATGTCTTCGTCGGCGACCGTTGGGCCGAAATCTTCTCGACGAGCGTCTTCTTCTACACGTTCATCCTCCATCCCCTGGTCTTTTTTCTCATCGGCAGGAAGATGGTCAAACTGAGCACAGCCGACAGCGTGCCGATATCTCTTTTGGTCCTGCTTCTGGTTCTTCCCCTGATTCCGACGACCTATGTCATCACCGTCAACGCGCTCGAATGGGCCGGAGACCTTCCCGCCGTCACCGCGATGGACATCGTCTTCATCGTTTTCGAGTCGGCGGCGCTTCTTGCCGGGATTTACGTCTTCGGCTATTATCTCCGGCGTTACGTGAAGGGCATCATCATCAACCGCGATCTGATATCCATCCACCACTACCTTTTCGGAACGCTCATCTATTTCTATTTCGTCCGGCTGACATTGATCTCGACGCTGCTCATCACGAACATCTGAATCCAAAAACCCCGGCCTCGAAAAGGTCGGGGTTTTTCATATGCTCTCCAACAACGGGACGATGAACTCGAGCGGGTGTCTTGACACCTTCCCCTTCTCGATCATGATCGAGAGTCTTCCTTGTTTGTAATTGAGATGGATGAACCGGGAGAGTTCGTTCGCCTTCCCGAAGAGGAGGTCGCCGTGGATGTTCTGGCTGGCCTCTTTCGAGAGGGTGAAAACAATCCTGCGGGCATCTTCCCGGACTTTCTCCACATCCTTCGCCAAGGCGAGATTCTCATACAGTTTCGCGTACATGTAGATGCGCATGTCTTCGGGAAGCGGACCGAAACGGTCTTCGCATTCCTCTTGCAGGGCTTTCAACTCTTCGCGATCCCGCAAGGCGGCGATACGGCGATGGATTGCCACCCGTTGGTCGTCATCGGGAATGTAGTCTTCGGGGATGGAGCGGCTGACCGCGAGTTTCAGGGTCTTCCTTCGCTCTTCTGTCACCTGGGTGTCTTCGGTCCCGGTTTCATCCTTGGCCTTGTCGATTTCCTCTTTCAGAATCTCCATGAAGAGGTCGATGCCGACGCTGTCGATGAAACCGGACTGTTCGGTGCCGAGGAGGTCACCCGCCCCGCGGATGGCCAGATCCCTCTGGGCGATCTTGTAGCCGCTTCCGAGTTCGGTGAACTCCTTGATGGCCTGCAGACGCTTGGCCGCTTCCTCGTTGAGTTTCTTTTCTTTGTCGTACATGAGATAGCTGTAGGCGATACGGTTGCTTCTGCCGACGCGGCCGCGGATCTGGTAGAGTTGGGCGAGGCCCAGCCGGTCGGCTTCGTGCACGATCAACGTGTTGGCGTTGGGGATGTCGAGACCGGTCTCGATGATGGTCGTGGACACAAGCACGTCGAAACGGTGGTCCAGGAAGCCTCGCATAACGTTCTCTAACTTGAACCTGTCCATCCGGCCGTGGGCGACACCGATGCGGGCGTCGGGGACGAGCTTGCGCAAATTGTGGGCCACCTCCTCGATGGTCTCGATGCGGTTGTGGAGGTAGAAGATTTGGCCTTTACGCCCCAGTTCACGCTCGATGGCGTCCTTGATGACGTGATCGTTCCTCCGGAGGACATAGGTCTGCACGGGGAAACGGTCCTTCGGCGGTGTCTCGATGAGACTCATCTGTTTCACGTCGGTCATCGCCATCTGCAGCGTCCTCGGAATCGGCGTGGCCGACAGCGAGAGCACGTCGATGTTCAGTTTCAGCTGTTTGATTTTCTCTTTGTGTTCAACGCCGAATCGCTGCTCCTCGTCGACGATGAGAAGTCCGAGGTTCTTGTAGCGGATGTCTCGGGAAAGCAGCCGGTGAGTGCCGATGACGACATCGACCGTGCCTTCTTCGATGCCCTTGATGAATTCTTTTTGCCGTTTTCTTCTGACGAAACGGTTCAAGAGGGCCACTTTCACCCCGTGGCGCTCGAGACGGTCCTTGAAGGTGTAGTAGTGCTGCCTCGAGAGCACCGTCGTCGGTGCGAGATAGACGACCTGCTTGTTGTCGAGGACGGCTTTGAAGGCGGCGCGGAGAGCGACTTCCGTCTTGCCGTAGCCCACATCGCCGCAGATGAGGCGGTCCATGGGGGTCTCTTCCTCCATGTCGGCCTTGACCGCTTCGATCGCTCTCTTTTGGTCCTCGGTCTCTTCATAGAGGAACTCCGCCTCGAATTCCGTCATCAAATCCGTGTCTTCGCTGAAAGCGTGTCCCTTGACCCGTTTTCTCGCCGCATAGAGCTCGATGAGTCCCGCGGCGATGTCCGCGGCCTTCTTCCGGACCCTTCGCTTCGTCTTCGCCCATTCGGCACTGCCGAGTTTGTTGAGTTTGGGAACGGTCCCTTCGCTTGCCACATAGCGCTGGATGAGATGGATACTCTCGACCGGGATGTAGAGCTTGTCGTCACCCTTGTAGGCGATGACGATATAGTCGTTCGTTTTGTCCTGCACCTCCATGGTCTCGATCCCCAGGAATCTCCCGATCCCGTGGTCGTAGTGGACGATGTAGTCGCCTTTTTGCAGGGATTCGGCCGTGGGGACCCTTTCGGTGTCCTTGAACACCCGGCGACGACGTTTGGATTTCTTCGGCGAGACCTCTTTGAAGATGTCCGCGTCCGAAAGGAGGACGAACGAGGCGTCGAACCATTCGAACGAGAGGGGGTTGTCCTGGACGACGAGGTTCAGACTCTTCTTGAACGGCGGATCGTCGCTTCCCAGGATCCTATAGGGGACCTTTCCCTCGAGGATGTCCGTGAGACGGTCGAGACGTTTCTCGTCGGTGAGCGTCACGAGGACTGTCACATGCCCCTCATAGCGTTTGAGGTCCTTCATGAACATGTGGATGTTGTTGTTGTAGCGGATCCCTTCTTTGACGCGCAAGGGGATGCGGACGGCGGATGGCTCCTCCATCGGGAGGGGGTTCAAGGCTATCCGTTTCGCGTAGGATATCTTATCGGGGTCTTTGAGGAAAGAAAAGCCCAACTTGGGATAGTCGCCCGATTCCATCATCCATTCGGCGAGGTCGTCACGGATGTGGACGTAGGCGCTCTTGATCCGTTCATGGTCGATTGTTACCAGCAAAGGATCGTCGAGATAGTCGGTGATGGTCTCCGGATCTTCGTCCAAAAAGGCCATGTAGCGGGCGAGCTGGTCTTTCTTCTCATGGTTCTTCAAGGCTTCAAGCTCTTCGGCGACCCTTTCAACCGTGTCTTCGGAGAAATCCTCCCGTTCGAGTCTTTCCCGGACATTCTTCTCGATGGAGGCGCCCTCTCCGGCCGTATAGAAGAATTCGGCCCGGGGCGTCAATGTGAAAGCGTCGAGCCGCTTTTTCGAGCGTTGGGTCTTGACATCGAAGTGACGGAGCGAGTCGATTTCCGTGTCGAAGAAATCGATCCGCACCGGGTCGTCGTGGTCGGGAAGATAGATGTCCACGATACTGCCCCGACGTGCGAATTCGCCCACCTTCTCCACCGTCGGTGTGGCTTGATAGCCGAGTTCGACGAGTCTTGCGAAGAATTTTTCGAGGTCGACATCGTCACCGACCTTGAACGTCGCATACACACCTTCGAACCGTTTCCGGGGAAGAAGGTGTTTCACCAGGCCGGTCGTGTGTGTGACCACAAGATTCTTTTTCTTTCCGAAAAGGTTCGTGACCGTCTCGAGCCGTTGGAATTTCAGCTCCTCGCTCATCGCGAGCATCTCGGTGGTCAGAAATTCATCCTGCGGGAAGAAGTCCACATCTCCATCGAGCAGGGCGCTGAGGCTGTCATAGGTCTTCTGGGCGTGATAGAGGTTGTGGTTGACGACCAGAATGTCCCGGTCGGTCATATGATACAGGGCGATGACGAAAAACACGGCGAAATCTTCCGTGGTGTTTGTGATTTCGATGGTGCGTTTCGTTTTCAACGCTTCGGAAAACCTCCGGAAAATCTCCGCGTCTTCCAATAGTGAGAGAAGTCTCCTCATGGGGAACCTCCATGCAGACAAGCGGACGTCCGGCGTTGGACGCCCGTGTTCATCCGCATTTTTCCTGTTCGTTTCTCAATCGTCGTCATTATCATCTTCATATCGGCGCACATTGTGCTTATTCATGAGCGTGGTGAAATCCTCGCCATCCGCGAGGGCATCGATGATTTCCGTGACCGCACGGATACTTTCGATGACCGCATCCCCCTCTTCCTCGGCGAAGCGGGAGAGGACATAGTCGCTCGCGTCGAGGGGGCCGCTTTCGCCGATGCCGAACCGGATGCGTTTGAAGGATTCATCACCGACATGGGCGAGGATGGAGGAAAGACCCTTGTGGCCGCCCGTTCCCCCTTTTTCCCGCAAGCGGAGCCGCCCCGTCTCGAGGTCCAGATCGTCATGGATGACGACGAGTTCGGAAAGCGGGATCCGATAATAGTCCAACGCCGCTTTCACACTCTCTCCCGAGAGGTTCATGTAGGTCGAGGGTCGCAAAAGGAGCATGTCCTTGTGGCGGGCGATTTTTCCCTTGACTTTCTTCTGGTGCTTGAAAGCGAGCCCTTTTTTCGACGCGAAGGCTTCCAGACAGAGAAAACCGATATTGTGGCGGGTGCGGGAATATTTCCTGCCGGGATTGCCGAGCCCTGCGATGAGTCTCATTTCTTTTTCGGCTTGATGACGAGGTGGCGTTTGTCCTTTTCGCCCTCGGATTTGGTGTAGACGTCATTCCAGTCGGCGAGCTTGGTATGGACGATACGCCTCTCATAGGCGTTCATCGGGCTCAGCTTCACCTCGGTTTTCGTTCGTGCGACTTCCTTGGCCGTCTGGGTGGCGAGAATCTCGAGTTTCTTCTTGCGATTCTTCCTGTAGCCCCCGATGTCGACGACGACAAGGAGATGCTCGTCAGTGTAGACGTTCAACAGGTTCCGGAGATACACCTGTATCCCCTCGAGTGTCTTGCCGTTCTTGCCGATGAGAACAGGATTGGCGTTCGTATCGCAATCATAGACGATTTCTCTGTCCGCGGGCTCATCGACCCTGATCTCGGCTTTGACGCGCATATCCTCGAAAAGGGTCGCCAAGGTCTTCCTCCCGAGTTCGGCGGGGTCGACATCGATCGAGGCTTCGACTTCATAGCCCTTTCTCAGGCTGAGAAATCCTTTTCTCTCTCTGGCATCGAGCTTGATGAAACGACGGTTGACCCGGAGCTTCTCTTCAGCGATTTCCTTCGCATCTTCAAGAGTTTTGGCTTCAAACGTGGCTCTTTTCATGATTCTCACCCTCACGCGCTTTCTTTGTTCGCGAAGAATTTCTGGTGCATGCGTTTGCGGTTCACATAGGTCTGGATGAACTGGAAGAGGTTACCGACAATCCAATAGAAGGCGATGCCGAGGTTCGTGAACGCGATTGCCGTCAGCATGATGACCATGAAATACATCATGTACTTCATCGTCTTCTGGGTCTGTTGTTGCTGGGTGGTCTCGTATTTCTTGTTCCGCATGTAGTCGGGGCGTTTCATCGCGTAACGCTGATAGAGGAACATGGTGGTCCCGACAATCGCGGCGAGAAGATAGAATTGCCAGTTCGCGGCGATGCCGTATCCGACAGGTTCCGCTTGGAAATCGAACCAGAGGAACTGGAAGTCCAAGTCCTGATAACGCTCGGTCAACGGAAGCCTTCTCACGACCTGATACATCGCGATGAAGATCGGCATCTGCAGGAGGGGGAAGAGGCAGCCCAACGGATTGATGTTGTATTTGCGATAGATCTGGAGCATCTCCTGTTGCATCTTCTGTTGGCTCGCCTGGTCCTTCTTGTCCTGGTATCTCTCCTTGAGTTTCTCGAGCTCCGGTTGCGCGATTTGCATGTTCGCGCTCATCGCGGTGCTCTTGGAATAGATCGGCCAACCGACGACCCGGATGATGAGCGTCATGATGAGAAGCCCCGCGATGTAGAGGCCGCCGAGAGCATGGCTGATATTGTAGATCAGGTTCGCGAGTTGCCCGACGATCCATTGCACCCAGCCGAAACCGCTGATGTCACCGGTCTCGTCGGTGAAATCCGTGAAGGTCTGGGTGTGGGTGGCCGGGTCCTCCTCATATTCGGTCCAGGTCACGGATTCGATGAGGGGTTGGCCTTCGACGTTTCGGATCCTGAGGGTGACATCTCCCGACATCTCGAGATCCGCGAGGGTCATGGTGTGAAGCTCCCTCACCGGACCGTCATATTCCCTGTCGGCTACCGGATTGCCGTCTATGAGCACCTCGATGGTGACGAACGAGTCGAATTCATGTCTTGTGAATTCGATTTCGAGCTCATCAAGGCCTTTGTCGAATATCACTTCGAGATATCCGTTCTCTCCGAGCCGGGCGCGGTGAGCGTCGCGGATCGCACTCCGGTATGTCCATTCGTATTCTTCCACGCCTTCGAAGAAACCGTCTGTATAATCCGTCTCCGCGCCGACGTAGCCGACGGGTCTTGTATAGTGTTCCGTGTTGCAGCCGCTCAAGAGAAACACACTGCCGATGATTAGCAGGAGCATGAGCGTCTTCATGATGGTCTTTCGTCTCATCTTCTCACCTCTGGGTTGCAAAATTTGATATGGTGTCTTTTCACGAGTTTCACGAACTCCCTTTCCAATTCCCGAAAACGCAACTTCGCGGAACGGGCGTGGACGATGACGAAAAGGTCGATGTTCTCGTGGATGTCCAAGTCCTTGATGATCATGCGCAGTTGACGTTTCACTTTGTTGCGGCGCACAGCTTTGCCGAATTTCTGCGGAACACTGATCGCGTAACGGAAATTCCCCTTTTTCCCCGGGCCTTTGTAAACGCTGAAATAAGCGTTCCTTTTGACATTTCGCGCTTCAAGGAGTTCCTTGATCTCATCCGGTTTCTTGATGCGGAATTTCTTTATCACCCGTCCACCTCCGGTAGTTCGTGCTGTCTCGGCTTTTACAATGAAAAACACCTGAAATAAATCTTTTCAGGTGTTCACAGGTACAAAGATTCGTTTTTTTCTTTTCGGTTGTCAAGCCGAAAGGCGGCTTCGTTTCTTCGCACGCCTTCTGGCGAGTATCCTCCGCCCCGAGGGCGAAGACATGCGTTTGCGAAAACCCTGTTTCCGCGCTTTCTTCTTCCGGTTGGGCTGATAAGTCCTTTTCATGGGTCGCACCTCCAACACTGCGGCGAAACCGCGCGTTTATAAATTATATACAATCCGTGGCTCTCTGTCAACTGATAACAGGAAAACGTTGTGTTTGTAAATATTCCAAACAAGTTTTCCACATACAAAAACTGCATGGTGTCAATGTTTCCGCACCCGGGTATGTGGAAAAGAGGAAATGGGGAAACACGGGTGGTGTGGAAAAGTGGAAAGTGTGTTTTTTGGCCTTTTTAAGAGGTTGTGGGCATTATGCTACTTGTGTGGAATGGTTATGGAAAGAAATGTTTTCCACATTTTTCGTCGATAATTTAGAGTTTTTTTTGCCAATGTGTTGTGCTAGAATAGAACCGCCCGGGAGGTGAAAACATGGACCAACACATCGACATATGGCAAGAAGTCAAGGGCCAGCTCGAGATGCAGCTCGAAGACAGCACTTTTGAAGAGATCTTCGCGTCCGTCGACTCTGTCTACAAAGTGAAAAACAATTATGTCTACCTCATGGTCGACAACGAGTTCATCAAGAAAAGGATCGAGCTCGTCTATCTCCAGAAAATGAACCGGCTTTTGGAAAACTATGTCGATGAGCGCTATGAATACCGCCTCATCACCAAAAACCAGGCCGAAAAGGAAATGAGCAACGACAAGTCGTTCGGTGTCAACGTTCCCGACCACCAAAGATGCGAGGAAGCTCACTTGAACGCGAACCTGAACCCTTCCTACACGTTCGGCAATTTCGTCGTGGGCCATTCCAACCGGCTCGCCTACACCTCCGCGATCAAGATCGCCGACCAACCGGGCATCGTCGCCAACCCGCTATACATTTTCGGTGATGTGGGTCTCGGCAAGACCCATCTCATGCAATGTATCGGCAACTACATCCTGGAAGGCGAAATCAACACGAGGGTCCTCTATGTCAAAGCCGACCAGTTCGTCGAGGACTATGTCCGCTATGCGAGCAAAAAGAAATACAACGAATTCAACAACATCTATCGTGCCGTCGATGTCCTGCTCGTCGACGACATCCAGTTCCTGGCGAAAAAAGAAAAATCGCAAGAGGAGTTCTTCAAGCTTTTCGAACAACTCCACAACCAGCAAAAGCAGATCGTCATCACCTCGGACCGCAAAGCGAGCGACCTCAGCGACATCATGAACCGCCTGACTTCCCGCTTTTCCTGGGGGGTCACCGTCGATATCAACCGTCCGGATCTGGACCATCGCATCAAGATTCTGCAAAAGAAACTCCTCGCGGAGACGAGCGAGACCGACATGATCCCCGACAAAGTCATCGAATACATCGCGAGTGTCTTCGACAACAACGTCCGCGAACTCGAAGGCGCCTTGAAACGCGTCCTTTTCTATTGTACCGCATTCGATTACGATTTCACAGTGAAGAACGCCGAGATCGCCCTCGAGAATCTTGTCCGTCCACGTCGTGGTGAACACGACTTCCTCCGCAACAAGATCCGCAACCTCCTTTCCGTCGTGAGCGACTACTACAACATCACCACAAGCGATCTCATCTCCAAGAAAAGGGCCCGTCAATATGTCTATCCCCGCCAGATCGCCATGCATCTCATCAAAGACCTCTATGACCTCCCCTACAAGCGGATCGGCACCTATTTCAACAACCGCGACCACTCCACCGTCATGCATTCCATCAAGAAAATCAACAATGAATTGCAGCTCGACCACAATGTGAAGAATGATGTTGAAAAACTCAAACACAAGTGTGGAGAAAACTCTTGAAAAACCCCACATGGACAGCCCCTTTTGTGGTATAATAGATATGAAATACAGAGATTTCCCCATTTCCACACGACACCAATAATCAATAACAAAGAAAAAGAGAATGAATGTACAAATGAAACCGAGGTGATGACATGCGCATCCAAGTGAACAAGGACCGTTTGCTCTACCATCTTCTTATAGCTCAAAAAGCCCTTTCCAGCAAAACCCCCAATCCGGCGTTGCAAGGAATCAAGATCGATGTGGAGGGGAAGTCCCTCGCCATCACCACCAGCAATTCCGACATATCCATCAAAGTCTTGATGGAAGGAAACGGACTCGATGTGGAAAAAGAGGGCTCCGTTCTCGTTCCCGGCAAATATTTCATCGAGATTGTGAGGAGACTCGACGGACAGATGGTCTCCCTCACGGAAGGCGAAGACAATCTCCTGCGGATCGAAGCCGACCATTCCGACATCACCCTCAACCTCCTCGACCTCGAAGACTATCCCAACATCGTCTTCAAAAAACAATCCGGGGTCGTCGAAGTCAACGTCCGTACGTTGAAGACCATCATCCGCCAGACGGCATTCGCCACCTCGACCATCGAGAACCGGCCCATCCTCACCGGCGTGAACTTCACCATCGACGGCGAACAACTGACCGGTATCGCCACGGACAGCTATGGACTCAGCCAGAAGAAGATCCAACTCGAGAACACCTATGATCCCATGAACGTCATCATCCCCGGCAAAAGCCTGGAAGAACTCATGAAAATCCTTGAGAACAACCAGGAAAACGTCCGCATACATTTCGACCAGAACCGCGTCCTTTTCGAGTACGACAACGTCCTTTTCCTCTCGAGGCTCCTCGAAGGAAACTATCCCGAGACCGGGAAACTCATTCCCGAGGAATATCCCGTGCAAATCAAATTCAACAAAGAGCAGCTCATCACCGCCATCGAACGGGCGAGCCTCCTTTCGAGCCGCGACGGCAAGAATGCCATCGTGAAGCTCGATGTCCGGCAGGACAATGTGGTCGAGATTTCTTCGAACTCTCCCGAAATCGGGCGAGTGCTCGAAGAGGTCCATCCCGTCGATGAGATCGTCGGTTCACCTTTGAAAATCGCCTTCAGTTCGAAATACCTCCTCGAAGCTTTGCGCGTGTTCAACTCCAGCGAGGTGATTGTCAAGTTCACCGGAGAGATACGTCCTTTCGTCATAACCGGCGAATACGACGAGGACATGTTACAACTCGTGTTGCCCGTAAAAACCGATTAGACGTCAAAAAAACCACGATTCGTGGTTTTTTTTTGCTCTGATCGGGTCTCCGCCTTCTTCTAATACTATGTTTATGATATAATAATAGAGTACTATATAAGAAAGACGACCGAGGAAGTGTGCAAAAAATGAAAAAAGTTCCGATCTCGACCGAATTCATCACTCTGGGTCAGTTGTTGAAATATGTCGACCATGTGGGCACGGGAGGCGAAGCCAAGATCACCCTCGCGGAGGAGGAGATCCGTGTAGACGGAGAAAGAGAACACCGTCGCGGCCGGAAACTCTATCCGGGTTCGGTGGTGGAAATCCCAAAAGAAGGGATCTACGAGATTGTCAAGAAGCAGGATTGAGTCCCTCACACTGAGGAACTTCCGACTTTATCAAAGCCTCGATATGGAATGTGACCCTTCCATGAACATCATTGTCGGTGAAAACGCCCAAGGGAAGACGACCATTCTGGAGGCCATCCATGTCCTCGGACTCGCCAAATCGCACCGGACGCCGCTTGACGCACCTTTGATCCGAGAGGGAGAGGCGTTCGCCAAGGCACAAGCGAGATGCGACCTTGCCGGAAGACATGAACGGCTGGAAGTCGTCATTTCCGAACAAGGCAAGAGGATCCGCCGGAACGATATCGAACATCCGCGTCTCTCCGACCACATCGGTCATTTGAACGCGGTCATGTTCGCGCCCGAGGATCTCGAGCTCGTCAAGGGGTCCCCGGCGGAACGCCGCCGTTTTCTCGACCAGGGAATCTCCCAGTTCGACAGGCGGCATATCCGTCATCTCGCCCGCTACAGGAAATTGCTCAAGGAGAGGAACGAGTATCTCAAGACCCTGGCGAAAAAGAAGAAAGAGCCCGACTCCCTTCTGGATGTGCTCGGCGAACAGCTCGCTCACTATGCCAAGAAAATCATCGCCGCCCGGAAAGACTTCATTGGCGAGCTCGGAAAAATTGCCGGGACCATCTATGCAAAATTGAGCGCCGAAGACCCGATCGAGATCCGCTATGAGCCTTCAGTGGATGCGGAAGGGTTCGAAGAGGCTTTGCGACAAAAACTAAGAATCGACATCTTGAACGGCTCCACGTCAATCGGGCCACACCGGGATGATTGTGGCCTTTATTCGAGGAAAGAGCCGTTCAAGACGAAGGGCTCGCAGGGACAGTTCAGGACCCTGGCCATCTCGCTCAAACTCGCCGTGGTCGAGATCATACGGAAAACACGCGGCGCAACACCGGTCATCCTGCTCGACGATGTTTTCAGCGAACTTGATGAGAAAAGACAGGAGAAACTGCTCCGTCTTCTAGACAAAGACGGTCAGGTTTTCATCACGACCACGCGGGAAGGGGCCGTGCATCCGCAAAGCCTGAAACAGGGAAAAGTGTTCAAGATACATGCCGGCAAAATAGAAGGAGTGAGCAACTATGGACCAACACAGGAATGATTACGGGAACTACGATTCGCGGAACATCCAGATTCTCGAAGGTCTGGAGGCCGTCAAGAAACGGCCCGGGATGTTCATCGGCTCCACGGGACCCAGAGGCCTCCATCATCTGGTATGGGAAATTGTCGACAATGCCGTTGACGAAGCGCTAGCGGGCTATGCTAGCTCCATCGATGTGAACATCCTCGACGATGACATCGTCGAGGTCACCGACGACGGAAGGGGCATTCCCGTCGACACCCACCCCAAAAGCGGACTCCCCGCGGTCGAGACCATCCTCACGACCTTGCACGCGGGCGGCAAGTTCGACGACAAGACCTACAAAGTCTCCGGCGGGCTCCACGGTGTCGGAGCCAGTGTCGTCAACGCCTTGAGCGCGTGGCTGGAAGTGGAGATCCATCGCGACGGCGTCGAATATTTCCAACGCTACGAAAAAGGGATCACCCAATGTCCGGTGCAGGAACGCGGCCCAACAGAAAAGACCGGTACGAAAATCACCTTCAAGGCCGATCCCGATGTCTTTGAGGAGACGACAAACTACGATTTCGAGATTCTCCGACTGCGCATCCAGCAGATGGCCTTTTTGAACAAGGGCATCACTTTCACGTTGAACGATTTCCGGCCGGAAGAGACACAGAGCGTCTCGTACCACTATGAGGGCGGCATCAAGGAATATGTCGAATATCTGAACAAGAACAAGGAGGTCCTCCACGAAGAGGTCATCTACACCGAAAACAAGGTGGAGGGCATCATCGTGGAAATCGCCCTGCAATACAACAATTCTTTCAGTCAGAACATCTTCCCCTTCGCCAACAACATCCACAACATCGAGGGCGGAACCCACGAGGAAGGTTTCAAGATGACCTTGACGCGCATCCTGAACAACTACGGTCGAGAACAAAATCTCTTCCGGAAAGAAGAATCCCTTCTCGGTGAAGACACACGTGAAGGGCTCACAGCCATCATCAGCGTGAAACATCCCGACCCGCAGTTCGAGGGCCAGACCAAGGCCAAACTCGGGAACACCGAAGTCCGGCGGGCTGTGGCCCAGATCCTTTCCGAAGGGCTCGAACGCCATCTCCTCGAGAACCCGAGCGACGCGCGGATGATCGTCGAGAAGGCCTTGCTCGCATCAAGGGCCCGTATCGCCGCGAAGAAGGCTCGGGAAGCGACGAGGCGGAAGAGCCCGCTTGACGGCCTCGGATTCGCCTCGAAACTCGCGGATTGTCGGGAGAAAAACCCCGCGAAGGCCGAACTCTATATCGTGGAGGGTGATTCCGCGGGCGGTAGCGCCAAACAGGGACGTGATTCCGGATTCCAGGCGATCCTCCCCTTGCGCGGAAAAGTCTTGAATGTCGAGAAAGCGCGCATGGACAAGATTGTGGCCAACAAGGAGATCGTCTCCATGATCCAGGCTTTCGGTACCGGCATCGGCGACGAGTTCAACCCCGACCTGGTCCGCTACCACAAGATCGTCATCATGACGGACGCCGATGTCGACGGCGCCCATATCCGCACACTTCTTCTGACGTTCCTCTTCAGACACATGCGGACCTTGATTGAAAGGGGCTATGTCTACATCGCCCAACCGCCCCTCTATAAGCTGCAAACGGGAAAACAGATCGATTACGCATTCACGGAAAAAGAGATGGAGGAGAAACTCCGCCAGATGCCCAAAAGGGCATCCGTCCAGCGATACAAAGGTCTCGGCGAGATGAATCCCGAGCAACTCTGGGAGACGACGATGGACCCCGAGAACCGCACCCTTCTGAAAGTCACGCTGGATGACGCCCTTGAAGCGAACAGAATCTTCAGCATGCTCATGGGCGACGATGTCTCCCAGCGCCGTGAATTCATCGAACAGAACGCCGAATACGTCAAGAACCTGGACATTTAGGAGCGGATAGCCATGGATGCAATGAAACCGAACAATTTCGACAAGATCAACAACATCAACATCAACCACGAGATGAAGAACTCCTTTATGGACTATGCGATGAGCGTCATCGTCTCCCGCGCCCTTCCCGACGTGCGTGACGGCATGAAGCCCGTCCACAGGCGCATCCTCTACGGCATGGACGAATTGGGCGTCCATCCCGACAGAGCCTACAAGAAATCCGCCCGAATCGTCGGGGATGTCATGGGTAAATACCATCCGCACGGCGATTCGGCGATCTATGACGCCATGGTCCGCATGGCGCAGCCTTTCAGCTATCGCTACCCGTTAGTCGACGGCCACGGCAATTTCGGCTCCATCGACGGGGACGGGGCCGCGGCCATGCGTTATACCGAAGCCAGGATGGGCAAGATCTCCGTCGAGATGTTGAAGGACATCAAGAAGGACACGGTGCGGTTCGAAGAGAACTACGACGGCACCGAAAGAGAACCTTCGGTGCTCCCCGCGAAGTTCCCCAACCTGCTCGTGAACGGCTCCACCGGGATTGCTGTCGGCATGGCGACGAACATCCCGCCGCACAATCTGAACGAAGTCGTGGACGGCGTCCTCGCCTACATGGAGGATCCCGACATCGGACTCGACAATCTCATGGGCATCGTCAAAGGTCCGGATTTCCCGACCGGAGGGACCATCATGGGCCTTTCCGGACTGCGTCAGGCCTATGAAACGGGCAGCGGCTCTTTCAAAGTCCGGGCCCGGACGGAGATCACCGGCTCTCCAAGCGGCAAACAGACGATCACGGTGACCGAGATCCCCTACATGGTCAACAAGACCCGGCTCATCGAGAAGATTGCCGAACTGGCCAAGGAGAAACGCATCGAAGGCATCACCGACCTTCGCGACGAGTCGAACCGCGACGGTATAAAGATCATCATCGAACTCCGCAAGGGCGTGAACGCCGAGGTCACATTGAACAACCTCTACAAACACACCCCCTTGCAGACCTCGTTCGGTGTGAACATGCTCGCTTTGGTCGATGGGAAACCCGAAGTCCTCTCACTGCAGGGGGCCATCCGGCATTATTTCTCCCATCAGATCGAGGTCCTCACGAAGAAGACCCGTTACGACCTCGACAAGGCCTTGGCCCGCGCCCACATCCTCGAGGGGCTCCTCAAGGCGCTTGCCGACATCGACGCCGTCATCGAGGTCATCAAGAACGCCTATGACGATGCCGACCAACAACTCGTCGAGAAGTTCGGCCTCTCCCCCGAACAGGCCCAGGCCATCCTCGAGATGCGTCTGAGGAGACTCTCCGGACTCGAACGTGAAAAGATCGGCGAAGAGTTGGAAAACTTGAAGCAAAGAATCGAAGAATACCGGGCCATCCTCGCAAGCGAAGACAAAAAGCGGGAAGTCATCCGGGAGGACCTTCTCGGACTGAAAGCGCGTTATGGCGATGAGAGACGCACGGAGATATCCCTCGCGATCGACCTCGATCTCGAGGACGAGGATCTCATCCCCCAAGAAGATGTCATCGTCACCATCACCCAAGCCGGCTACTGCAAACGCATGTCCATCGAGGGCTATCGGACGCAGCATCGCGGCGGGAAAGGCATGACCGGAATCAAGATGCATGAGGACGACGCCGTGGAGCACATCCTCTACACTTCCACCCATGATTGGCTGCTCTTTTTCACGAACTACGGCCGCGTCTACAAAATCAAAGGATACAGGATTCCCGTGTTCGGACGCACATCGAAAGGCCTTCCGCTCGTGAACCTGCTTGAACTCGAAAAGGGGGAACGCCTCCAAGCCGTGACCCCCATCAAGGACTTCCAGCGCCCCGAGAACCTTTTCTTCGTCACGAAGAGGGGACTTGTCAAACGGACTCCCGTCAAGGATTTCCAAAATATCCGCACAACGGGCATCCGGGCGATCAATCTCCGCGAAGACGACGAACTCCTGGACGTCAAACTCACGCGCGGCGACATGGACATCATCATCGGCGCTTCGAACGGGAAGGCCATCCGTTTCAATGAAGAGACCGTCCGCCCCATGGGACGCGTCGCCACAGGTGTCCGGGGAATCCGTCTCGCGGATCACGAGGAGGTTGTCGGGGCGGCCATAGTCGACGAAGACCGCAAAGAGATCCTCATCGTTACGGAGAAAGGCTACGGGAAACGGACGCGGATCAGCGAGTACAGAAGTCAAAACCGCGGCGGGAAAGGCGTGAAGACGTTGAACATCACCGACAAGAACGGCCCGCTGCAGAAACTCCGGGGTGTCCGGGGTGATGAGGATGCCATCCTCTTTTCCGACCGGGGCACGATGATCCGGATGCCCGTGGCCCAGATTTCCTGCAGTTCACGGGTGACCCAGGGTGTGCGTCTCATGCGTCTTGACGAGGCCCATACCGTCGCCAATATCGCCATCGTCCCACCCCAGGACGAAGACGTCGATGAGGTGGAAATTCTCGATACGGCCCCCCTTGCAAAATGAAGCCAACACCCGCCCCTTACTTTTTTGGTAAGGGGCGGGTGTTGTGGAGAAGGGACAACGAACCTTCGCGACAGCGATTGACAACGACGGGGGAGTTTGCTAAAATCCAAGTATCAAAGCGACGATGAGGCGAAGTAGCCTCCATGCGCTCTCAAAGAGAGCCGGTGGTGCTGAAAACCGGCAGTGTGCAGGGGCGAAATCCACCTCGGAGCGGAAGGAAAACTTCCCGGGACCGGCCGTTACACCGGCTAGAGCGGGCGCGCAAGCGCCAACTAGGGTGGCAACACGGGTGATACACACTCGTCCCTGTCAAGGGGACGGGTGTTTTTTATTCTCAATCCCAAGGACGAAGGAGGAAAAGACATGCTCGACATGAAAAGGTTGCGGGATGATTTGGATAACATCGTGGAGCGATTGAACAAGCGCGGAGAAGACCACGGACATCTCCGCGACATCGTCACCAAGGACACAAGACGCCGGGAACTCTTGCAAGAGATCGAGTCCCTCAAAGCGAAAAGGAACGAGATCAGCAAGAACATCGGCATCAAAAAACGCGAAGGCAAGGATGTCGCTGCGTTGTTGGAAGAGGTCGAGAAGGACAAGCAGCGGATCGCCGACATGGAAGATGAACTCAAAGGGATCGAACAAGAGATCAAAGACACCATGCTCGGGATTCCGAACGTACCCCACGAGGATATCCCACTCGGCAAGGACGACACCGAGAATGTCGAGTTGCGGAAAGTCGGCAGGATCCCCGATTTTTCCTTCGAGCCGAAACCGCACTGGGACGTGGCCCGAAACCTCGACATCCTCGATTTCGAACGGGCGGCGAAAATCTCGGCCAGCCGTTTCGTCATCTACAAGGGGATGGGGGCCAGACTCGAACGCGCACTGATCAATTTCATGATGGATCTGCATGCCGAAGAACATGGTTACAGAGAGGTCCTTCTCCCCTATATCGTCAATGAAGCGGCGATGACCGCGACGGGACAATTTCCCAAATTCAAAGACGACGCTTTCAAGCTCACGGACGAGCGCGGACTCTATCTCAACCCGACGGCCGAAGTTCCCGGCATCAACATGCACCGGGACGAGATTCTCGCGGCCGCCGACCTTCCCATCAATTATGTCGCCTTCACGACGGCCTTCCGCCAAGAGATCGGCAGCGCCGGCCGAGACACCCGCGGCATCATCCGCCAACACCAGTTCAACAAGGTCGAACTCATCAAGTTCACGACCCCCGAGACTTCCTATGACGAACTTGAGAAGATGCTCAGACACAGCGAGAAGGTCTTGCAGAAACTCGATCTCCCCTACCGCGTCGTCGAGATCTGTTCGGGCGATCTCGGGTTCGCCATGGCGAAAACGTATGACATCGAGGTCTATGTCCCTTCGTACGGCGGTTATCGTGAAATCGGCAGCATCTCCAACGCCGAGGATTTCCAAGCCCGCCGCGGCGGCATCCGGTTTAGGAGAGACAAGAACGCGAAACCGGAATATGCCCACACCCTGAACGGGTCGGGCCTCGCCGTCGGCAGGACCGTCGTCGCGATTCTTGAAAACAATCAACAAGAGGACGGAAGTGTCGTGGTTCCCGAAGCGCTCCGCCCTTACATCGGCACCGACATCATAAAATAGGAGGGATTCGATGCACTTGCAAGAACAACAGGATTTCCACCCAGAGAGCGAGAAGAAATCGCTCATCATCTTCTATGATGACAAGAAGCCCCTTTTCCAAGAGCTTGACAAGAAATTGAACGGCAAGCTGAGGGAATTGGACGGCGAACGTTACAAAACGGTTGTCACACTGGGGCTCATCCCCGCACCGAGTGTCCACATTCTTCCCGAGGACACGTTCCAAAGCGCCAAAAAACAAGAAAAGGCGTTCAGAAAGGCCGTGGGAGAACTGGAGAACGACGCACTACTTCTCGTCGACACCTTCCCCGCCGAAAGCGTGAAAGAAGTGATGGAACAAACGCTCATGGCCGCCTACCGGTTTGAACGGTTCAAGCCGACGACGAAAGACGAAAAAGGCGAGAAAGCGATCCACTATCATGCGAAAGCGGCGGATGAAAGAGAGATCACACGCGGCATCATCCTCGGCGAAGCCGTCAACAACACCCGCGATCTCGTCAACACCCCCTACAACCATCTGAACGCCGAGAAACTCGCCGAATATGTCGAGAAGTTCAAACAATACGACAATGTGAAACTGGAAATCCTCGAGAAAGAGGACTGCGAAAAGCTCGGCATGGGCGCCTTTCTGGCTGTGAACGCCGGCAGCAAGGATCCGCTCAAACTCATCCATCTCGAATACGAGGGGGCCAAAGGAGAAGAGATGACCGGTCTCGTCGGCAAAGGCATCATGTATGACACGGGCGGATATTCGCTCAAATCCGCCACCGGCATGCCTTCGATGAAGATGGACATGGGCGGTGCGGCGACAGTCCTCGGTGCTTTCGAGGCGGTTGTCCGTAGCGACATCGAGAAGAATGTCAGTGTGACCATCGCCGCCACCGACAACAAGATCGGCGACGACGCCCATGTGCCCGACGACATCATCACCTCGGCCGCCGGCAAGACCATCGAGATCATCTCCACCGATGCCGAAGGAAGGCTGACGCTGGCTGACGCTCTCTGGTATGCGCAAAAAAGAAAGGCTCGACGTCTGATCGATGTTGCGACTTTGACAGGCGCCGTCGTCGGCGCCCTCGGAAAACATCACACGGGGGCCTTTTCCAACAACGACGATTTCTTCGGGGAGTTCGCGAAAGCCGCGGAGGAAACCAAGGAGGGTCTTTGGAGACTTCCTGTCAGTGCAGGGCACCACGAAGATTTGAAAAGCAAAGTCGCCGACATGAAAAACAGCGGCGGAAGGGTCGGAGCCGGAGCCAGCATCGCCGGGGCCTTCTTGGAGAAGTTCGTTGATGATGACACCCCCTGGATCCATCTCGACATCGCCGGCACCGCCTATGAGAGCGAGACCGGTGCCAAAGGATCCATGGTGAGGACCATTGCCCGCCATCTCGGTGTCTGAACACACACCATGCAAAAACAAGCGCCCGCGAACGGTTCGCGGGCGCTTTCTTCGTCGGGGCGGATCACCTCAATGGCCGAGGCTCTCCTTGATGGCCTTCCGGACGGCTTCGTAATCTTCCTTCCCGTATTCGTCCTGGCGGTCTTTCATCGAGAGGACCATGCCGTCGGACGCATAACGGGGAATCAGGTGGATGTGGACGTGGAAGACGCTCTGCAGGGGTTGGTCGTTGTTGTTGATGATATTCAGTCCGATCGGGTCGAACGCGTGTTTGATGGCCCGGGCGATCTTCGGAACCCGCTTGAACAACATGGCGGCATCTTCTTCGCTCAACCCATAGGCATTCTCGACATGTTTCTTCGGCACGAGCAGGGTGTGCCCGCGGGTTCCCTGGGTGATATCGAGAAAAGCCAACACATGTTCGTCCTCATAGACCCTGAAAGCGGGAATGTCCCCGTTGACGATCTTGCAGAAGATACAGTCTTCGTTCATGGTTACGGCCTCCTTACTCGTTTTCTAGGATGGCGAGAATGTCTTCCATCCTCGCGATCATGTAATCGGGCTTCGCGGCTTGGAGGGTGGCTTCACCCTTGATGCTCCAACGGACACCGGCCGTGAGGACACCGGCGCGCCTCCCGGCGAGGATGTCGCTTTCGTTGTCGCCGACAAAGAGCGCCCCCCGGACATTGTCGAAATGTTCCAGCGCCCTTTGGACACCTTCAGCGGAAGGTTTCGGCTCGTCCACGTCATCGAGTGTCACAATGCAGTCGAGATATTCGTCCAATCCGAAATGCCTGATGCTCGGCATGGCCGCTTCTTTGAACTTGCTGGTAACGATGCCGAGGTTGACGCCCCGTGTTTTGAGACGTTCGAGCACGTCCACGACGCCGTCATAAAGACAAAAATATGCATGCTCGTTCGCGCGGTAGTGGTCGAGATAGGTAGCGATGAGCTTCTTGAGGGTTTCCGCGTCGGTGGTGTGTTTGGAGAAGGTTTCCTTCAAAGGGGGGCCGATTTGCTCGATGATGGTCTCTCTTGCGGGAACACGGCCGGGAAGGTGGGATTTGTAAGCGTGGATGTAGCTTGCGATGATGATTTCGTTGGAATCGACGAGTGTGCCGTCCAAGTCGAATAGAACGGTGTTCAGTTTGGTCATGGTTGTTCCCCCTATTCCATTCTAACACGAAAAGCGTCCGTCCGACACACGAATCCGATTGTAAAAACGGATAAAATCCACTATAATGGGGCTTGGTAAAGGAGTGGTCATATGACAGTCATCGACGAATTGAAAAACCGTATCAAGGGGAAGGGAATCCGCATCGTTTTTCCCGAGCCCGAAGACGAAAGGATCATCAAGGCGACCAACAAATTAGCCGAAGAGGACATCGTCGAACCCATCCTCGTCGGTGAGCCCGACAAGGCGTCGGAAGGCGGGGAAGGGATTGTGCATCCCGAAACATCGGAGTTCTACAATGAGTTCGTCCAGGCGCTCGTGGAAAGACGCAGCGGTAAATGCACCTATGAAGAGGCGCAAGAACTCTTGAAACGACCCAACTATTTCGCGACCATGATGGTCTATATGGGCCATGCGGACGGTCTAGTGGCCGGAGCCGCCCATTCGACGGCCGACACGGTACGGCCGGCCTTGCAGATCATCAAGACGAAACCGCATCTCTCCTTGACATTCGGCTATTTCCTCATGGTGAGAGGCGATGAGAAGTACATCATGGGCGATTGTGCAATCAACCCCGACCCCGGAGCCAAGGATTTGGCGGTATTCGCCATAGAAGCCGCTCGCGCCGCAGTGATGTTCGATATCGAACCGAGAGTCGCCATGCTCTCGTATTCCACGAACAAAAGCGCGGTGACCGAAGAAACGAAGAAAGTCGCCGAAGCCGTGCGCATCGCCAAAAAGAAGGCACCGGAGCTCGCAATCGACGGCGAGATGCAGTTCGACACGGCCATCGTCCCGGCCGTCGCGGAGAAGAAATTCCCCGAAAGCCAAGTCGCCGGAAAAGCGAACACGTTCATCTTCCCCGACTTGAACTCCGGCAACATCGGCTACAAGATCGCCCAACGGCTCGGAAAGTTCGAAGCGATGGGCCCAATCCTCGCCGGATTGAACAAGCCCGTGAACGACCTTTCGCGTGGCTGTTCAATCGAGGATGTCTATAACACGGCCATCATCACGGCCGCACAAAGCCTTCAGGACTGAAAAAAGAGCTCGCTTCCGCGGGCTCTTTCCATATTGCCGGAAAGTTTTTCCTGATAAGACGTTGCAGTTCCACGTGGAACATACAAAGGATTCGATTCCGGAACGGCAATGCCTCGACATGTTGGTGGTCATATGAAAAAATGCACAGTCATCTATAATCCGATCAGCGGCCGCGGTCAAACGGAGAAAGAGGTCCCGTTGATTCGTGACGGGGTGGAAACATTAGGTTTCACGTGTAACATCAAGCGGACCGAACGTCCTTCCCATGCTGTGGACTTGACAAAGGAAGCTTGCGAAGAGAATACCGACCTCCTCGTCATCGTGGGCGGAGACGGGACGTTCAACGAATGCTTGAACGGGATTTTCCTTACCGACAAACGACCCCTGGTCGGTTATGTGCCCGCCGGCACATCATGCGACATCGCCCGCACCCTAGGTATAAGCAAGAAGATCACTAAAAGCCTGGATACGATTCGTGAGGGTTTTTCCGCGGATATGGACATCGTCCGGACCAATCAGGGATATTTCACCTATGTCGCGGCCTTGGGGAACTATGTGGACATCAGTTTCAAGACGCCGGACGACAAGAAAGATAGACTCGGATATCTGGCCTATGTCCTTACCGGTGTGAAACGGTTTTTCCGTATCAGGAAAATCCGGATGAAGATCGATGACGGACAAGAGAGCATTGAAGGAACATATTCACTTGTTCTTGTCGTCAATTCGCGTCATGTGGCCGGGTTCAAGATTATCGATGCGCCCGTCCTCGACGACGGTCGCATCGATCTTGTCACCTATCGCCACATCCCCTTTTTGAACAACATCCTCTACGGCCTCTCGTTCCTCTTCGATCCCGCGAGCCTGCCGGGCATACGCCGTCAGACCGTCAAAAAGGCCCGGATCCTCTCGGAGGATTCGCACCGGTGGACCCTCGACGGAGAGAAGGGCGCAATCGGGCTCCTCGATTTCGAAGTGGAGAAACAAGCCCTGAGGATTCTCATCAGCGGAAAGAGACGAAACCTCTTTCCGAACCAGTCTTTGCGGAAGGAGTGGTGAAATCGTGGAGAAATCGACTCCGAAAGCCGTCAAGGAACTCCTCGTGGGACACGGTCTCCGCCTAAAAAAGAGGTTCGGGCAGAATTTCCTCATCGACGACGGGATTCTCAAAAAGATCATGCGGACGGCCGCATTGGATGAGGATACACTCGTCATCGAAATCGGACCGGGACTCGGGAGTCTGACCCGTTACCTTTTCGATGCGGCGGGGCATGTCTTGGCGATCGAAATTGACGACAACCTGGTCGAAGTACTGGAAGAGACCTTCGGTGACGTGAAGAATCTCACCCTTCTGCACGAGGATGTGTTGAAGGTCGATTTGGACGAAGAGATTGAAAAATTGGACAAATCCTACGGAAAAGTTGTCGTTGTGGCGAACTTGCCGTATTATATAACCACACCCTTCATCACGAACTGCCTAGAGAAGAGTGAACGGATAGACCGGTATGTCCTCATGGTCCAACTCGAGGTCGCCAGAAGACTCACGGCACGTCCGAGCACCAAGGATTACAACGCGTTGAGCGTCTTCATCCACTATCACACCGAGGCGGAATTCTGTTTCCGGGTACCGCGGGAGGTATTCATTCCCAAACCCGAGGTCGGCAGCGCCGTTATCAATTTGAAGGTGAAAGATAGACATGATGTTCCACGTGAAACATCAGGATTTCATGCTTTTATCAGGAACGCGTTCGCCCAAAGAAGGAAGACTCTGGTGAACAATCTGCATAGCGCTTATGGGGTGGACAAGGTGGAAACCGGTGATTTCCTCGAGAAAATGGGCTATGACAGGAACATCCGCGCCGAACGGATCGAGCCCGATGGGTTGGTGGACCTGGCGAGAGAGTTCTTTGCCATGAACACCGATGTTCCACGTGAAAACAAAGGGAGAAGGTGAACCGATGGGCAAGACGATCAAGGAGAAGGCGTACGCGAAAGTCAATCTGTTTTTGGATGTGTTGGGAAAGAGAGAGGACCAATACCATAATCTGGAGATGGTCATGGCTCCGTTGGAGATCCATGATGTTCTCACTATCACCAAGATGGATGAACCGGGCATCCATATCACCACATCAGAGTCCATCACCGGTCGGGTCGAGGACAATCTCGTCTATCAAGCGGCGGAATATGTGATGAAGGAAGAAAACATCTCCCACGGTGTGAGAATCCATATCGAGAAGAACATTCCGCTGGCTGCCGGTATGGGCGGTGGAAGCGCGGATTGTGCCGCGACACTCCGAGGATTGGATAGACTCTTCCGGCTGAAGAAAAAGCCCGAGGAACTGGAGAAGCTCGGTGAGCGTTTCGGCGCCGATGTCCCCTATTGCATCCACAACCGTCTCTGCATCGCTCGAGGCAAAGGTGAAGAGCTTTTCTTCCTGAAAAGGAAACTAAACATCCCCGTTCTCCTCGTGACCCCGCCTGTGCGGGTGAGCACGAAGAAGGTGTTCGAGGCATTGGACATGCGGAAGGTGGAGAATGTCAAGATCACCGGCATGACGAACGCCATCTACAACAGAAACTACCCGTTGATCGTGAAGGAACTCCACAACGCCTTGCAACCGTTTTGTTTCTCCGTGTACGAGGAAGCCGCGAAGCTGCACGAAGAACTCAAAGCCTACAATGCGGACGGTTATCTCATGAGCGGTTCGGGTCCCACCTTCTTCATCATGGACAAAAACACGGAACTTCTGCAGCGGGTCCAAGACGATTATCGACACAGCCATTTCACCAAAATGACAAAAATCCTCTGAGACGGCTTAATGTTGCCGAAAGTATTTGAAAAGGCACATGTTCTGTGGTATAATTCACGGTATCAGAGGGAAGACACAATAATTTGTGGGGTGGAACGATGGAAATTACTGATGTCAGGGTGAAAATATTCGACAGCGAGAACCGCTTGAAGGCGATCGCCGCCATCACCATTGACGATTGTTTCGTTGTGCACGAGCTTCGTGTAATCGACGGCAAGGAAGGGTTGTTCGTGGCGATGCCGAGTCGGAAGATGCCGAACGGCGAGTTCAAGGACGTCGCACATCCCATCAACCAAGAGACCCGCGACTACATCGAAGGTATCGTGATCGAGGCTTACGAGAAACTCAAGAAAGATGAAGAAGAGAAAAAAGCCGAGGAAACAGAAGCTTCCGAGAGCGAAACGACCGAAGAAGCCGAAACAACCGAAGAAACTGAAAAAACCGAAGAAACCGAAGAAGAATGAAACAACAAGAGATGCAACTTTCCCGGAAGTTGCATTTTCTTTGCGATACGCGATGCATGTGGATGATAGCGAGGGGGTGTCCGAGCGGCACCCTTCCCGCGTGATATAAATCTTTGATTTGGAGGGGAACATGGCAACGTATAGTAGCGAAAAAGTGAAACTGTTCACCCTGAGTGCCAATCCGAAACTCGCACAGGAAATTTCCGATTACACGAAAATCCCTTTGAGCAAATGCGACCTCAAACGTTTCGCGGACGGGGAGATCGGCGTGGACATCGAGGAGACGGTCCGCGGACACCAAGTCTTCATCATCCAATCCACCCAGCCGCCGGTCAACGAACACATCATGGAACTTCTGGTCATGATCGATGCCGTGCGCAGAGCTTCCGCCAAGACCGTCAATGTGGTGATGCCCTATTACGGTTACTCCCGCCAAGACAGGAAATCCGCGGCCAGACAACCCATATCCGCCAAGCTCGTGGCCAATCTGATCGAGGTCGCGGGCGCCGACCGGGTCATATCGATGGATCTTCACGCCGGACAGATCCAGGGTTTCTTCGACATCCCGATCGACAACTTCTTCGGAATGCCCATCCTTGTCGATTATCTCCGGGAGACCCTAGACGAGAATAACATCGTCATCGTGTCCCCCGACCACGGCGGCGCCGCCAGAGCACGACTCCTCGGCAACGCCATGCATGCACCCATCGCCATCATCGACAAGAGCCGTCCGAGCCCGAACCGGGCCGAGGTCATGAACATCGTCGGGGATGTGGCGGGAAAGACCGCCATCATCATCGACGACCTGATTGACACCGCGGGAACCATCGGCATTGCCGCGGAGGCCTTGAAAGACGCCGGCGCCGTCCAGGTCTATGCCGCCTGCACGCATCCGGTCTTCTCCCATCCGGCCATCGAACGGATCAATCGCAGCGGTATCAAGAAGATCATCTGCACGAACACCATCCAACTCCGGGAAGACCAGCAATCCGACAAGGTCGTGCAACTTTCCGTCGCGCCCTTGCTGGGACAGGGTATCCTGAACATTTTGCAGGACAAACCTCTTTCCGACCTTTTCGAACCGCATTGAAGAGAGCGGCTCGACACCGATGCACATCAATGTCCGCGGACCATATGACGTCCGCGGACATTTTCATTTTTTCCAAGGATCGCGCTGGTCGTATTCGTAAAGGAAGTCGTCCTCCCTGTTGATGGTCTCCTTGGCGGCCCAGTCCTCTTTGCGGAGTTCCGGTTCGACCATCTCCCAGGAAGGTTCGAAATTCTCATCGACGATCCGGGTTTCGGCGAAGAGGTCGTGCGGCCCCCGGGAGTCACCCCGGAAGAGCACCATGAACAGGCCGGCAAAGGCGATTGTGTAAAAAAGCATGCCCGCCGCACTCGTCAGCATGGTGTAGATATAGGGGTCGATGAGGATGGTGAACGAAAGCGGAGTGACGATATACACTCCCCAGAGCATGATCGCCCTTGCCATGTGTTTCAACACGGAAGGGTTCCTCCCGCGGCTGTCCACCACTTTCACACCCATGAGTGATTTCCCGAGGGTCTTGCCGTCTTTGATCCAGGGGACGTAGGCGTAATAGAGGATGCCGATGATCACGCCGAGAAGCGCGGAGACGATCGTGTAGGCGGCAAATGCGGCGGTGATCTCGTCCTCGATGCCGATTTCTCCCGCAACGATCCAATCGATGAACGCCTCCCAGCCGATGATGGGAATCGTGAGTTGCAGACTCAACGACCAGAGCGTCTGGAAAACGACAAGGTCGAAGAAAGCGGCGAAAAGACGTCTGAACACGATGGTCTGATTGTTTTCCATGGTAAGCCTCCTCCTTTTTCGGAGAGTACTGAAGGGACGTTATGAGTTGACAAAAGGCATTTATGCTTTATAATTTAGATATGACAGATACAAATCGATGATCGGACACCTCGTCCGGCTCCCTCTTTCAAGCGATTCCGGGACGGTGCGAGCCGGAAAATGAAAGCCGGGCGGGAAACACCGGGAGAGATGGAAGAATCGAGTAGACCCATCCGTAAGCTTGCGTTAAAAGCGAGAGTGCTCTTTGAAACAAGGTGGTACCGCGGAAATCTTTCGTCCTTGAGCGCAAGGGCGTTTTTTTGTAAAAAAAGGAGGAATGACCATGGACATGACCGTGCGAGACCTGATCGAAACCCATGATGAACATGCCCGAGAAGAGGTCGTAATGAAGGGATGGGTACGCAATCATCGCGCCCAGAAGGCCTTCGGTTTCATCAACGTGAACGACGGGACCTGTTTCGATACCATCCAGGTCGTGTATGAAGAAGGTTTGACCGAGAATTTCGCTTTGCTGCGCAAGATACGCACCGGCGCCGCCATCGAGGTCGCGGGCGAGGTCGTTCTGACCCCGGAGAGGTCCCAACCCTTCGAAATCAAAGCGCGCACCATCCGTATCATCGGTGATTCGCCCGAGGACTATCCCTTGCAGCCGAAACGCCATTCGAGGGAGTTCTTGCGCAAGCATGCCCATCTAAGGGGAAGGACGAACCTTTTCACCGCGGTATTCAGGATCCGGAGCCTGCTCACGCATGCCATCCATGAATTCTTCCACAGCCGCGACTTCCTCCATCTGGCAAGCCCCATCATCACCGCGAGCGATGCCGAAGGAGCGGGAGAGATGTTCCGGGTGACGACGCTCACACCGGAGACAGTCGGGAAAAAGGGTGGAAACATCGACCACGAGGAAGACTTCTTCGGCAAGAAGACCAATTTGACGGTTTCGGGACAACTGCAGGCCGAGGCCTTCGCCCAGGCCTTCCGTGCCGTCTACACATTCGGTCCCACCTTCCGGGCGGAAAAATCCCACACACCGACGCATGCCTCCGAGTTCTGGATGGTGGAGCCCGAAGTCGCTTTCGCGGACCTCGACGACATCATGGACCTCTCCGAGGACATGGTCAAGGCAATCATCCGTTATGTGCTCGCACATGCCGAAAAAGAAATGGCTTTCCTCGACCGTTTCGTCGAGAAGGGACTCATCAAGAAACTCGAGAACATCGTCGGAAGCGAATTCCATAAGGTCACCCACAAGGAGGCGGTCACGATTCTCACCGATGCGGACCACTCCTTCGACACCCCTCCCGAGCAAGGGGCGGATCTCGCCACCGAGCATGAGAAAGCGCTGGTGGAACATTTCGGGGGCCCCGTCTTCGTGACGGACTGGCCGAAAGACATCAAAGCCTTCTACATGCGGTTGAACGATGACGAAGAGACCGTCGCCGCCTGCGACCTCCTCGTGCCGGGTGCCGGCGAGATTGTCGGCGCATCGCAACGCGAAGAGCGTCATGACGTCCTGAAAAGAAGGATGCGAGAGATGGGCGTGGACGAGGACGAACTCGGATGGTATCTGGAGTTGCGCCGTTACGGCAGCGTGCCGCATTCCGGTTTCGGCCTCGGATTCGACCGGATGCTCATGTATATCACCGGCGTCAAGAACATCCGCGATGTGATCCCGTTTCCGCGGACACCGAAGAACTGCGAATTCTAAAAAGTGCCCTGGGGCTTCCAGGGCACTTTTTCTCATTGCTTTTTCGCGCTCTCTTTCTTCTCTTCGAGCGACTTCTTGGTCTTGTCGGAAAGCTTGGGTTTCGGGGTGGTCTCGAAGGCTTCGGCGAGCGTGGATGCCATGCCGACCATGCCTTGCATGTCGGAGGGGATGACAAGTTTCGTGGCTTGGCCCTCGGCGACTTTCTCCATGGCTTTGTAGGCTTCGAGGCGCAGGAACGCTTCGTCGGCATCGGCGGCCTTGATGAGCTCGATACCTTTCGCGGTCGCTTTTTGGACCGTGAGGATCGCTTCCCCCTGACCTTCGGCTTCGAGGATGCGGGTCTGTTTCTCACCGTCGGCGTGGAGGATGCGTGCCTCCTTCTCACCTTCCGCGTTCAGGATGGCCGAGCGCTTGTTACCTTCGGCGATGAGGATGGACTGGCGCTTCTCACGTTCGGCGCGCATCTGCTTCTCCATCGCTTCGCGGATGTCCTTGGGCGGGATGATGTTCTTGACTTCGACACGGTTGATCTTGATGCCCCAGGGGTCGGTCGCTTCGTCGAGGATCGTGCGGATTTTCTCGTTGATGTAGTCGCGAGAAGTCAACGATTCATCGAGTTCGAGATCACCGATGATGTTCCGGAGTGTGGTCGAGGTGATGTTCTCGATCGCCTTGATCGGATAGTTCACCCCGTAGGTGTAGAGTTTCGGGTCGGTGATCTGGAAAAAGACGACGGTATCGATTTGCATGGTGACGTTGTCCTTGGTGATGACGGGTTGCGGGTCGAAGTCGACGACCTGCTCCTTGATCGAGACCTTCAGTTTCAGCCGGTCGATGAAGGGGATGAGGAAATGGATACCGACGTCCCAAGTGGTGTAGTATCCGCCGAGCCGCTCGACGATGAAACGGTTGGCCTGTGTGACGATGGTGAAGCGGGTGGCGACATAGATGAGCAAGATGACGACAACAGCAATGACCAGTATGATGCCGATGGTGCCTCCCATGGGAATCCTCCTTTTGGAATGGGATTATCTTCTATGGATATATAGGTTTATCCCGGAAGAAGACGATCCGGGGAATCAGATGGGGTAGGGCACATCCTCCAGAATCACCCGGTTTCCGGAGATGCGGTCCCGGAGGGTCTTTCGTTCTTGCGTGAAGGAGATGAGGACGAAATCGAGCCAGATACCGAAGGACACCGTGAAGAACCAGAAAAACCCTTTCCAGAGGACTTCACGCATGAAGAGCGTCCACCAGGTCACCCGTCCTCCGAGTTCGATCTTCAGCCATTTTCGGCCGAAGGTGCGGCCTTTCATCAATCCTTGATAGATATAGTTTCCCGCGATCCAGCCGAAATAGAAATAGAGGAAGGTGGACATGAGGTAGGGGATGACGGGAGCATAGACCTCGTTGTAGTGGTCTTCGAGTTCCTGCACGTCCCTGTCGAAGTCCTCTCGGGTGTAGGTGTCGTCCTCCTCGAGGCGTGTTCTGAGGGTATCTCGTTCCTCATTGAGCTCCGCGGCCGCATACGGCCAATCGCTCAGGGTCTCGTCGTAGCCTGTGAATTCACGGATGGTACCGTCGACGAATATCCGGAACACGGTGAAGACCAAAGAGATGATGATCATGAAGTCGACTATGAAACTGGCGATACGGCGGAAAGTGCCTGCAGTCATACTTTCACCACGATGAGCTTGGCTCCCTCGATGGCGAGAATCTCCACCTTGTCATCGACCTGGACGGTCTCGGTCCCCGAAGAGATGGCGGTCCAGTATTTCCCTTCGACACGGACCTCGCCACGTTCACCCGGGGGAATCTCCTTTGTGCAGATGGCGATTTTCCCGACGAGTCTGTCGACGTTCGTGCCGACGATGTTGGTGCGGAAATACTTCTTGGCCAGGGGGCGGACACTCAGGATCAAAAACAGGCTCGCACCGATGAAGACACCGACTTGGACGCCCGCTCCCACGCCGAAGATGGCGAGGATGAACGAGAACACGGCACCGATGCTGAACCAGAGGCTGGTGAGGTCCAGCGTCACGACTTCGATGAAAGCCGCTATGAGTATGACAGAGAACCAGACGAT
>PWYL01000049.1 GCA_003568315.1 Mollicutes bacterium | reverse complement strand
CTTCCCGAAAATTCTGTCGACCTCGTCGTCACCTCCCCGCCCTATCCCATGATCGGGATGTGGGATGCGACCTTCGCCGAGCTCTCTCCGGCCATCGCCCGCGCCCTCGAAGTAGGGGACGCCCGTAAAGCTTTCTTGCTCATGCACGAAAAACTCGATGCCGTCTGGGAAGAGCTCCCCCGGCTGGTCAAAGAGGGCGGCATCGTCTGTGTGAACATCGGTGATGCCACAAGAAGCATGAACGGACGGTTCGAACTGCATCCGAACGCCGCCCGCATCACGGAGAAGATGCTCTCCTTGGGCTTTTCCGCTCTTCCTTCCGTCATCTGGAAAAAGCCCACCAACGCCCCGAACAAGTTCTTGGGCTCCGGCATGCTTCCCGTGAACGCCTATGTCACCTTGGAACACGAACAGATCCTCATCTTCCGAAAGGGCGCCCCCCGCATCTTCGAAACAAGTGAAGAACGAAGACGGCGCGCCGAGAGCGCCCTCTTCTACGAAGAGAGAAACCGGCTCTTCTCGAGCTTTTGGGAGGTCGGCGGGAAAAAGCAGCTCCTTTCCGGCAAGAACCGCGAGCGGAGCGCCGCCTTCCCGCTCGAGATCCCCTTGCGTCTCATCCGGATGTTTTCCGTGCAAGAAGACACCGTCCTCGACCCCTTCCTCGGCACGGGCACGACGCAGTTTGCGGCCGCGATGCTTGGTAGGAACTCTATCGGATTTGAGATCGATGCCAGTCTCGTAACGGACCTCTCGGATACACTGGCGAGCCTTCCGGCGACTTCGCGCGATTCCATTGAAGGAAGAATCGCGAGACACGAGGATTTCGTGAAGTCGTCGAAGTTGCCGCTGCGCTACCGGACAGAAGTCGGAGGACTCCCCGTGAAGACCAGACAGGAAGAAGGCATACGCTTCTTCATGGTCCAAAAGACAAGACGTCTCGAAGAAGGCGTCCACATCGTTCACCATACCGAATATCCCTTGTGAAAGAAAAGACCCCGGCGTAGACCGGGGTCTTAGATTCAACGGATAATCTCCATCCGGAAACCCTGCAAAAGCGGTTTGTCGGTGTAGGGGAGAATATCGGTCTCGAAGGTGCCGATGTAGTCCTTTCCGAGCATGTCGAAAAGCGAACTCTTGATGGAGAACTCGGGAAGCCGTCCCAGAAGTCGCTTTCCGTCGAAAAGGTATGCACATTGCACGGGCGCGCCATAATTGCCGTCGGCGGTGAATTCCCCGCCCGAGGTGACGCTCACGAGAATCGCGGGTTCTCCATTGAGAGAATTCGCGATGTTTTTGGCATCCGGCACGAATCGCAAAGGCGCCCCGGAAAGGGAGGGCACATCGTCATGGCCGCCGCTTGCGGCACCGGTGTGCGCAAGATCGTATTCTGATGCCGTCTGTTTATCGGTGAAGACGTTCATGAGCTTGCCGTCTTTCACGAGTTCCACTTTGTCGCAAGGTTTCACGACGCCCTCGGTGTCGAAGAAAGGGGTGAAAGCGATTTCGGGATCACGGTTTTGTTCGATGGTGATCCTCTCGTTGAAAATCTTCGCGTCAAGTTTCCCGGAAAGAAGCGAGCTTCCTGTCGCGTAGGCCTCGCCGTTCAACGCGCGGTTCAAAAAACCGAGCAGACTATCGTTCATGAGAAAGAAGACGGGGACTTTCTCCCCTTCGGGAAGAGAGGCCTTCTCGAGATGGGCGGTCAAGAACCTGTCGGCATGGTCGAGGAACCCGTCGACATCGAAATCCCTACCGTAATAGACGATCATGTTGTCGAAGAGGTTCGCGCCCTCTTTCTCCTTGACGAGGAGGAAAAGTTCCGTGTGGGCGTCCCGGTATTCGAGGTCGAGCCCGTCGGTGTTTTCCATCCTGTGCAGGGTCTCCTTCTGCTTCAAGCCCTCACTGAAACGGAGCGCGGGGAATTTCTCATTCAAGGTGCCGAGAATCTTTTCCATCGCCATTTGCAGACCCTCATCGGTGAAACTCTTGCGCCTGTAATCGCGATGGTCCCTCAGACCCCCTTCAATGCCATGGGGGTAGGGGATGCCGCTTTCAAGATCCTCGACGGCGCTTTTCTCGAGCGTGTTCCAGCCGATATCGCCCATGGCGCCGCCGATGCCGATCAAGTCTTTGTCATAGACGCGCACCGCCTTCTTGGCGATGTCTTTCTTGCGCACGGCGGCGATTCTCGAATTCTGCACCTTCACGGCGGTTTCCGTGTCTTGTATCAGGACAGTTTCTTTTTTCATGTGTTTTCCCTCCTATTGGACCTTGAGCTTGCTTACGAGCGTATAGGGTCCCCCGAAGCCGACCGGCAGGGGGAATTGTTCCATCTTGCCGCAACCGCCGCCCACGAAGGAGAGGAGTTCGAACTCCGAACTCAATTTCTCCACATGGGCGAGCGTCTCGAAGACGCTTCCGGTGACGACGCTTATCTTCACGGGCTCTTTGATCTCGCCGTTTTCAATCCGGTATGCCCTCGCGGGCGCGATGGTGAAGGTGCTCATGCCGGAACCGTGCTTGATGGTGTCGACGAGATAGCCTTTGTCCATGCTTTGTATGATTTCTTGCAAGGGGGTTTCGCCTTTTTCGATATAGGTCGTCGTCATGCGCACGATGGGCTCGAACGTGAAATCGACTGCCCGGGCGTTCCCCGTCGGCTCTTCTTGGAGCGAGGCGCTCGTCAAAGCGCTGTGGAGTCTTCCCGCCAATCTCCCCTCCTTGATGAGATGGGTCTTCTTCGCGGCCGTGCCTTCCTCGTCGAAAGGTGTCAATCCGCTTCCCTCGACACCGCCGTCGTCGACGATGGAGAGGATTTCGGGCCCGATTTCCTTGCCGATGCTCCATTCGCGTTTCATGGTCTCGTCACCGATCATGAAATCGGCTTCGCTCTTGTGCCCGAAACTCTCATGGGTGAAGACTCCGGTGGCCAGAGGACTGAAAAGGACCGGGTGTTCACCACCTTCTACCGGCATCGCCCGTTTGACGAAATCGACGTCTTTTTCGATCTCTTCTGCGAAGTAGCCTTTGGCATCCTTAAGATCCTTGAAACGGGATTTCGCCTTCGAAGTGCTCATCCTGTCCTTGTTCTCCCCGTGGGCGATATCGAGCGTGATGCCGATGCCGGTCGTCTCCTTGTCAAAGGTGAGGTCCGCTCCTTTCGAGGAGAAGAACTTCTTCATCGTGCGGTTGTCGACATAGAAGGCGTCGGTGTTCACGATCGCCTCGTCGTCAGCGAAGGCGAGGACTTCCTCGAGCAGTCCCCGTTTCTTCTCAAGCGGAATCTTCGTGACCGAGTCTTTCTCGAAACGGATTTCTTTGCGTTCGTTCGCTTCTAGCGCCTTGACGACAGGATGTTCTTCGATACCTTCGACGGGCGTGGCCATCGCGGCCAGTTCGTCGACATGGCTTTGGAGCTTTCCGAGGTCGGTCACGGCGCCGTAATACCACCGCTCGCCGTCGAAGACACGGATGAAGGCGCCCTTGTTGCGGCGGGTTTTCTGTTCCCGGAGTTTCTTCCGTTTGAAACGTATGCGCGTATCGACAATCTCTTCGATACGCACATCGGTATAAAGGTGTTTCGGAAAACTAATCATGTCTGTCCTCCTTTTAGAGTGCGTACTGTTAACACCATTTTACCATTTTTTCGGCCGTTCCGACAAAATATCAAGAGAAAGCGGATACACGTCGGACACTTTTTCCAACAGGGGAATTTCTCCCCCCTTCCGCCTTGACTTGACAAGAGCGGTGGTGGTATAATCTAATGCGACCCAGGAGGAGGCTTAGCTCAGCGGGAGAGCACTTGCTTGACGTGCAAGGGGTCGGAGGTTCGAGTCCTCCAGTCTCCACCAAGTGCGAGTGTGGCGGAATTGGTAGACGCGCATGGTTGAGGGCCATGTGGCTTCTTAAGCCGTGGGGGTTCAAGTCCCCCCATTCGCACCATGATTGGACAAAAACACATGGCGACATGTGTTTTTTTTATAGGGAGACTGTCGGACTCGCGTGAGTCTCATCCAAATCTTTCGTCTCCCAGATGATCTCAATGCTTGTTGTCCGGTAGTACTCATCGTCCATCTTTGTTTTTCAATGACAACGGATGAAGACTGACCATTTCCAGCGGCAGTATCAACGCACCATCATTGCCCAAATCCGAAATAGAAACCCATGAGGGATTTCTTGCGGATGAAAAGACAAAGTGTGCGAATATCTGTGCATGTCCGCTCGCCGACGCGAGCGAAAATTGACAATTTGCCGTGCGGTCGGTATTATTCGGGTATATGATGGAAACATATCCAAATCACGCTCATCGCGGGAGGAGAAGAATGAAGATCGGTATCGTCGTCTATTCGGAGACCGGCCACACTTTGGAGGTCGCCGACCGCTTGCAGGAGAAAATGATCGCCGCGGGACATTACGCGGAAATCGTCCGCATCCGCGCCGACAAACGCAGGATGAAACTCGAAGAGGCCCCTTCCGTTGAAGGTTATGAGGCACTTGTGCTCGCCTCGCCGGTCCACGCTTTCACGTTGGCCCGGCCGATGAAACTCTATCTGAAGACTTTCCCGTCACTCAAAGACAGACGGGTAGGCATCTTTGTCACGCAGCAGTTGAAACGTCCCTTCTTCGGAGGAAACCGCGCGCTTCGCTTCCTGCAAAAGAACCTCGAGAAATCGAAGGCGCAGGTCGTTCTCGGCGGCATTGTGCATTGGAGCGCGAAAGAACGCGAGAAACAACAAGAAACCGTCGTCGAAAGGCTCGTCCCTTGAAGAAACTCCTCATCGGCGCGCTCGTCATTGTCGGGACCCTCTTCCTTGTCGGCACCGCCGCATTCATCTTTCTCGAACGCGAGATGCGTTCCCTCGCCGACACGGAAATCCCCGTCCTTTCTTTGGCAGGTGTTTTCGACGGCACATATGAAGGATACTGGTCCAATCGCGTCATCGCTGTCGAAGTGTTGGTCTTTGTGGAAGAAGAGGAGATTGTGGCCATAGAGATCGTGCGGCACCGCCACGGGCAGGGGGAAGCGGCCGAAACGATCACGGACGATGTCATCGCTTCGCAATCGCTTGAGGTCGATGCCGTGAGCGGCGCCACCTACAGCAGCAAGGCCATCCTTCTCGCCATTGCCGACGCTTTGGAATAACAAAAAGGGGCGGTTGTCATGAAGGAGCATTACCGTTTTGTCCGCGAGAGTCTCTCGCGGTTCACCATCCTCGATGTGGGCGCTTTGAAAGCCTGCCTGGTTGCACTGGGTGTCATCATCGGTGTCTATCTGGCCGACCATCTTCGCGACTTTGTCTTGGTGTTCGTCGCCATCTTCGTCCTCACCTGGGGATACATCGTCTACAGGGTCTTTTTGGTTCATGCGAAGAACAACGGGAAGTCTTGAAGGCTTCCCGTTCTCATGCGACCCCTTTCACATTCTTTCGCCGTTGTTGTATAATCAGAATATAACGAAATAACGAGAAAGCGAGGAACAGTCATGAAAAACCGACCGAAACTGCGGTTGACCCTTTTCATCGTGAGCGCCATCGTGCTCGTCTGGGTCGTGCTGGCTGTCTTGCCGAAGCCGCAAAGTTATGAAGGGGAGAACCCCTTCCGCGCCCCCGAGGGCGGACCGCCACACATCATCGCCCACGCCGGCGGCAACATGGAGTTCCCCGACAACACGCTCGAAGCCCACTACAACGCCTACAGCATCGATCCGAACGTCATCTTGGAGACGGATGTCGCGATGACGGCCGACGGCGTCGTCGTGCTCACCCACGACCTCACCTTCGACAGGAAGACGAACCTCCGGAACGCCCCCGTGGAAGAGACGAGTTATCACGAGGTGCTAATGAAAGAGGGCGAAGAGGTGAATTTCGCCTTCGAAAACGAGATAGACGACGACGGTTTCCAAGTCGGCGACGACATTCCCTACACAAACTATCGCGGCGAAGAGGTCACCCCGCTCGATGTCGACTATCCCGAAGGTGTCGTGCCCCGTCATGAGGAGGTTTTTCGCGCCACGACCCTCGAAGAGTTCTTCCGCGCCTTTCCCGACAATGAGAAAATCGTCGAGGTGAAACCCGCGGGCGAACGCGGGATAGAGACCATCGACACCATATTGGAGCTCATGGACGACCTCGAGGACGAAGGGTTCGACATGTATGGTCGCGTAACCCTCGCGAGCTTCCACAAAGAGATTTTCGAGTATTACATGGAATTGAAGGAGACCACCCATCCCGAGTTGCTCTTCAGTCCCCAAGATGCCAGCATCACCAATTTCTACATATTGCATTGGCCGCGTCTGACCGTGTTCTATGACGATCCCGTGAGTTCCTTCCAGGTGCCGATGTCGGAAGCGGTCTTCAACATCAACCTCAACCTGGCGACGCGCGCGTTCGTGAACGCCGCCAACCGCCACAATATCGCGGTGCACTATTGGACGATAAACGAGGAAGAGAAGATGCGGGAACTCGTCGAGGTCGGCGCCGACGGCATCCTCACCGACCGGCCGACCCTGCTCAGAGAAGTCATCGAGGACTATTTCCCCGACCATTTCGACTGAGCCGGAAGGGCGGCTTCGGCCGCCCTCCTCCCTTCCCTGCAAGGGGGATTTCACTCCTTCCGTCTTGCCGAAAACGGCATCTAGTGCTATGATAATGCAGGGAAACACGAAGGCCAACCTTCACTCTGCGAGCGTGGCGGAATTGGTAGACGCGCATGATTCAGGTTCATGTGGGCCCAGCCCGTGGGGGTTCGAGTCCCCCCGTTCGCACCATTTTGCATACGAGACAAGGCGCTTTGTCTTGTTTTTTGTCTCGCGGAGGAGTACCCAAGTGGCTTAAGGGACTCGCCTCGAAAGCGAGCAGGCCGGAAACGGTGCAGGGGTTCGAATCCCCTCTCCTCCGCCACACTGCAATCTTCCCATGAAAAAACCGGCCGCGGCCGGTTTTTGTCGTCTGACAGGGGTTAACGGCGGGATGCCTTCAGGAGATGTCTCACCACACGGAACATAGCGAAACGGACACCCCGGGGCCCGAGCGGATGGCGGTTCAGATTGCCGATGATATAGGCCTCGAGAGAGGGATGATAGAACATGAAGGCACCGGTGGAGCCGATTCCGCCCCACATGGCGAATGTTTTCGGGATGATAAGCGGAGCGCCTTTGATCTTCATGAGTCCGTGCCCGTAATCGATGCCCAATCCGAAGCGCGCGGTATCGGTAAGCATGATGTCGAGGGTCTCTTCCTTCACGAGTCTTCCTCCCGTCAAGGCCTTCATGAATGTGAGCAGATCGTCGAGTGTCGCCACCACGCCGCCCCCGGCGTAATCGATGCCGGCCAGGCCTTCGACTTCCGTGTAGGGCTCGTTCCCGAGATAGAAGTCGGCGAGTCTATCCTTCGGCTTATCGTTCGGCTTTGAGCGATGCAAAAAATAGGAATGATCCATGCCTAACGGATTGAAGATGTGCCGGCGCAGCACATCGTGGAAGGGAAGCCCCGTGACCTTCTCCGCGATGAGACCGAGCAGATGGTAGTTTGTGTCGGCATAGTGGAACTTCTTGCCGGGCACAGCGACAGTCTTCAGATTTTTCCGCCCAAAATCGATGGCTTCTTCCGGACTGAAAGAGGCCGAGGAATCCTTTTGCAACCGCTTCAACATGGGCGGGAAGACATCGTAAAGTCCCGAAGTGTGATTGAGAAGCATCCGCACGGTGATGTCCTCGGTGTATTCCCAGCCCTTGTACATGTGGAGCGTGGAGACATCGTCGCCGAAGAAGCGGATTAGGGAGTCCCCATAGGCCAATCTGCCTTGCTCTTTCAGGATGCCCACGACGGTCGCGGTGAAGAGTTTGCCCACGCTGGCCATATACAAGGGCTGGTCGGGCGAAGCCTCTCCCGACTCGTCTTCACCTGCGGCCAGTTTCAAAGAGACGCCTTGTCTTTCCGCATGGACAAGAAGGTGCGCATTCCTCACCTTGCGGCTTTTCTGCACGTATTCATAGAAACCGTTCTCGATTTTTCGGGTCAGGGAATTGCTCATGGAGCCACCCTCCTTCGTTTATTGTGGAATATTTCTCTCATTGACGTTATTATAATTATAAGGGATGAGCACACGTGTGTCCATCTTCACGGAAGAAAGGAGCGGACCGTATGGAGGAGATTCTTTTCCGGTCTTTCCGAAAAGAAGACGCAGAAGGCTCGAGAAGGCTCATCGGCGATGCCTGGTATCCAAAAGACTCTTTTTCCGATCAAGCGCTGAGAAAAGACATCATCAACCTTGAGGCGATGTATGCCCTTTTCGCGAGCGATTGGTGCCTCGTCGCGGAGACGGAAGGCGAGGTCAAAGGCGTCATCTACGGCAGATTCTCGCGCAGGAGGGCATTTTTCGGGAATTTTCCCCGCTGTTTCCCGTTGTTTTGGACAGTTTTGAAGTTGTTGTTCCGCTCAAGGGCTTCGCGGAGGGCTTTGGCCGAAGAATGGGATTACTCTCGGGCGATGCGGAAACTCAAGCGGGGGAAGGATTTGAAGAAAACGGCCGAGTGCACCCTCTTCATCGTCAAAAGCGACTTGCGTGGCAGAGGCCTCGGAAAGAAACTCATGGGCGAACTTGTAAACAAAGCGCGTGAAAACGGAAAACGCGCCATACACCTTTTCACCGACACCTCATGCAACTACGGCTTCTATGACGCCTTGGGTTTCGAGAGACTGTCATCCCACACCCTGTCTTTTCGCAGTGAAGAAGAGAAGGAGGAGACGTTCGACGTCTATCTCTACAAGAAAGATATCGAATAATCCGGGCGGGGTGTTGACTCCGCTTTCTCTTCGCGTTATAATATCCACATATACGTATATGAGTATATGAGGAGGTCCGCACATGGAAGAAACAGTCGGAATCCACAAGGCGCTCGCCGATGAGACCAGACTGCGCATCCTTCTGGCTTTACGGGAGAGGGATTTTTGCGTGTGCGACCTCGTCGTCGTGTTGGACCTCTCCCAGCCGAAGATCTCGAAACACCTTTCCCGGCTGAAACAATCCGGTCTCGTCAAGACGAACCGCGATGAAAGGTTCGTCACCTATTCCCTCACAGCCGACGCCTTCGGCCAAAAAATCGTGGGATTGTTGGCCGAAAGGCTTTCCGACGATCCGACCATCCGCAAAGACCGATCAAGGATGGCGGAAAAAGACATCCTCCGCGAAACCTACAGAAAAAGAACGACCGCTTAGGAAGGAGTTTGCATCCATGTTTCTCGACAACTTGGCAGAAGTGCTCTTGGAAGGTGTCCGCGCCCTTTCGGACTATTTCACGGGAGAAGAGCGGGAGGTTTTCTTCCTCTTCAGACGGGTCATCTCCCTCACCATAGCTTTCGCGCTTTCGGGCGCCATCGTCGCGCTCATGTCGCCCGGGGCGGTGTTACAATATTTCGGTCCCGAAACCGACAAGCGGATTTCCTATCTGGTCGCGTCCGTGAGCGGTGCGATCCTCGCCGTCTGTTCGTGCTCGGTGTTGCCGATGTTCGCATCCATAAGGAAAAAGGGCGCCGGTATCGGCCCGGCGGTCACTTTCCTTTTCAGTGGACCGGCCGTGAACGTGCTCGCCGTCGTGTTGACGTTTTCCTTCTTCGGGCTCGCCGTCGGTTTCGTGCGCATCGTCGGCGCGGTGGCCGTGTCGCTTGTCATCGGCATCCTCATGTATCTTATCTGGCAAAAGAAAGAAAAAGTCACCGCCGATCAAGGACTCTTCACGCAAGAAGAGGAAGAGCGGCGGCGGAAAGTGTGGCAGAGTGCGCTCTTCTTCCTCGTCCTTCTCGGCATGCTCATCGGCCAGTATGTGAGTCTTTATGTCACGCTGGCGCTTTCCATCGCGCTTGTCGCCATGATCATTTTCTGGTTCGAGCTTGAAGAGCTCAAGGAATGGGCGCGCGCCACGGGCGACCTCGCCAAACGCATCATCCCGCTTTTCATCGTCGGCATCTTCATCGCCGGCATCGTGGGCTTCTTCCTCACCGAGGACATCATGGTGCCTTTGGCCGGGACGAACACGTATGCGAGGAATCTGCTTGCCGGCACATTCGGCGCTTTCATGTATTTCGCGACCCTGACGGAGATTCCCATCGTGCAGGCCTTCTTGGAAAGCGGCATGCATCTTGGTCCGGCGACCGCTTTGCTTTTGGCGGGCCCGTCTCTGAGTCTTCCGAACATGATCGTCATCGCGAAAGTGTTGGGTATCCGGCGTTCGTTCACCTATTTCCTGCTCGTGATTCTTCTTTCCGCTGTCGTGGGACTTTCGGCGGGAATCTGGATCTATGGTTGATAAAAATCTCAAGAGAGGTGAAAAAATATGGAAATCAAGATTTTGGGCATGGGCTGCAAGAAATGCAAACTTTTGGAGGAACACGCGAAAAAGGCCGTCGAAGCACTCGGTATCGAGGCGACGGTGGAAAAGGTCGAAGACCCGGCCGTCTTTGCCGATTACAACGTGATGCAGACCCCCGCTCTCGTCGTCGACGGCGAAGTCAAGGTCAAAGGACGGGTCCCCTCGGCAAAGAGACTGCAAAAGATCCTCTCCGAATGAATCGCCGCTAACGCTTTCATGAAAAGTTCTCACTACATTCGTTGACAGTTTGCCCCCCTCGTGTTAGGATGCCCCTAACGAGCTTTATAGAAGAGGCTGCGCCACGTCAAGAGTACCTATCAGGGGAAAGGGGCCGGCGCCGAAGCGAAAGCTGGTACCGTGCTGAACAAGTGCGGGACTGTTCCCCACCTTGCCCAAAGGGAAGGGAGTGCGCTTTTATGAAGCGGGGCATATTCCGGTCGTATGCGACTTGTCTATGCGTCCGCGAGCCTTGAAAAGCTCGCGGACTCTTTTTTTATGGGAGCGTGTACATCATGCGGACACAGACATTTTTTGAAACCTTGCGCCATCACAGGCAGAATCTGCAAGACCGTGCGGAACTCGGCTTCGGTCTTCCGAAGACACACCGTTACGTCAAGGAAGAGCTCGAGAAGCTTGGCTATGCGCCGAAGACCATCGCCAAGAGCGGTCTTTTCGCTATAAAACGAGGCCGGAGGAAAGAGGCCATCGCTTTCCGGGCGGACATGGACGCCCTGCCTCTTCCTGCGGCGAACGCGGGGGGACACCATGGGAACGCCCACATATGCGGCCATGACGGTCACATGGCGATCCTTCTCGGCCTTGCCGAACACCTTTCAAAAAAGAAGCCGGAAAAGAGCGTCGTTTTCATCTTCCAGCCCGCCGAAGAGACGAACGGCGGGGCGAAGGCGATCGTCGATTCGGGTCTTTTCGCAAAAGAGGACATCCGCGCTGTCTTCGGCCTTCATCTTTTCCCCGGTCTCGACGAAGGGAAAATCGGGCTCGTGGAGGGTGTGATGACCGCACAGGACGGCGAGTTCGATTTGGAAATCGTGGGCGCATCCGCCCACGGCGCGGCGCCGCAAGAAGGCTCCGATGCTCTTCTTGGAGCACTTTCTCTTGCCGAACGCCTGAACACGATCGTCAAGAACTCGACCGACCCCCGCGAGCCGGCCCTTCTGCATATCAGCCGCCTGGAGGCGGGAAACGGAAAGAACATCGTCCCCGCACGAGCGCGCATATCCGGGACCATCCGCGCTTTCGAGTCCTCGATCCACAACCGGCTTCTCGAAGCCATCGAGAAAGCCTGCCGGGGGACGGAGGCTTTGCATGACGTGCGTGTCTTTGCGACCTTCCGGCTCCTCCATCCGCCCGTGAAGAACGATCCCGACCTCTTTTCCATCATGAAGACCATGCTCGCCGAAGAGGAACACACCGAGATGGAACCCATGCTCATGGCCGAGGATTTCTCCCACTATCAAAGCGCGACCCCCGGACATTTCTTCCTCCTCGGCACAAGGAATGCCCGCCGGGGCTTCACCCACCCCTTACACAGCAGTCTTTTCGATTATACGGACGAAGTTCTCTTGAAGGGAATCGAGTTCTATGTGCGCATCTTGCGCATCATGGGGGCTCTTTCCGCACAATAAGACAAAAAGAAGACAAACAGGGACCTCGCGGGTTGGGTCCCTGTTTGTCGATGGGGGATGCATATGATAAGGTAATGGTGATGGAGATGGGGGAAAGTGATGTGAGAAGGATGTTAATCCGGCCCCGCAACCGGAGAGTATCCTGAGAAAAGCCATGACATGACGCAGCGACAATGTTATGATATTACTGTGAGGCTGCATGACATACTGTCACGCGACTGCATCATCGCCGCTCCGACTAGTGTTGCAGCGCTTCGCGGTATTGCCGGAGAATGTAGTAGGCCTTCTCATGCATGGACTTGTTGAAGACGAACTCGTCGTTCTTGATTTTCTCGATCTCCTCGTTGTACCAGGTGATGACCTTGTCGAGGATGATTCTGACTTTCTCGAGGTCGTCATGCTTGACAGCCCGTTTCAGTTCACGGGTGTAGCCCATCATGAAGGGGTTGCGCGTATAGGTGTGGATGGTTCCGATCACACCATCGAGTTCAACCATGAATTCTTGTTTTTTCATAAGGAATCTTCCTTTCTGAATTATATGATAATAGGTACTATTGAAGAATCAATCAATTAATGCTGGATTATTAGACGGTGACATGTTCGGGGATGTGATGGTCGTCGAAGTCGAGGAAGATCGGCTGCGCGTTCACGGTGACATGTTCGGGGATGTGATGGTCGTCGAAGTCCATCGGTTGAATGTCTTCATTAAATCTGGGTGACCTTTCTATGGCCCTGAAATTAGGCTGAGGAACGACACTCACGGTGACATGTTCAGGGATGTGATGGTCGTCAAAGTCAAGATACATTTCATTGTTATTTTCTGTGGCTAATACAGTAACAGCTGCCAGAGTCAAAACTATAAAACTCAGTATTTTTTTCATCAAAAATCTCCTCCTTCTGTCTATAGCATAACCAAGTCATAGAGTTTTGAACAGCGCGGATATGTCGTAGTTTTGAAGATTGAGCAGGTGAATTCCATGAACTCTATGGAACTCAGCAATTACTTGGAAAAAATCAGATATGGTAGAAAGTTGACGCAGGAAGACTTTGTCGATGGCGTTGTTTCTTTGCGTCAGTATCAAAGATATCGAAGCGGTGAGTGTGAGATTCCTTATGAAAAAATTGAGGCTTTTGCCAATAAATTGGGTATTCCGAGTAGAAAGCTGATCAATCAGTTTGAACAAGCAAAAAATATACAGGCCAAATTGCTCAATCAATTTTACAACGCAGTGGCAAATCGTGATTATGAAAACATTCAAGACTTGAAAAACGAGATTGCTAAGGATGTTATAATTGATGAAGAAAAGAAGACTTATTTCAATCATGCACTAATCTTGGATGACTTCATTCAAAAACGGATATCAGAAGATGAGGCATTTGAAAAAACCATGAACCTCATCGATTATCCAGAGATACTGAAACAAGACTATTTTACTGATATAGAAGTTCTGATTCTCAGTTCACTGCTCAATTATCTAAAATTGCCCCGCCGCAATACGCTACTTCAAAGACTGACAGACCTTTTCGACAACGAAAGTAGTATTATGAGTGGTGGCTATGATGATGTGATGCATGCACTAATACTAATGCGATTGAGTAAAAGTCACGGGATAGTGAAGAATTTTTCCGAAGTTATACGTTTTTGTGATTTGGGCATAAGTAAGGGTATGGAGAGAAAAACATATCACCTCTGGGAATATTTCTACTATTATAAAGCCCTTGCGTATTTTCGGTTGGAAGATTATGTGAATTACGAGGATTCCCTGTTCCGTTGCTACAACGTCCTCCATATGGAAGGCAACAAGAAGAAGATCGAACTTTTCACGGGCTACATCGAGAAAGACTTCAACATCAACTTCCACAATTTCGTCCTGAATTACCTCAAAAAACATGTTGTCTGACAGGATCCGGAAGAAATCCGGATCCTTTTTTTATGCTTTTTTTCAAAACTACGACATATCCGCGCTGTTCGATTTCTATGTACTAGACTACAATGAGATATACATAACCAGAATCATGCTCTTTATGCATGCTTTCAATCAACTTCGGACTCCCGTATACAGCTATGGAGCACACATCAAGGTAGGTGGGGTAAGATGAGCAGAAGATGCATCATCGGCCGAGCATGGATCCGCCCCGTTACCGCGTTTCTACTCGCCGCTTCTATGATCCACATCATGAGAACCGCATTTCTCGAAAGGACCACAGCGCCGGACATCCATGTGTTCGCGCTTGTTTGTGCATGCATCCTTTTTGCCGCCTTCCACTTGAATGGCCAACACGGTCTCATCGCCGCCCTCTCTCCCGCGACATCCACCGTATTCTCTCTTTTCAGTACGGGGTCCGACTACACCGGAGCAAGCCCCGGCAACCGGAAACGTTCCCGACTGCGCTTCGACGACCACATCAAGGACAGCTCCATCCAGGTGGTCTTTTTGGACCACGAAGACCAGGTCGTCCTCTATTTCAGCGACACGCTGGTGGAGCGTTACGACCTGGACAACCATTTCCTCCTTTTGCGGATTTTTGAATTCAAGGGTCTCATCCATCCCGACGATATCCACAAAGCCTATTTTCCCACAAGGAGGACCGGGTGGCATTCTTCACATACCGTGCATTTCCGCTTGCGTCTTCCGAAGCACGACAGTTACACGACGATGTTTCGTCAAGGCGTTTTCGAGCTTCCTCAGGGCTATGGCTATACCGCCTATGACGCCACCCGGATCGAGTTCATCAGCGAACAGCTCGAAGAGAAGGAACGGGCCTTCCGCCTCCTCGAGGAAGAAAGCCGGAAAGTGCTCGAGAAGAGCCGCGACCTGATTGTGAAACTCGCGACCGACGGCACTGTGGTCTATGCTTCCGACGAAGCGCTCAGGGTCTATGAGAAAAAACGCGAAGAGGTCATCGGAAAAGACGTCTTTACAATCAACAAGTCCGTGGGTCGAAAAGACCGATACTGGTTCGACAAGGTGCTCGAGAAGAAAAGCGCCTCCGGGACCTCCGTCATCAATGTCGAAGAAAGACGCAAATGGATCCGTTGGAGCTATGAAGCCATCCCCGACGATAGCGGCGCCATCGACCACGTCCTCGCCATCGGCCACGAGATCACCCATTTCATCGAGAACAACCGCCGCATGGCCCATGACCGCGACCACGACCCCTTGACCAATCTCTTGAACCAGCAGGGACTCTATGGCAAAATCGCCTCCTTGAACGGCATCGAGCGCGCCTTCGCCTTTTTCCTCGATGTCCGGGGGTTTTCTCGCATCAACGACTACTACGGCCACAAGACCGGAGACGAGATTCTCATAAGCCTCGCCCAGAGTCTTGTCGAGATCGCCAGAGACGACTGTTTCGTCTGCAGATACTCGGGTGACGAGTTCGTCGTGTTCGCGGTGAACGAAGAGGCGAAGGAGGAGAATCTTTCCGATTTCGTCGAACGTTTCGCCGACATCGCCTTCTCGACGCACGAGGCCAAAGGCATCGATCTCGAGATCAAGACGAGCATCGGCCTCGCCCGTTTCCCCGAGGACACCGACAATCCCACCGAACTCATCCCCCTCGCCAGTCTCGCCATGCAGGAGAGCGCGAAAACCATGGGCAACCGCATCGTCCGCTACAAGAAACGGATGAGTGAGGAACTCGAACAGAACATCCTTGTCGCGGCAAGACTCGGGAAAGCCATCGACGAAGGAACGATCGATGTGCATTTCCAGAAGGTCTGCGATGTCTCCACCGGAAATGTCCCCTTTGTCGAACAACTCGCGCGTTGGCATGATGAAGACCTTGGAAACGTACTCCCCGAGGATTTCCTCAACATCGCCCGCGACGCCAACCTCTTGGATCCTCTGGAGCGCTATCTCATCGACACGACGCTCTCTCGCTACACAAAGCTTTGTCAGATGAAAGGATATGCCGATGCCAAACTGTCTTTGAATCTCACCCCCGAAGCGGTACTCAACCCGAAGACACCCGAGCATCTCACAAACGCTTTGGCAAAACACGGAATCGACACCGGCGATGTCTGCCTCGAGGTCTCCGAGAAGACCTTCGTGCACAACCTCGAACTCTGTCTTGAAAGGATCCGCCGGTTCAAACGCGCAGGCTTCCTCATCGCTCTCGACGATTTCGGCAAGGAATACTCGTCGCTTTCCATCCTCGAGAATGTCGCGTTCGACATCATCAAGATCGATGCCGTCTTCACCGAGAAAATCAGCAGTCCGAGCAACCAGGAGATTGTCAGGATGATCCGCAAGATCACCCATCTCTCGCACAAGGAGATCATCGCCGAGGGTGTCGAGACAGCGAACCAGAAAGCCATCCTCCAAAGACTCTCCTGTAACCTCCAACAGGGGTTCCTCTTCCATCTCCCCGAAGACCCTTTCACTTGAATGTTCGCCACAATCCCCAAATAACGAACGCACCGTCGAAATCCGACGGTGCGTTTTCATATCTTCTTCCAACGGAATGTGGCGATCATGAGGACCGAGAGCATCGCCATGAGCGGAAACACCAAGGGGTCTCCCGGACGTTCGCCCGTGAACGCCGTTTCCGCGATGAAAGCCGTTATCGTCAAGACGACGCCGGCGACGGTCGTCGGCAATCCCGTGAACATGTCGGCGGTCCTTCGGGTATTGAAACGGACGAGGCGGAAGAGATTGGAAAAAAGGAAGATCGCGGCGAGGATGAAGAACGTGCTCGTATTCGCGAAGGGGATGAAGCGGCCGAGAAGGATGATGGGGGCAATACCGAACGAGAGGAAGTCGTTCGCCGAGTCGAGCCATCTCCCCGGTCGTGTCTCTATGCCGAGATGCCGCGCTAGTTTCCCGTCGTAGCGGTCGATGACGGCGCTTACGAGAATCAAGACGCCCGCGGCGAGAAATTGTTCCGTGAAGAGGGAAAGAATCACGGAAGACAATCCTGCGAGGATTCCCGCAACCGTCAACAGGTTCGCCAGATGTCTGGACATGTCAGTACCTCCTCAAACGGGACGCAAGAAGGCTTGCGCCGGTATAGACGCTCGCGAGCGTGAGCATGAGCCAAAATGTCGCAAGACGGAGCGAAAAGATGACAGCCGTCGCCGTCGCCGCATGGACGCCGTAGAGCAAGAGCACACCGACCGCCGCTCCTTCGAAGGTCCCGAGACCGCCGGGAGCGAAGGGGAGAAGCCCCGCCACATAGCCGCTGTAGGTGGTGACCATGGCTTCGAAATAGCCGAGTTCCACCGCGAAGGCCGAAAAGAGGTAGTAGGTCTTGAAGGCGTAAAGGAGCCAAAAGACCACTCCCAGAAAGAAGGGCGTCAAAAAGCGGGCGGGCTCTCGCACAAGCGGACGGACGGCGTGTGCGAACCTAACGAGCGAACGTCTCCCTCTTTCGTCTTGCTTTTTCCTTGTTTCGGGCCGGCTCTCGTGTTTTCGGACAAGAAGGAGTAATAGGAGCCAGAGGAGGCCGAAAACGAAGAAGAACGCCAAGGGAAGGTAGAAGAGCCCCGCTTCGAAAACGCCGTGGGCGATCCCCGCCAGGAACGAAGCGAAGAACAACCCGCAAAAGGCCGCGAAACTCAAGACTTTCTGTGTGACGACGAGCGCCGCCGAGCGCGAGAGGGAGACACCCTTGTCCTTGAGATAGGCGACCTTGTAGACTTCGCCGCCCGTCTTGACGACAGGTGTCACGCTTTCGAAAAAGGTGCCGAGGAAGTTCATCTTCACGATATCTTTGAATCCCCGTCTCTCTTTCAGGGCGCCGAAGACGAGATACCACTGGCCGTTCACCAGAAGGACTGTCGCGAGTTGCAGAAGAAAAAGGATCGCGATATCGAGGGGTCGAAGACGGAAGAAGGCCTGTTGGAGCTCGGCGGGGCCGCTTCTCCAGATGAGAAGCAAGAGAAGAAAGACGCCGGCGAAAAGGAAGAACTTCTTGCGGTGAACCTTCAAAAAGGTGCCGACAGTTACGCGGAGGCTCTTTTCCGAGCGGTCCCGTGCATCTTTCGCCAATGCGTTTCCTCCCTTCTTTCCGTCAAACTCTCGTCGCTTCCGATTATATAGAGCCAGAAAGAAAATCACAAGCGAAACCATAAACTCTTGCCGCCCTCCCCGGGCTTCCCGGCCACTTTGTATGGTTGTTTGTAATAATTCCGCATAATGTTGACATGGACAGGGGGGCACGTTATACTAAGGTTGAGGTTTTCCGTTAAATTATAATGATTATAAACAACGCCAAACCGCACCTATGACTGGATCGAGGTGGTTCAATGACCACAATCGCAAATCGTGAAACCAAGCACGAATCCAATACCACAGATTCCCTCGGAACGCTTCTGAAAGGAGAAGAGGGCATCATCCACGCCGTTCCCGAAATGGGGCTTCTGGCCTCTTTGGGCTTGCGTCGGGGCAAAAAGGTACGGCTCGTCTCCAAGACCCCGGCCCATGGCCCGCTCGTCCTATCCGTCGACGAGCGTTCCGTGGCAATCGATAGGACCCTCGCCGAAAGAATCATAGTCAGGAGATAACCGCTCATGTCTTCACATTGCGGAACGAGAAAAAGACGCTACCGCCGCGGCAAGAAATTCCGCGGCGGCATTCATGGAACCGTGCTGCTCATGGGCTTGCCGAATGTCGGCAAAAGCGCCATTTTTTCCCGTTTCACCGGACTCGACGTGATGGTCTCGAACTATTTTGGCACCACCGTCGAGTTTTATGAGGGCCCCATGCGTCTCGGTGAGAAGAACTATCTCTTGAAGGATGCTCCCGGGATCTACAACCTCGAGGAACCCTCCGACGACGCCGAGCGCGTGGCCGCAAAAATGCTGGATGAAGAACCTGATGCCGTCGTCTTCGTGCTGGACGCATTGAATTTTGAAAGCAGTCTGCATCTCCTCTTGCAGGTGCTCGAAAAGAACATCCCCACGGTCGTCGCCTTGAACCGCTCCGACCTGATGCGTCCGCGGGGCATCGCCATCGACCACGGTTTGTTGCAGCGACGTCTCGGAGTGAACGTGCTGCCGACCGTCGCACTCCGCGGAAACAGTCTCGATGTCGTGAAATACGCCCTCGAGAACGCGATCGGCACGAAAACGGAATATGATGTTCCCGGACCGAACAAGCGCTGGAACCTGGTCGAACAACTCACATCCGACGCTTTCCGTCGCGAACCGAAAAAAGAACGAAGCGACAAACACGGCTTTCTCGTGAAACCCTGGCCCGGGATACCGATCGCCCTCGCGGTGCTCGCGCTCGTTTTCTCCTTCGTGATCGGTTTCGGCATGGGGCTCAGACAATTTGTCCTGTTGCCCTTTTTCCGGGGCTTCCTCTTCGTGCACATCGAAAACGCCGTGGAAGCACTCTTCACTTCCGAAGTCTTGAAAAACATCCTCATCGGCGAGGACTACGGTTTTCTGATCAAGGGGATCGAGTGGCCGTTCGCCCTCGTCCTCCCCTATGTCATCTCATTCTACGCCGCGATGAGCCTCTTGGAAGATGTCGGCTATCTGCCGCGTCTCGCCGTGCTCCTGGACGGTCTTTTCAAAAAGGTCGGGTTGAACGGCTCGAGCATCATCCCTCTGCTTTTGGGATACGGTTGCGGTATTCCCGCGATCATGGCCACCCGTTCGCTCCCCTCGAAGAAACAAAGACTCTCCGTCGCGACGATGGTCTGTTTCGCGGTGCCTTGCGTCGCACAGACAGGCGTCTTCATCGCTCTCGTCGCCGCCCAGTCCATTCCCGCCTTCTTGGTGATCTTCGCCATCAGCATCCTCGCGCTTGTCATCATCGGCGTCATCCTCGACAAAGTGAACAAACAGCAGGCGCCGCCGACCCTCTTCGAACTGCCTGAACTTCTCTGGCCCAAGCCGAAACTCCTTTGGAAGAAAATCTCCTTCCGCATCCGCCACTACCTAAAGGACGGCGCGGTGCCGATGGTCATCGCCGTCGCTTTCGTCGCCGTGTTCTACGAACTGGGAGCCTTGCAGGCTCTCGGCCGTGCGGCCGCCCCGCTCGTTTCGGGCTGGCTGCATCTTCCCGAGGAGGCGGCGACCTCCCTCGTCTTGGGCATCGTCCGCCGGGAACTGACGCTTGTCGTGTTGGAGCCCATGGGGCTTTCGACCGTGCAATTCTTCACGGCTTCGCTCGTCGCACTCTTCTATGTGCCCTGCATCGCCATGATCGCCACGCTGGCCAAAGAGTTCAGCATCCGCACCGCCGTCGTCATACTCGTCCTCACGACAGTGACCGCGCTCTTTCTGGGCGGACTCTTCGCCCAGATGGCGGCGCTCATCACCGCTTAGACAAGGAGGATCATCATGATCAAACGGTTCATCGCCAGGCTGGAGAAGATTTTCAGCCGCTCGCGGTTTCTCACGGGAATCTATGCTTCCCTCTACAAACAAATCGTGAAAAGGGAGATCGTCGTCGCGAACATCACCAAGAAGGACATCGTGCTCCATATCGGTTGCGGCTCCATCCCTTACACGAGCCTTCACATCGCCCGTCTCACGGGGGCGAGGGTCGTCGCCATCGACTCCGACGTGAAGGCGGTCCGCTCCGCCCAGCGGGTCGTGAGAAAACGCAAACTCTCTTCGCAAATCCAAGTCTTCCACTGGAACGGGGTTTCCCCCTTCAAACGCGAATTTACCCTCGCTTTCCTCTCTTTGCAGGCCGAACCGAAGGCGGAGATCATCAAGGCCCTCCGGGAACGGATGGACCCCTTGCGTGTCGTGGCCCGTCTTGCGGCGAAACGCTTTGCGGGATTCTACGATTCCCTGCCGGAAGGTCTCGACATCAAGAGGTCCGTCGCCCATCCGGCCAAGGCTTTCGACCGCTCCGTCTACATCGAGGAATGATACTCCCCAAAAAAAGAGCCTTCGACGAAGGCTCTTTTTTCGTGGGCGTCACTCTTTTTTCGGCGGTCGCGGAACAAAAAACGACGTTCGGGACGCATATTGGTTGTAGGTGTTTCTTTCCATCCTCGCGGAGGGAGGATTCGCCAAGAGTGTTCGGATGAAGAAGGTTGTCGCAAAGGGCGCCGCAAGGGAGATGATGCCGTAGGGGAGGCTGTTTGTGAGGGCGATGAGCGCGATCCCCCACCAGAGGAGGAACTCGCCGAAATAGTTCGGATGCCGGCTGTAGCGCCAGAGTCCCGTCTTCAGGATGCGGCGGTGATTCTCGGGGCGTCTTTGGAAGACGGCCATCTGTCCGTCGGCGACGGCTTCCCAAACGAATCCCGTGATGAAGAGGACGCTGCCCGCGATGAGCCCCACAAGATGGAAAGGCTCGAGGTTTCGGATGTGTGCCGCGCTTGCGCGGAAGAGGTAGCCGGAGACAAGCGGTGTCGAAAGGAGCAAAAGGCAGCCAGTACGGAAGACGAGTTCACTCGTGAGCGATGCGTTCTTGACGGGGGAACGCTTGAAGCCTTGGCGTTCCTTTTTCAAACGCCCCTGCAAGAGGAGGACGAGCCTTCCGCCCCACAAAATATAAAAGAGGCTCAACACGAAATATAGCGGTGTGGGCTTCGCGACGACGAAATAGTAGAAATAGAGGCCCAGGACCACCGCGGGCGCACCGTAGAACAAATCGGCCGTCCGCAGTTCCTTCGTCAACTTCACCGCGAAAAGGGCGACGAGAACGTATGCGCCCATGACGAGGATTGTCGGCCCAAGGAAGTCAGCCATGGTGTTTCCCCCGAGTGGTTCGCATCTTTTCCGTGGTGCGGAAATGGATTTTCGCGACCTTTTTGAGCGTTTCTTCGCCATGGCGGCCTATGAAGGCCCTTCCCGCCTCTTCGACGGCGGAAGAGGCGCCTTTGGGGAAATCCACGCCGTAAGCGTAACTCATCTTCGCGAGTTCCTCGAGGAAGGCGTGGCGGGCGATGATGCTCGCGGCGGCGACACTCGCATAGGCCTCTTCGGCCCTAAAGAGGAAACGGTCGGGCTTTTCGGGATTCTCGAAGTCCTTGAGATACGCCATATAGGTTTTTTTTTCGCAGAATTTGTCGACAATGACCAAAGGACGCTTTTTGATTCTCTGGATGAGTTTCTTGTGGCTTTGCGCATGGAGCCAGGCTTTCAGACGGTGGGCGTTGTAGCCTTCTTCCACGAGAGAGTTGTATCTCTCGTTGTCCAAGACCATGAGGCTTGCGGGAAGGATCGTGAGCAATTTTTTCGCGAGTCTTTTGACCTCTTTGTCGGCGATGGTCTTCGAATCGCGCACCCCGAGCGGTTCGATCCGTTTCGCCGTTTTCTCGTCCACATAGACGGCGCAGACGGTGAGGGGCCCGAAATAGTCGCCGACGCCCGATTCGTCGCTGCCGATCGAGGGGGTGAAAAAGTCCGTTTTCTTCGGGGCTTTTTTGTCTATGGGGACGATGGCGAAGACTTCGCACCAGAAGAAGTAGGTCTCTTCGGCCCGCTTCCCCTGGAACATCACCTTCCCCGAGGCATACACGGTGACGATCAATCCTTCCAGGCGGAAACGCGCCCGGATGTGTTCTTCGTGCGTCTTGTCGCGGGCGGATGCGTAATAGTCGATGAGGAAATTCGTCTTTTCCGGCGAGAGTTCCAACACATAGTTCATCTTTTTTCACTTCCCAAGATGTATTTTAGCACGTATTTTGGTAAAATGACAGGTGCGGGAAGTGATAGTATGCGGTATGATACCACCATCCTCGAATTCGACAAGATCAAAGAGAGGATCCGTCACCTCGCCCAATCGGAGGGCGGGAAACGATTGGCTGACGACCTTTCTCCCACCGAGAACAAAGAAGAACTCGAAAAGGCTCACGGCGAGATCCGGGAAGCCCTCGTTTACGTGAAAGAGGGTGCGGAGCCCTCTTTCAGCGGGCTTTCGGCCATCGCGAAGGATCGCAAACACGCCGCCATCGGCGGCCTCCTCGAAACGGAAGCCTTTCTACGCATCCGGAACCATATCGACATCGCCCAAGAGGTGCGCCGCACCATGCGGAAACTGCCCGACACGCTCGAGGAGGATTTCCGAATCTCCGAGTTTGCTTCCGCGTTGCATGGTTTGAAAGAACTCCGAACCGCGCTTTCTTCCGTCTTCGACGAGAAGGCAGAAATCCGCGATGACGCTTCCAAAGAGCTGAAAAGCATCCGCAAACGCCTTTGGGTGACGGAAAGACGCATCCGGGAGAATATCGAGGCCACGCTGAAAAAGGAGAAGAAGAAACTCACCGAGGAACTCGTCACCATCCGCCACGACCGCTACGTCATCCCCGTGAAGGCCTCCGACAAGAACAGCGTCAAAGGCACCATACTCGACTACTCGGCAAGCGGCGAGACCGTCTATATCGAGCCCGAGAGTGTGCGGGCGCCTTCGGCCGAAAAACTCCGTTTGCAGACCGAAGAGGCCCGCGAGATCGAGAAAATCCTCCGCGAACTCTCAAGACAAGTGGCGGAAAACGACGACGAATTGCGGGAGAATGACAACATCCTCGCGCATCTGGACTTCCTTTTCGCCAAGACCCGCTACGGCCATGAAACGGATGCCTCCGTCCCGATCATCGCCGAAAGGATCAGCCTCCTGAAGGCCCGTCACCCCTTGATAGAGGCAGACGAGGTCGTCGCCAACAACATCACCTTCGATGCCGACACATTGATGATGGTCATCACGGGGTCGAACACGGGCGGAAAGACCGTGACGCTGAAGACCATCGGCCTCCTCCATCTCATGGCCCAGAGCGGTCTCATGATCCCCGCCATGGAAGGAAGCCGGATTCGCGTGTTTTCGGCCATCCGCGCCGACATCGGCGATGAACAGTCCCTCGAACAGTCCCTTTCGACCTTCTCTTCGCACATGAAGCGGATCGTCGACATCATCGACAACTATGACGACAACCAGCTCGTGCTGCTTGACGAGCTCGGCACCGGCACCGACCCCAAAGAGGGATCGTCTCTCGCCATGAGCATCCTCGATTTTCTCTCCCGAAAAGAAAGCATCGTCGTCGCCACGACGCATTATCCGGAACTCAAGGCCTACGCCTACACGAAGGATCATATCATGAACGCGAGCGTCGAGTTCGACGAAGAGACGCTCCAACCGACTTACAGGTTGTTGCTGCGGACGCCGGGGGAGAGTCACGCTTTCCTCATCGGCGAAAGACTCGGGCTGAAAGCGGAAATCGTCGAGAGGGCCAAACAAGAAGCCGTCACCGCGAAAAACGAAGTGAGCCACCTCATCGACAAACTCAAAAAAGAGGCGAAGAAGCTCGATTCCGAGATCAAGCGCCACGAAGAATTGAACCGCGAACTCGAAGAAGAAAGGAAAGCGTCGCGCTCTTTGAAAAAGACCTTGCAGGAAGAACGACAGAACTTGCGCGAGAAACTCGCGGAAGAAAAAGACCGTGAAATGCGCGAAAAACGCCGTGAAGCCGAGCGGTTGATCGAGGAATTGGAAGGGCTGAAGACGAAATCCTTCAAAGAGCACGAACTCGCCGAAAAGAAACATGAAGCCCGCCTCCTCGCCGAGAAGGAAGCACCGAAAGCAAAAACGGGACATGACTTCCGCCAAGGCGACAGGGTCATCATCCTGAAATACAACCGGCCCGGCGAACTCTTGAAAAAGCAGAAGGAAGACACCTGGCTCGTCAAGATGGGCAACCTCAAAAGCGTCTTTTCCGAAGACGAGCTCGAATACGCCGAAGAGCAGACCCCCATACAAGATACCGACAAGCGGAAGGCTCCCGGGATGCCGCAGAAACGGGTCGCGAGCAAACTCGACCTCCGCGGTGAGCGGGTGGCCGAGGCGCGGGAGCGTCTCGAGAAATTCCTCGATGATTGCGCCTTCGCCAAACAGCCCTATGCCACCATCATCCACGGCTACGGGACGCTCGCCCTCCGCAAGATGGTCAAGGAGGTCGTGGAAGAACACCCCGTCGTGAAGCGCCACCGGGACGGCGAGACCGGCGAAGGCGGTCAGGGAGCGACCGTCGTCCATTTCGAGTGAGTCAAGCATAACGGTTGTGTCATGCGCGGCTTCCTTGTATAATGGGTTTGAAAATGTTGAAGGAGGTAGTGGATATGCCGCTCGAACACGCAGACAGCAAAAACATCGACGAAATGGTCAAAGAAGGCCTCGTGCTCCTCGATTTCTACGCCGACTGGTGCGGTCCCTGCAAGATGATCGGGCCCGTGCTCGAACAAGTGGCCGAAGAGAACGAGGACATCAAGGTCGTTAAAGTGAACGTCGACGAAAACATCAGTCTCGCCCAACAATACGGTGTGCAGGGGATTCCCTCGCTCTTCGTGTTGAAAGAAGGGGAGGTCGTCGCCCAGAAAGCGGGCTTCATGCCCAAAGACGCCCTCGTCGAATGGGTACGAAGCGTTTGACGCGCAGGAAGACCGCGTCCGCGAGCCTATCGCTTGCGGGCGTTTTTCTTTGTTTTTCCGTGCGTTGACGGGCCCCCGCCTTCGTGCTATGATAGTTCCGTGAATGATACCGGCCTCTCTGCGCCCTTTTAGCGGGGTGGTTGACCAAAACGGAGGGTCTTTATGCGACCTTGGTTTCCCACGCCTTTCGTCGAGGTGTCGGCTTACGGCCTCTTTTCGGTTCTCGGCGTCATCATCGCCGGCGTCGTGTTCTTCTCCCTCAACCGGAACAAAGCTTACGAACTTCCGGGGAGGGCGCTGGCGATTTTCGCCGTTTTCGTCCTGACCGGAGGTTTCCTCGGTGCGAGACTCTTCTTTCTCCTCGTCTCGTTTTCTCTTTTGGGAACGGATCCCCTTGCGGGGAGTGTCATTCTCACTTCCGCCGGGAGCGTCTTTTTCGGAGGCCTCCTCGCCGGGCTTGGCGCCGGATTCCTCGCGAGCCGCCTCTACGGCCTTCCCTTCGCCCGCCTTGTCGACCTTGCCGTCACGAGCCTCCCGCTGGGTCACGCCCTCGGGAGGGTGGGTTGCTTTCTCGCGGGGTGTTGTTACGGCGTCGCGACGGAGACTGTCTTCGGCATCGTCTTCCCCGCACACCATCCGAGTCATCCCGAAAGCGTACTCCCCGTGCAACTTTTCGAAGCCGTCTTCAACTTGGCGCTCTTTTTCTTCCTTCTCGCATGGTTCCGGAAAGGAAGACATGCCGGGACCTATCGCCTCCCGGCCCTCTATCTCGTCTTCTATGCGACCTTTCGCTTCCTCATCGAATTTTTCCGCGCCGATGCAATCCGGGGTGTGAATTTCCTTTCCACTTCCCAATGGATTTCCCTCCCCCTCTTTCTCGCGGGTCTCTATCTCTTCTTTTCTCATCCGCACCGCCGAGAGGACCATCATGCAAAGGGGTGATTCCATGGACGGCCTCCTCCTCCTCGACAAACCGACCGGCATGAGCAGCCACGACTGCGTCGCCTTCTGCCGGAAAAGACTGAAAACGAAAAAGGTCGGCCACGCCGGGACCCTCGATGTCGAGGCTTCGGGCGTGCTCGTCCTCGGTATCGGCAAAGGAACGAGAATCCTCAGATATCTCACCGCCGATACGAAGGCCTACCGTTTCGGCATCACCTTCAATCTGACGACGGACACGCTCGATCACACGGGCGAAACGACGGAACGGAAAGAATGCGACGATTTCTCGTCCCTCCACGAAATGATGAGAAGTTTCGAAGGGGAATACCTCCAGACTCCGCCCGCCTATTCGGCCGTCAAGGTGAAAGGGAAGAAACTCTATGAATACGCCCGGAAAGGGGAGGCGGTTCCCGATGTGCCTGCCAGAAAAATCCGGGTGGGTACGTTTTCGCAGGTGGGCGCGCTCGAAACCGACAACGGCCTCTATCGCGGCGATTTTTTTGTCGAGGGCTCGAAAGGCCTCTTCGTGCGCAAACTTGCCGCCGACCTCGCCCGGAAGATCGGCACTGTGGCCCACACCCACTATATCCGCCGCGAGCGTGCCGGCCGTTTCCCCATCGAAGAATGTCACAGCCTGGAGATGCTCGAGAAAGGCGACTTCACTCTCGTGGGACTCGCCGACGCCCTTGCGCACATGCCGAAGATCGAGGGCGAACCCTACAAGGACCGCATCCAAAACGGCCAATTCCTGCCTGTAGAGGTGGAGGCACCCCGGGTCCGCCTCGTCGATGCGGAAGGCGTCCTCCTCGCCATATACAAAAAGATTCCGGACGGAATCCGACCCGAGACCGTCCTCATGCAAGGAGAATGACCATGGAAGTCAAAGAACTCGACAAACAACCCTTTCCCAAAGACACCATCGCCGCTATCGGCTTTTTCGACGGCATCCATCTGGGACACCGCACACTGCTCGAAGAGACGCTACGGATCGCCCGCGCCGAAGGCGGCTTTGCCGCCGTCATCACCTTCGACAAACACCCCCGGGCCATTCTCACGGGCGAAGCGTATTTTTACATGACACCCCTGGAGAAAAGACTCGAGATTTTCGCTTCCATGGGCTTTGCGAAGACCTATGTCATCCATTTCGACAAAAAGAAAGCTTCGCTTTCGCCGGAGGAGTTCCTCGAGACGCGTCTTTCGGGGTTGAAGACCCTCGTCTGCGGCTTCGATTTCACCTTCGGCAAGAACGCCCGCGGCACCGCCGCGACGCTCACTGAGAATGCCCCCTTTCCCGTCGTCGTCTGCGAGGCGTTCCGTCTGGAGGGAAAGAAGGTCGCGAGCACCAACATCAGGGAACTCATCGCCTCGGGGAGAGTCCGGGCGGCGGCCGCCCTCCTCGGCCGGCACTACAGTGTGAAGGGAGAAGTCGCCTCCGGGGCGAAGAAGGGACGTACAATCCGCTATCCGACAGCGAACCTCTCCACGGGGGAGTATCTCCTCCCGAGACGGGGAGTCTATGTGACAAGGACCTTCGTCAAGGGCGAGTGGCGTCCCTCGGTATCGGTCGTCGGCAAGAGTCCGACTTTGAACTATCATGAGGACATCCGGCTCGAGACGCACATCCTCGATTTCCAAGAAAGCCTCTATGGTGAAACCCTCGAAGTCGCTTTCCTCGAGCGCATCCGTGACGAGAAGACCTTCGCCACGCCCGCCGAGCTGAAGGCGCGGGTCGATGCCGATGTCGCCCGGGCGCGGCGCATTCTGGATGTCGAAGGTTGATTTGCGGCCAACACGTCCCCAAACACTTGCATTCTGGCAAGAATGTGCTATAATCATCGTTGCGCCCGTTACGTGGCCCGGCGTCCCTCAGCGCCGCGCTAGGTTCCGGGTGAGACAAGGAAAAAGGAGGAATTTTCATGGCTCTTTCGAAAGAAGAGAAGAAAAGGATCGTCGAAGAGTTCCGCATCAAGGAAGGCGACACCGGCTCACCCGAAGTGCAGATCGCCGTCCTCACCAAGGAGATCCAGACGTTGAACGAGCATCTCAAAGAACACAAGCACGACCACCATTCACGCCGCGGACTTTTGGTGAAAGTCGGCCAGCGTCGCCGCCTTCTGCGTTATCTTGCGAAAAAGGATGTCGAACGCTATCGCGACCTCATCAAGAAACTCGGTCTCAGACGTTGAACGAAGAAATAAGCGCTTTGGCGCTTATTTTTTTATCCGTATGGTGCCGTTTACAGAGGAAGTTTGATATAATGGATTATGTGCAAGCCACGTTCCACCAAGAAGGAGGGACCCATTGAAGATGTCCGAACGGAGAAAGAGATTGCTTTTGAATCTTGCGGTCGTCGCCCTCACGCTCCTTGTGCTCTTGCTTTTCCGGACACTGTTCCCCGGATTCGTGGAACGGTTCGTCCAGGCAGCGATGTCGATAATACTCCCCTTTTCCATCGCCCTTTTCCTGAGTTATCTCCTCGCGCCCTTGTTCCGGCTTCTCGAGAGAAAAATCAAACAGAGAAACAGACTCTTGAACACGGCCATCGTCTTCGGCGGTGTCGGTGTGCTCCTTTTCTTCTTTTTCCGTTACGCCGGCAGCCTCATCTACAATCAGGCGGTCGCGTTCATCGAGAACGACTGGCCGCGGGTCGTTGCCGCCATTGATGCGTTCTTGGGCGAGAACACGTTCATCCGCCGCGTCTATGAATACATCCAGGGACTCGTCACCTGGGAGACCATCGGTGACATCGAGATCGATTTCCTCGCCCTCTTCCAAAGCCTCACCCTCATCGTCATCACCATCGTGTTGGTCCCGGTCTTCCTCTTTTTCATCCTGAACGACAGAAAGCGCATCTATGAGGCCATCGTGGTGGTCTTTCCCAAACGCGCCCGCAAACATGTCATCGAGCTTTCCGGCCGGGCGAACCGCGTCATCGAGGAATATTTCAACGGCCGTTTTCTCACCATGTTCGTGATGGCCATCGTCTTCACGATCGTCTTCTTCATCTTCGGTTTCCGAGAGCGGAGCTTTCTTTTCGGCTTCATGCTCGGGTTTTTCGACATCGTCCCCTATGTCGGGCCTTTCATCGCGATGCTTCTGCCGGTGCTTTATTCGCTCACCGACGAGACACTGCTTTTCGGCGATTTCGCGCCTTTGGCCATCGCCGTGACGGTCGTCGTCGGCCAAATCATCCAAAACAACGTCGCCCAACCTTTGATTATGGGCAAGGAGACGAAACTCCATCCGCTCCTCGTGCTCTCCGCCTTTGTCTTTTTCGGCTATCTCTTCGGGGTTGTGGGCATCATCCTCGCCATCCCCATCACGGGCATGATCAGAGAGACCGTCCGCTACCTCAAGGAATTGCATGAAGACAAGATCCAGCTGGACGAAGAGGAAAAAGCGAGGATCCAAGCGACCTACGACCATACGTCACCAAAAGATGACAAAGGAAAGGAAGATTAGATGTTCGTGATCAAGAACGCCCGCCTGCACACCTCGGAGGGCGAAACTCTCGAAAAAGGCTATGTCGCCGTCAAGGACGGCAAGATCCTCGAGACCGGCACCGCATTCGATGCGAGCCGTTTCGACGGGTTCGAGATTGTCGATGCGAAAGACAGAGTCGTGACACCCGGCCTTGTCGATGCGCATTGTCATGTGGGGCTCATCGAGGAGGGCATCCGTTTCGAGGGCGACGATGTCAACGAGATGACCGATCCCGTCTATCCCGAACTCCGGGGTCTCGATGCCGTCAATCCGCGAGACCGGTCCGTCCGGAGGACGCTCGAGTCCGGGGTGACCACCGTCGTCACCGGCCCCGGCAGCGCCAACGTCATCGGCGGCACCTTCTGTGCGATGAAGACCCACGGCGAGACCGCCGAACGGATGGTCTTCAAAGACGAGGTCTGCATGAAGATGGCGCTCGGGGAGAATCCCAAACGCGTCTATGCGGAGAAGAAGAAGACCCCCTCCACCAGAATGGCGAGTGCCGCCATCATGCGCGAATGGCTGATCCGGGCGAAAGAGTACAAAGACGCCCTCGATGCTTATGAAGCGGGAGTGAGTGATGCCAAGAAACCTTCCTTCGACATGAAACTCGACAGTCTGAAACGGGTTTTCGAAGGCATGCCCGTGAAAATCCACGCCCACCGGGCGGACGACATCATGACGGCGATCCGCATCGTCAAGGAGTTCGGTCTCCAAGCGACCATCGACCACGCCACCGAAGCCTATCTCATCGTTGATACCATAAAGGAGAGCGGCCTTTCGGTGATTCTCGGACCGACGATGGGCTTCCCCGGGAAATTCGAGACCGCGCAACTCTCCTTCGAAAGCGGAAGAATCCTCACCGACAAGGGTGTCCCTTTCGCGATCATGACCGACCACCCCGTCGTGGCCACAACCTTCACCATGGTGCAGGCCGCGCTCTATGTGAAAGCGGGGCTTTCGCGCGAAGAAGCTCTCAAAGCCGTGACGAAGAACGCGGCGGAACTGAACGGAATCGATGACAGGGTCGGCTCTTTGAAAAAGGGAAAAGACGCCGATATCGTCATCTGGGATGGCGATCCCTTCGACATCATGTCTTCGCCGGAAGCGGTCTACATCGAAGGAAGAAGCGTCCACAGGAAAGGGGATTGAAACGATGAGCGAGCTTCTCGACACCGTCCATCCCCTCTTCCTCTATTCGTTCATCTTTTTCGGAAAGATCCTCGAGGTCTCCATCTCGACGGTGCGCATCGTCCTCATAACGAAAGGTGAAAAGCTCATCGGCTCGTTCATCGCCTTCTTCGAGGTGCTGCTTTGGGTGATTCTCGCCGTGACGATCCTCACCGACATCATGAGCGATCCCTTCAAGGTGGTCGTCTATGCCCTCGCGTTCGCTTTAGGCAATTTCTTCGGCACCATGATCGAGGACAAGATCGCCGTGGGCACCATTCGCGTCGAAGCGATCGTCCGCAAGGATCTCGGCAAGAAGATTTCTTTGGAACTAAGGGAACGGGGTTTCGGTGTCACCGCGACGGACGCCTACGGCAAAGAGGACAGAAAGGAAATCCTCATCGTCCACATCCCCCGCAAGGAGATGCGTCCGACGTTGGATCTCTTGAAATCCTACGACGAGCAGATGATGATCACCATCAACGACATCCGGCCCGTCTACGGCGGCTACGGAATCCTGAGAAAATAGCAAAGGATCCATGTTGAGGGAGGGGTCTTTTCCATGCGAAAGCAAAAGACGCTTTTCGGCTTTGCGGGCCCCGAGGGGCCGTTCCTCGGTTGGCAAAGAGGAAAAAGGGACGAAAACCCTGACACCGGGAAAAACGGAGACGACCCTATCCCCGTGCGGCTCAAGCCGCAGAGAATCCGAGCCGCGGTGATTTTCTCCTTTTCCGGTATGCTTGCGCTTTCTGCTTTCGTGTTGGCATTGCCTGTCATACTGGAACGTCTTCCCGCGTGGATTCTGGCCCCCTTGGCCTTTTGTGCGGCTTTGGCGTTAGCGGCAAGCCTTGTCGTCAAAGCGGACGTCCAACGCCTCTGGAACAGAGGATTGCGAGACGAGACGGCCAGAATGTTTTCTCGTCTATCTCGGGTTGTCGCTGTCTTCACTGTCATTCTCATCCTTATGATCGCCCTCTTCCATGTCCTCTTCCGTATCACGGGATGAAACGGAGTTTGGGTTGGCCGATGATTTCTCGCATCTCGCGATGCATGGCATTGCAATTTCACCCGTCTTGACGTATAATGCGCAAATAGGACCGACTTTTCATCCCCCTACAACAAGGAGGGCACCGACTTGAAAAAACTGCTTTTGTTCATCACGCTCGGCGTGTTTATAGCCACCGTGCTCTTTCTCGCCTTGACGCGTGAGCCCCCGTATTCCCCCGATACGGAATCCGAAGAAATCGCCCATAAGCATGCTCCGACAGTTGTCGGACTCCTGAAGGACGAGAAGGGTGGCGAAATCAGCCTGCATAGTCTGGAGTGGGTCGCATTGAAAGCGGACCTCCATCTTGGCCTTCCCGGTGAAGAGGCCGGGGAGAGCATCTATGCCGAGGCCGTTATGTATTTCTTCGTCTATGAACACGACGACGAAACCGCGTATGCCATCGCCTCCTACTATTATGACAAGAAAGAGGATCCCGAATACGACATCATCCTCTATGCGAACCGGCAGAAATACCAGGAGGCGGTAAAGGAATTCGAGGAGGACTTGAACGAACTCGAAGCCGAAATGCATCAGGAACGGCAGCAACTCGAGGCCATCTATGAGGATAACAAGGAGTTCATCGAAGGAATGGGGTTCGATGTCAGACTCCTCTTTGACGCGAATCGCGGCACATTCCCCGAGGAACAATTGCCGATCTATCTGGAGGAAGCTTCCTGAGAACCTTTGCCATCACGACCAAACCGTCCCGACCGGGACGGTTTTTCACGGGGTGTTGCCGGTATGCTTTCCGATACTGTACGAAACAGGCAGTTTGTGATATCATATATGATTAGATAAAGAATAATAGAATAAGAAGAGAAGAAAAGAGGAAAGAAAGACATGTTGCCAGAAACGAAAGTTTACGAAATGGACCTTGACGGGAGGACCCTCAAGGTCGAACTCGGCGGCGTGGCGAGACAAGCGACATCCGCTGCGATGATCCGCTACAACGACACAGCCGTCCTCACTGCCATGCAGGCGTCGAAGGAACAGTCGAATCTGCCCTTCTTCCCGCTGATGGTGAACTACACCGAGAAGCTCTACGCGGCCGGGAAGATTCCCGGAGGCTTCTTCAAGCGCGAAGGGAAACCCTCGGAACTCGAGACCCTCGTCTCGAGAATGATCGACAGACCGCTCCGACCGCTCTTCCCCGAGGGCTTCCGCCACGAGATCCAGATCATCAACACGGTCATGAGCGGCAACTACGACTATTCGCCCCCTATGGCGGCGATGCTCGGAAGCAGCCTGACACTGGCTTTGAGCCATCTTCCTTTCGAGGGGCCCGTCGCCGGTGTCGTCGTCGGACGTGTGGACGGCGAGTTCATCCTGAACCCGACCGAAGACGACTTCGAACACTCCGACATCGATTTGACCGTCGCCGGGACGGAGGAAGCCATCAACATGGTCGAAGCCGCCGCCAAACAGGTACCCGAGGACGACATGGCCGAAGCGATGATGTTCGCCCATGAATGGATCAAGAAACTCTGTCGCTTCCAAAAGGACATTGTCGCCGAACTCGGTAAAGAAAAGATGGACTACACACCGGAACCCCTTGATGAAGACGCCGTGAATCTCGTCGACGATTCCTTCAAAGAAAGACTCTTGAAGGCCGTGAAAACTTTCGACAGGGAGACCCGGAGCGACATCGTCTCCGCCGTCAAGGAAAAAACCGAGGAGACCCTCGAGACCGCCTTCGAGTCACTCGATGAAAAAGAACGGCAGCAGAAAGTCCGTGACGCCCAACGCCACATCGACGGCATCGTCGCCGATGAAGTGCGACGCCTCATCGTCGAAGAGGGCAAGCGTCCCGACGGCCGCGAGTTGAACGAACTCCGCGAACTTTATTCGGAAATCGACGTCTTCGAACGCACCCACGGGAGCGCGATGTTCACCCGCGGACAGACGCAAGCCGTCTCCATCACGACGCTCGGCGCTCTCAGGGAACACCAGATCATCGACGGCATCGCCGACACCGAGAACAAGCGATTCATGCTCCATTACAACTTCCCGCCCTACAGTGTGGGTGAGACCGGCCGCTACGGCCCTCCGAAACGGCGCGAGATCGGTCATGGCGCTCTCGGGGAGAAAGCCCTCTTGCAAGTCATACCTGATGAGGAGGATTTCCCCTACACGATCCGCATCGTCAGCGAGATCCTCGAGAGCAACGGTTCGACCTCGCAGGCCTCGATCTGTGCCGGCTGCATGAGCCTCATGGCCGCCGGTGTACCCATCGAAGCGCCGGTCGCGGGCATCGCCATGGGACTCGTCCTCGAAGGTGACACCCACCGTGTTCTCACCGACATCCAGGGTCTCGAGGACCATATCGGTGACATGGACTTCAAGGTCGCCGGCACCAAGGACGGCATCACCGCCCTGCAGATGGACATCAAGGTCAAGGGCCTCTCCAAGGACATACTCAAAAAAGCCCTCAAACAAGCGCATGGAGCACGCATGAAAGTGCTCGACAACATGCTCGATGCCATCCCCGAGCCCCGCGAGGAAGTCTCGAAATACGCACCCAAGGTCAAGATCATGGTCATCGACCCCGAGAAGATCAGAGACGTCATCGGCCCGGGCGGTAAGATGATCAACGACATCATCGACCGCAACGACGATGTCAGCATTGACATCGAACAGGACGGGCGCGTCACGATCATGCACACCGAAATGGAACCCATCAACAAGGCCATGAAGGAAATCGAGGACATCGTCCGCGTCGCCAAGGTCGGCGAGGTCTACCGCGGCAAGGTCGTCCGGATCGAGAAATTCGGCGCCTTCATCGAACTCTGGCGCGGCACCGACGGACTCTGTCACATCTCGAAACTCGCCCATGAACGCGTGGGGCGCGTCGAGGATGTCGTCAAGCTCGGCGACGAGGTCGACGTGAAAGTCATCGGCATCGACGACCGCGGCCGCATCGACCTTTCCCTCAAGGCCACACTGCCGAAACCGAAGCCCGGTGAGGGTCAATCGTCGGGAAAGCCGGAACGCGGTAGTCAGGACAAGGACAAAAGACCGCCGCGCGACAAGAACCGTCCTCCGCGTAACCGCGGACAAAGACCGCCCAACAAGAACAACGACAAGAAACAATAACACGGCATATATGTTATAATGGAAGTAGCAGGAAACATTGCGCGTTGGGCACCCGAGCGTCCGCAAGGGACGTTAGGAAAGTCCATGCTAGCACAGGCTGCGACGCCTGTAGTGTTCGTGATGGCGGAAACCATAACGCCATGCGCCCCTTGGGGGGCGACGGCCGGGAAAGCGTACCTTCGGGGCGTGAGTACCTGTAAAAGTGCCACAGAGACGAGTCCGGGTGGAAACACCCGGGTTGGAACGGGTAAACCCCGCGAGCTAGAAACCCAAATTATGGTAGGGGCGCCCTTCAACGGGAAATGAACCGGTGAAGGGGTGCGCGAAGGCGCACAGATAAATGGTTGCCGCCCGGAAGGGTACAGAACATGGCTTACAAACGCGCGATGTCAAAAAGACGCCGGAGTCCGCTCCGGTGTCTTTTTCTTTCGTCAACTTTCCACTTTTTCCCAAAGGCCCGTTGTGATAAAATGGGTATGTGTCGCGAAACACGAAAGGAAGGCGTTTTTGATGTTGACAGGAGAAAAGGTGCGCGTCCGTCGCGCCGAAGAGCGCGATGCCGAGCTGCTTGCCGACTGGTGGGCGGATGGCGCCATCATGGAACACGCGGGCTTCCCGAAAGGGATCCCGACCGACCAAGAGAAGCTCAAGAAGAAACTGAAACGTCAAGAGCACGATGAAAAGAGCCATCGTGTATACATTTTGGAAGATGAAGAAGGTTTGCCCATCGGCGAGATGAGTTCCGTGTTCAAAGACGATGCCACCGCCGTCATCGGCATCAAGATATGTGAAGCCGCCAAGCAAGGCAGGGGGCTCGGCCGCGACGCGTTGAAAACACTCATGGCCCATGTGTTCTTCGACCTTTCCGCCGCCCTGATCGAGCTCGACACCATGGTGGAGAACACCCGTGCCCGGCATGTCTACGCATCGCTCGGTTTTGAAAAGACGGCCGTCCAAAAAGACGTCTGGACCGACCAGCTGGGAAGAAAACGGACAAGCGTCGAATACCGTATGAAAAAAGAGGCTTTCGAACGCCTCCATCCCGACCGCGTTCCCGCGAAGACAGCCGATTGAGAGCAAGAGGCTCTCAACGAAAGGAAGATCGACATGGACAGAAACGATTTTGACAAGATAGAGAAACGGCAGAAACGGATCCGCAACTTTTCCATCATCGCCCACATCGACCACGGCAAGAGCACTCTGGCCGACAGGATCCTCGAGAAGACGCGTTCCGTCTCGGCGCGGGAGATGCGCGAACAGCTCCTCGATTCGATGGATCTCGAACGCGAACGCGGCATCACCATCAAGTTGAACGCCGTGCAGCTTCTCTATCGCCATAAAGACGGTGAAGACTACATTTTCCATCTCATCGACACGCCCGGGCATGTCGATTTCACCTACGAGGTCTCCCGGAGCCTCGCCGCCTGCGAGGGTGCGCTTCTTGTTGTCGATGCGGCACAAGGCATCGAGGCACAGACACTCGCCAACGTCTATCTGGCGCTCGACAACGACCTCGATATCATCCCCGTCATCAACAAGATCGACCTCCCGAACGCGGATGTCGAGAAAGTCAAGAAGGACATCGAAGATGTCATCGGACTCGACGCGAGCGATGCGATTCTCACAAGCGCCAAGGAGGGGCAGGGCATCGACGAAGTCCTCGCGGCCGTGGTCGAGAGGATCCCCGCTCCGGCGGGCGAAGCCGAAAAACCGCTCCGGGCGCTCATATTCGATTCGCTCTATGATCCCTACCGCGGTGTCATCCCCTCCATCCGCATGGTCGAGGGGGTCTTGCGGAAGGGCGACATGATCCGCATGGTGGCGAGCAAGAAGGTCTACGAAGTGAGCGAGGTCGGGGTCAACACCCCCAAGCGGGAACCCAAGGAGTATTTGGCGCCGGGTGATGTCGGCTATCTCGTCGCCTCCATCAAGTCGGTGGAGAACGTCCGGGTCGGCGACACCGTGACCCACGCCGAAAAAGCCGCGAAAAAGCCGCTCCCGGGATACAGGACCATGAAGTCGATGGTCTATTGCGGCCTTTTCCCGATTGACACGAACGAGTACAACGACCTCCGTGAGGCCTTGGAAAAACTGAAACTGAACGATGCGAGTCTGATGTTCGAGCCGGAGAACTCGAAAGCCCTCGGTTTCGGTTTCCGCTGTGGATTTTTGGGCACCCTCCATCTTGAAATCATCCAAGAGCGGATCCGCCGCGAGTTCGACATCGGCCTCATCGCCACGGCCCCGAGCGTCGTCTACAACGTGAAACGAAAAGACGGCGAGACGATCACCGTCGACAACCCCTGCCTCCTTCCCGACCCGGCCGAGGTCGAATCCATCGAGGAGCCCTATGTGGATGCGACCATCATGTGTCCGCGCGAATATGTCGGCAACATCATGGAACTCTGCCAGAACAAGCGCGGCATCTACAAAGACACGCGCTACTTGGGCGATCATCGCGTCGAACTCGCCTACGATCTCCCCCTCCTCGAGATCGTCTATGATTTCTTCGACAAGTTGAAATCATCCTCCAAGGGCTATGCCTCTCTCGACTACGAATTCAAAGGCTACAAGGAGAGCGACCTCGTCCGAATGGACATCCTCATCAACCACGAGAGCGTGGACGCGCTTTCCGTCATCGTCCATCGCGATTTCGCCCACAAGCGGGGGAAGGCCATCACCGAAAGACTCAAGGAACTCATCCCGCGCCAGATGTTCGAAGTGCCCGTGCAAGCGTCCCTCGGCAACCGGATTGTCGCTCGTTCGACCATCCGGGCGCTCCGCAAGAACGTGCTTTCGAAATGTTACGGCGGGGATGTGAGCCGGAAGAAAAAACTCCTCGAAAGACAGAAGGAGGGCAAGCGCCGCATGAAAAGCGTCGGCAAGGTCGATGTGCCCCAGGAAGCCTTCCTCTCCGTGCTCTCCCTCGAAGAAGACTGAGCCATCCATCCCCTATGGAAAGGTGGGTCCACCTTGCGCAAAAGAATCCGCCACACCGTGACTTTCGCCGTTCTGCGCCCTTTTTTCCGTCTTTTCATGAAACTCCGCTACAACCATACCGCCGTCCGCTTCCGCCCGCCGAAGGACTTGAAAGGACCCTACCTCGTCCTTTCCAACCATGTGATGGACATCGACCCATTCACCGTCGGCCTCTCTTTCCGTGAGCCCATTTTCTATGTGGCCTCCGACATGATCTTTTCCGTGAGGTTCTGGGCCTTCTTCATGAAGAAGCTCGTCATGCCGATCCCGAAGACGAAATACCGTTCGGACCTCGCCACCATCCGCGACATCAAATCCGTCGTGAAAAGCGGCGGCTCCATCGGCATTTTTCCCGAAGGGAACGCCACCTTCGACGGCCGGCTCATGGAGATGCCCAAAGCGATCGGCAAACTCGTGAAGCTCTTGAAGGTGCCCGTGCTCCTCTATAGCATCGAAGGCGGCCATCTCTCCAACCCCCGCTGGGGCAGGGGGGTCCGCAAGGGATATATGAAGGGTAGTGTGAAAAGAATCCTCCGGCCCGAGGAATACAAGGAGCTCTCCCCCGAGGACATCCTTTCCATGATCGAGACGGAACTCGCCGTCGACGATTTGGCGTTCGCCGAGAGACATTCGACGCTTTACAAAGGCTCCGCCCCCGCGGAGTATTTCGAAAGCGCCTATTTTTTCTGCCCGGCGTGTGGGGTGTTCGATACCCTCCAAAGCGAAAAAGACGCCGTGCATTGCACATCGTGCGGATTCACCGCCGCCATCGACGGTTGGGGCCGCTTCCATCCCGCAGAAAGCGAAGGTTCTCACATCTTGAGCCACGAATGGCATGACAAGCAGAAGCGGGCGCTCCGGGAAAGAATCGACAACCACCCCCTTGACAAGGAGCTCTTCGCGGATGAGGGGGAACGGGTGCTCGATGTCGTCCGTTCGACGAAAAAGACTCTCCTCGGGGAAGGCGAGGTTTCGCTTTTCCCCTCCCGCATCGTGGTGGAGATTCCGGGCAAAGAGCGGATCGAATGGTCCGTCGAGCATCTGGATGCCGCCGTGCAACAACGCAACAAACTCATCATCCACAACCGTGACGAGGACCGCACGTTGTATCTTTTGAACCACCCCCGCCGCAACGCGCTGAAATACGTCCTCGCCATCGAATACATGAGAGGGAGCGTCATAACATGATCGATTTCCGCGACTTCATCATCTGGGAAGGCATGATGCATTTCGGTTTCTTGGCTCTGCTTTTGATGTTTGCGAACGTTCTTCGGAGGAAGATCCCGTTTCTCCGGAAATCCCTGCTTCCGACGGCGGTCATCGCCGGTTTCTTGGGTCTTTTGGTCAAAGAGCTCGTCTATTCCCGTATCGTCGATCTCCAGCAAATGCAAGACACCAACCGTTTCTTGGGCATGATCACATATCATGCCATCGCCCTGGGTTTCATCGCTTTGGGGCTCAAGGTCCATGAGAAACTCGTTGTCGGCACCCGCAAGGGCCAGAGTTTCTTCAACGGGATGATTATCGTTTCCACCTATCTATTGCAGGGCCTCATCGGTCTGTCTCTCACCCTCCTTTTCGCCCACACCTTCTTTCCCTCGCTTTTTGCGAGCGCGGGATTGCTCCTTCCCATGGGCTTCGGACAGGGGCCGGGCCAAGCCTTGAACATCGGCGGCGTCTATGAACATGCCCACGGATTCTCTGGCGGAGCGAGTTTCG
>PWYL01000057.1 GCA_003568315.1 Mollicutes bacterium | reverse complement strand
TGTACGAGATGTCCGCCCCCGCCGCCATCAGTTCCTCGTGGATGTCCTTGGCCGTGAGTTGTTGCTTGCGCATGCCGTTCTTCCTTTTCATCGCGTTCTCCGCGAGATACTCGTCGACCCGACGGCGGATGGCTTCGGTGAGTTTTCGCGGTTTGCGGCTACGGGTGTCGTAACGCGGTGCCTCCATCATCCTCTCAGTGATCACGCGTTGTTCATCCGGGGTGTCGCTGGACTCCAACGCCTGTCGCGCCTCTTCATAGGCTTTGACATACTTGCGGATGGTTTCCCGGTGGAACCCCGTCTCCCGGTGGATTGCTCGGATGCTCATGCCGCGTTGATGATAATCGATGATTCTGAACTTCGTCTTCAAGTCGATCACTTTCCCTTTCCTCCGCATCTTTTGTCAGATACGGCAATTATATCAGTCTTTGGGAAAGTGGTACACTTTTCAATGTCCATGGGTGGTACACTTTTCAATGTACATTAGCACAAGCAAAGGCCGGATGAAGGTGTTGAAACACAATATATAAAAGCTCTTTCCGGCGTGAGCCGGAAAGAGCTTGGTGGAAAAAGTGTTCTCAAAGGCCGAGTTCCGCACGGATTTCCTTTTCCAGGGTTTGTGCGACCTTCTCGTTCTCTTTGAGATATTTCTTGACGTTCTCGCGGCCCTGGCCGATCTTTTCCCCCTCATAGGAGAACCAGGATCCGCTCTTTTGTAGGAGGTCGAACTCGACACCGAGATCGACGAGTTCGCCGAGACGGCTGATCCCTTCGCCATAGACGATGTCGACCTCGCTCGTCTTGAAGGGGGGTGCGACCTTGTTCTTGACGACTTTGATCTTCGCGCGGTTGCCGATGATGTCGTTGCCGATTTTCAACTGTTCGCCGCGGCGGATTTCCACGCGGATGGAACTGTAGAATTTCAGGGCCCTGCCGCCCGGGGTGACTTCGGGGTTGCCGAACATGACACCGACCTTCTCGCGGATCTGGTTGATGAAAACGGCGGTGGTGTTGGACTTGGAGATGGCGCCCGAGAGTTTTCGCATCGCTTGACTCATGAGTCTTGCCTGCAACCCGACATGGCTGCTTCCCATGTCGCCGCGGATCTCCGCTTCGGGCACCAGTGCCGCGACACTGTCCACAACGGCGATATCGACGGCACCGCTGCGAATCAAGGCCTCGGTGATCTCCAAGGCTTGCTCGCCCGTGTCGGGCTGGCTGATGATGAGATTCTCGGTGTCCACGCCCAAGGCGCGGGCGTATTGGGGATCAAGCGCGTGCTCGGCGTCGATGAAGGCCGCGTATCCGCCTTCTTTCTGCGCTTGTGCTATGGCGTGCAGGGCGAAGGTGGTCTTGCCCGAGGACTCGGGCCCATAGACCTCGACAATCCTGCCGCGGGGGTATCCACCGATGCCGAGGGCTTTGTCGAGAGCGAGGGAACCGCTCGGGATCGTCTCGATGTTCTTGCCCACCTCGTCATCGCCCAGAATCATCACGGATCCCTTGCCGTGGGCCTTCTCGATGTCCTTCATGGCCTGGTCCAGTATCTTTTTGCGGTCTTCCTTTGCCAAAATGAACGCCTCCTTCTCGTTACTATGATTCCGCCGTGGTAGCCGGATTGCTTTTTTTCTTTTCCTACTTCGTGGATGCGACCGCGGGAATGTTCTTTATGATGTATTCGATGCCGCTGATCACGGTGAGCGCTGTGGCGATATAGAGCATGATTTCACCGGCGAAGCGGACATGGAAAAGCAACAGGATGATCGCGACGAGCGTGGTCGCGGTCTTGTACTTGCCGAGTCGGCTCGCGGCGATGACGGCCCCGTCCCCGACGACGACGAGTCTGAGCCCGGTGACGATGAGTTCGCGGGCGAGGATCACGAAGACGACCCACATCGGGATGAAGCTGATGTCCAAAAGCATGAGCAATGCCGCCATGACGAGGAGTTTGTCCGCGAGCGGGTCGAGAAACTTGCCGAACGTCGTCACGATGCCGTGTTTCCTCGCGAGATAGCCGTCGACGAAATCGGTGAACGAGGCGAGAATGAAAAGCACGCCGATGGCGATGCTGTAAGCGTTGAGTTCTTCGCCCCGATCTCTGTCCAAATAAAAAAGCACGAGGATGAAGGGGATGAAAAACACACGGGCGAATGTGATCTTGTTCGGCAGGTTCATGAGCCATCACCTCAGGCTTGATTATACCACAAAGGCCGACCTCCAACAAACGGTTTTCGGCCTTTCGCCGGTGCTCAACCGTCGTTGGCGACGTTGTGGTAGACCGCTTGGATGTCGTCAAGATCGTTCAGTCGTTCGAGGAACTCCTTGAAGGTCTCGTAGTCCGCCTCGGAAAGTTCGATCGGCGTCTTGGCGAACCATCCGTTTGTCGATTCTCGGATGCGGACCCCCTTCTTTCTCAGAACCGCCTCGACCTTGTCGAGTTCGGTACCCGCCGCCTCGATGATGAACTCGTTGTTCTCGGTGACGATGTCCGAGACATCCAAATCCTCCTCGAGGAGCCATTCGAGAATCTCTTCCTCGTCGACTGGCTCGATGCGGATGATGGAAAGTTGGTCGAAAAGGTGTTCGACGGAACCCTTGACGCCGAGTTTCGAGCCCGCCTTCATGAAACAATACCGCACATCGCTCACGGTGCGGTTGACATTGTCCGTCAGAGCGTCGACCATGACGGCGCTCCCTGCGGGCCCATACCCTTCATAACGGACATACTCGTAATCTTCGCCGCCTTTTTCCACGGCCTTCTTGAGGTTTCTCTCGATGACGTCGTTCGGAACGTCGTCCTTTTTCGCTCGTTCGATGAGATGGGTGAGTTCGAGATTGGTGTCGGGGTCGGCACCGCCTTCCTTGGCGCGGATGTAGATCGCCTTCCCGTAGCGGGCGAAGAGTTTGCTGCGTTTCAGATGTGTCTTGTGCATGGCTTCTTTGCGAACCTCGTACTTGCGGCCCATGCGAATCGCCTCCCCTTTGGAATCAAGCTCATTATAGCGCAAAACGGGGCGTTCTTTCAATCGTTTTTGCCGTCTTCACGAAAAGGGACATCCGCTCAGATGTCCTCTTCCGGCAACGAGCCCACATAATCCCCGGACCCCCTCTTGATGGTGATGCGGGGGCAAAACCCCTCTCCGAGACGCACGGGGCCTCCCATGTCCTTGTCGTAGACGAAGATCCTCTGCCCTTGCGGCGTGAAAAGGAAGACGCCTTCAAGGGCGTGGTGCACGACATGGGCCGTCACCCGTTCTTCCACTTCGAGAATTCCTTGCGCCGGGATGACCCGTTTCAACTGGAAAAGACCGACGGGCTTCGCAGTCATCTGGTTCTTGGAACGTTTGAGCCGGCAGACGAGCTTGTCGCCGGGGATGGGCCATTCGCTCTTCAAGGGCGGAAGGTCGTCCAAGGACACGAGCATGTCCTTGGTGAAACCGATGTCGACAAAGACGCCGAGATTGTCGCGTCGGCCCGCGACTTCGACGAATCCGGCCCGTTCAAGGTCGATGAAAGGTTCCTTGAGCGCGGCCGCGAGACCCTTCTTGTGGTTGATATAGACGAAGGCTTCCACAAGCTCTCCCACTTCGGGGTGTCCTCGCACATCGGCGGCCGGTACATAAATTTCCGCTTCCGGATGCCTGATGCGGAGACCCTCACCGCTCTTTTCAACAACCTCGAAGGTGTTCATCCACCCGATCCGCAATGCATCCATCATACCACCTCGAGACGATTATACCAAAGACCGCGTCATCCTTCATCAAAAAGGCGTCAGGTATTTAGCGGGGGATGTTGCTTTTTACGACACGATTTGATAGAATGGTTTTGCTTGTCATGGAGGTGAGAGAATGGCATACATCAAGCAACAGAAAAAACGCGCCCGGCAGGACGCGAAACGCCGCATGCAGAACCGTATGTTCAAAAGCGGTATGAGAACGGCGGTGAAGAACGTCGAAAAAGCCGTAAACGAAGGCGACCGGGACAAGGCGGAAGCCGCACTCGCGATCGCGCACAAGAAACTCGACAAGGCCCAAGTGAAGGGCGTCCGCCACAAGAACTACGTTGCGCGCCAGAAAGCGCACCTGCAAAGAAAAATCAACGAGATGTGAGAAAAAGTCTATCCTCCGGGAATAGACTTTTTTTATGGATGATCATCCTTGTTTCCGGCGAGGCCGGAACGACTCATGTGCTCAAGATGAAGAGTTCGAGGGCCGTCTTCTTGTCCAAGCGGCCGCTCTTGATGGAAAAGTCGAGATGTTCGAGATGTTCGAGATGTTTCTCGATGGCCTCTTTCGAGGCCGTTTTCGCATTTTCGACCATGAAATAGGCCCGGCCGCTCTTGACATCGAAGTGTTGCTGGATGTCGGATTGGGAGAGTCCTTGTTCGAGGAGTGTCTTCACTTCCAACATCTCCCGGAACTTGGCGACGACTATGCCCAGGATGCGCAAGGGGTCCTCGCTGTAGAGGATGAGGTCGTGATAGACTTCGAGTGCCCGTCGGTGGTCTTTTTCCAAAAGGGCGTTCGTGATCTCGTAGACATTGTCTTCGATGTTTTTCGTGATGACCTTCTCGACGGTGGCTTTGTCGATGGTCTCCATGTCCGTCGCATAAAGCAGGAGTTTCTTCAATTCCAGATAGGCCATCTCCGTGCTTTTGCCGATGCGTCTCATGAGTTCCTTGAGGGCCTCCGTCTCGATGTGGAGTCCCTGGTTGGCAAGTTGGCGTTTGACCCAGCTCGTGAGGTCCTGCGGACTCTTCAGGCGGCACTCGACGATTTTGGCCCGCTCCTTCAACATCTTCACCGCTTTCAGTTTCCCGTTCAACGAAGCGTGTGGGACGGAAAGAATGAAGAGAGTCTCCTCGGGGGGGTTCTCGAGATATTCGACAAGCCGGGCGGGGTCTTGTTCGAGGTCGTTCTTCGCGGCCTTCTTCGTGCTCAAAAAGAGGGCGTTCTTCGCGATGACGGCCTTCTTTTCGCTCATGAAGGGGATCGTCATGGCGTCGTTGACCGCCTCGTTGATGTCGGTCTCCTCGCAATCGTAGGTGGTCACGTTGAACTCGTCGATCTCATGTTGGCGCACGAGCTGGTTGATGCGGTTTTTGATGTGGAAGGCGTCCTCGCCGTAAAAGAGCCAGACATTCTCTGCCATCGGATTCACCTCAGTGCCATTATAGCACAGCATCACTGTTTCCGTGCGCCTTCTTCCACAAAGTCTGCGGAGGAGGGTCTCAATATGCCGACCACTTGAAACGGAACCCGAAGAGATAGCGGAAACGCACGCTCCCTTCGAGGTCCACACGATGCACATCCAGATCCATCGCCCGCAATCGCTCGAGGACATCGGCGGCGGGAAAGCCGAAACGGTTGTTGCGGTGGGCGGGTATCAAGGCTTCCGAAGCGCCGACGGCTTCAAGGAACGGTATGGTCGAAGACGTGGAGGAGCCGTGATGGGGAACCTTCAGGATGTCGGCCGAAAGGTCGTAAGCATCGATGATGGTCCTTTCGCGGGGGTGTTCGATATCACCCGTGAAGAGATAGACCTCATCTTCCAATAGAAGCCGCATGACGAGGGAACGGTCGTTCTCGCCCGGATGCTCCGCCTCCAAGGGATAGATGAAGAAGACGATGTCCCCGCAATGGATGTTTTTGTCCTCGAACGGTTCTTGGTTCGCGTTCGTGATGGTCTCTTCGATGCGGAAGAACCTTGCCACATCGGGATAGGCGCCGTAATGGTCGGCGTGTTCGTGGGTGATGATGACATAGTCGAGTCGGCGGAGGTTCTTTCTCCGCATGGCGTTCACAAGTGAGAGATTGTCGTCGGGAAGCCCCGTGTCTATGAGGATGTTGCAGCGGTTGAAGGCGTCACGGATGAGAAAGGCGTCCCCGTGTACGGAAAACATCGTGACCTCCTTGAAAGGGGTGAGATGCGGGGAAAAGAAGACCGTAGTCAAAAAGAGCGAAAGGATTCCCGCGCGCAATAGCCTTCCTCTTCTTTCGACCAGACCCTTCTGCAAGAACCAAAAGAGCGTATAATACATAAACACCGCAATCCCGGCGGGAATGTGGAGAGGGACCATCAAGCGCCCGAAGCGGTGGAATTGTTCGATCGAGGTCTCGAAAAAAGCCACGACATGGGCATATATCGGCGCGAGAAAGGGCGCGAGAAAGACGATATAACTCCCCGGCAAAAGCAGAACCGTCAAAAACCACACATAGAGGATATTCAAGAAGATGCCGGTGAGATTCACCTCGAAACGCATCGCGAGAATGATCGGGAGTGTCGTGGAGAAGGCGACCGAAGAGACGAGAAAACCTTGGGTGAACAAGGATTTCTTTGCGAACAGGGGTCTTGAGAGAACGAGGGAGAGGCTCACGGCGAAGGTGAGGATGAATCCCGTGTGACGGATCTGGAAAGGGTTGGCCAAAAGGATGCCGGCCCCCACCAGGCAGAGGATGTCTAAAGCCGAGAATCCAAGGCGCAAGCGACGGTTCAGCACAAGCAGGATCGCCGCCGAAGCGGCGCGGAGGACGGATGGGGGGAAAGCGGTCAAGAACATGAAAACGAGGAGGAAGAGGACCAATGTGGTATCGGCCGCGATCGCGGATGCGAAGATTTTTTGCGCCCCCTTGTGGAAGACGAGGGCGAGAAAGGAGACATGGAGTCCACTTACCGCGAAAAGATGCATCACTCCCAAAGCGGCGACCATCTCCTTGAACTCGTCGGAAAAGGCCGACCGGTCGGCGAGAACGAACGTCTCCACATAGACCCTTGTCTCCGGTGTGAAATGCCTGCCGACATAGGCGGAGACGATGCCGCGCAGACGGTAGGGATTCGGTCCCGTTTGCCTTTCTTCGATCCGATCGGCATAGATGATGCCGTCTATTCCTTCCGCCCGCAAGTGCGAAGCGTAGTCGAAGCCGCCGAAGAAATCCGGGGGATCGGGAAACTCGACGCTTCCGCGGACATGGAGACCGTCTCCCGGGAGAACATCACCGGCTCTCTCATGATAGACGAGAAAGTTGTCGTCTTCCGTCGAAAGTCGCAGACGGGGATGTTCCCTTTCCGCTTCGACACGCACGACGATTCCTTCGTGCGTGTCGTTTTCTATGACGGGCTCGGGCGGCAGCCAAAGCCTCGGCACGGTTGCGGCGACAAGCAAGAAAGCCAACAAGAACACCGCCCGGTCATAGAAGAAAAGCCTCACCAGAAAGAACAAGGCCACCGCGAGAAGAACGGGGTGTTCCACCCCGAAAAGGGACAAGGCCAAAGGGAACGCCCAAAGATGCCCCGTGTGTCTAAAGCGTGATGAGACCTTCAAGATCATCGAGGGTCGCTTCGCCGATGCCCCTCACATCCGTCAAATCTTCAAGCCGCTCGAAAGGGCCGTGCTCGTCGCGATGGGCGATGATATTCTCCGCGGTCGCGGGACCGATGTTGGGGAGACTCATGAGTTCATCCTTGGAGGCGGTGTTGATGGAGACGGGGCCATTTTCGTCTTTGGGCTCTTGCGGGGTCGAAGGTTCGTTTGCGGATTTCTTCGGAATCACATAGGCTTTCCCGTCGGTGATAAGGGTCGCCTGGTTGATCTCTTTCGTGTCGGCCTCCTTGGTCGTTCCGCCCGCGAGCAGGACGACCTCGTAGAGTCTTGTCCCCTTTTCGACCTTGTAGATGCCGGGAAGACGGACCTCGCCCTTGAGTTCCACATAGAGATAGGCGGTTTCGTCGACATTCTCATCGGTCTCCTCGGGGAAGAGGTCTTTATTTTGCGGACTTCCGCCGGAAAGATTCGTCCAGACCACGACGAGGACGAAGAGGGCGATGCAAGCGGCGCCCGTGATGATTCTTGCGCGCTCCTTCATGAAAACACTCCCTTCACCCGATGATAGGATGAAGGGAGTCTTTTTTCTTCTTCAGCGGTTCTTCTCTTTCCGATCCACCACGGGGATGTCGTGCCACATCCGCTCGATATTGTAGTAGGCACGCTCCTCTTTGGTGAAGATGTTCACGACCACATCGTTCCAATCGACAAGCACCCAGCGGGCGCCCTCGGCGCCTTCGAAACGCAAGCGCTCGCCGCCTTGTTCGTCGGCGGCCTTCTTGAGCCTGTTCAAGGCCGCCTTGAGTTGACGGGGGTTGTTGGCGGAAGAGAGGACGACATGGTCGAAAAAGGGCGAATGGCTCCGCATGTCGTAGACGACGATGTCCTCGAGCTTGATGTCTTCGAGGGTGGCGAGTACGATGTCGAGTTTATCCATGGCATGCTCCTTTGGCCGCATAATAGTCGCGGACGGCATAGGCCGCCTTGGGGATGTGACCGTCTTCTTTCTCGAAATGGCGGATGGAATGGTCGATGGCCGTGAAGACGGCCTTGTCGATATCTTCGAAAGCGATTGCCCGCACTTCTCTCGCTATCGGGTAGGGACGGTTCGGTTCGATGTAGTCGGCTAAGAATAGCACCTTCTCCAGAGGGGTCATCCGGGGCCGACCGATGGTGTGGCTGCCGATGGCTCTCAGTGTCTCGGCATCGTCGATGCCGTAGAATTTGCGTACATAGGCGGCCGCGCTCAAGGCGTGATAGAGCGGGGGTGTGAGGTCGGAAAGCGCCTCTTCGGGATAGTACTCCCGGATGAGGGCTTTATGGGCCTTTTCGGAGATGTTCTTCGTGATATCGTGCAGATAGGCCGCGATCAAAATCCTTCGGCGGTCGATCCTCATCTTTCGCGCCAAGAGGAGGGCCGTCGCGACGACACCCTTGATGTGTACGAGGCGTTCGGGATCGTTCGCGAAAGTTTCCCATACATCACGCCGGATCCTGTCGAGCATCAGATGATCGCCTCCCTTCGGTAGGGCTGCAGACCTTTCGGGGTGAAGACGCGCAAGACACCCGAGCCTTTCACGGTGACGAAGCCGAGCCCGGGAAAGACGATGTCCGTCTTCTCTTCCTCCCGGAAGGGGAAGTGATGGGCGGAAAGCGGCGGGAGCTCTTCAAGGGCGGAGGGCGGATAGAGGTCTCCGCCCTTGTGTCGGTTGAAGAAATCGTCGGCCCGCAGAAGTTTCGTCCGGTGTATTGTCACATCGGGGGCGGTGTAAAAGACGAAGGACGAAGGAAGACCCTTCACAAAATCGATACGGGCCAAAGCGCCCAGGAATACGGTCTGGTCGGGTTCCAGCTGATAGACTTTCGGTTTGATCTCCTTCTTCGGCTGCACCGCCTGCAAGGAGGAAGCGGAAAGGAGATTGTAGAGGTGGTTCTTCTTGAAGAGCCCCGGCGTGTCGACAAGGGCGAGGTCTTCGAAGGGAATGCGGATTGTGCCTTGTGTGGTGCCGGGAGCGAAAGACGTCGTGATGGTGCCCTCTTCATCCACGAGCGAGCGGATCATGCGGTTCAAGAGTGTGGACTTGCCCGTGTTCGTCGCACCGACGAAATAGATGTCTCGTCCTTGGGCCTTCTCGGCAAGAACACTGATGAGGTCATCGACTCCCCATCCTTTCGTCGCGCTCACGAGCGCGACCGCGAGGGGAGAGAAACCGTTCGCTGTCAGAATGGCGTTCAACCGGTGTTTGAGACGCGCATCCTTGATGCTTTTGGGCAGAAGGTCGCGCTTGTTCGCGACGACGACAAGATCCCTTGCGGCGCAGATTCTCGTCAAGGCGGGGATCAGCGATCCTTCGACATCGAAGAGGTCGACGACCTTGACGAAGAGGGCGTCGGTGTCGATTTCTGCGAGCATGGCCCGATAATCTTCGGCCGACAGGCTCGTCGGTGTCACTTCGCCATAGTGACGCAAACGGAAACAACGCCGGCAATAAGGGGGCTCCTCCCCTTCCTCCAAGGGTTTCGGCGTGTAGAAGGGACGGAACTCATCCTTGTTTTGCAAAATGCCGCCGCAGCCTTTGCAGGGGATGTCTTTCATCGTTTCCACCGGCTTTCGAGGCCGAGTTCGTCATATCTTTCGGGAGCTTTCTTCTTGATTCTTCTCAACATCTTCCGTTCGACGAACCGGTTGAACCTCGTGTACCAGCGCTCGGTCTCCAGCGACAAAGGTCCCACAAGCAAGACGGAAAGGCCAAAACGTTTCGCACCATAGACATCGGTCATCAGCTGGTCGCCCACGACCAGGACCTCGTGTTTTTCCCGGGGTCTTTCGAGCGTGTCGAGCGAACGCTTGAATCCCGGACGAAAGGGCTTTTTCGCGCGGAAAATCGCGGGAAATCCCAACGAAAGGGCGAAGGGTTCGATCCGTGAGCGGTTGTTGTTGGAAAGGAGGACGACCTCGAACCCGATTCTCTCCAGTTCATCGAGTAGCGCACGGGTCTTTTCGCCCGGGAGGTCCTCGTCATAGGTCACGAGGGTGTTGTCGATGTCGAGGAGGAGGGCTTTGTAGCCCTTCGCGTAAAGATTCTCGAAATCGACGGCGAAAATGTCCGGTTCGTGATAATCGGGGATGCATTTCTTCCAGTCGATGAGATAGTGGATCATGGCGGCCTCCTTTTCATCACAGCCACATTATACTAAAGCGGAAGCGGTTTGTCATGTTTCCTGTAGAGGAAGGCTTCATGGATCCGCTTGAGTTCGGTGTGCTTCTTTCTGTGGTCGGGGAAGTATCTTTCGAGTGTGGCATGGAAGGCTTGCGAATGGTCGGGATGGAAATGATGGGCGACTTCGTGGCTCACGATGAGCCGGGTGAATTCCGCGGGGTAGTGGACAAGACAGAGATTCAGACTGATCCGCGAGGGGTTTTTCCTGTAGCTCCCGAGTGTCTGTTTCATGTAGCGACAAGTCACGCGGAAAGGGACGTTCGCGACCTCCGGAAAGCGCGCCGCGAGGTCTTTCAGTGCCAAAGTCGCCGCCGAAAGGAAATGTTCCCGGAAGAAATCCTCCAAGGCCCTCCTGCCATGAAAAGGTCCCCGGGGAACGAGAAGCCGGCATTGGTCCTCATCATGACGGACAAAGCCTTCCGCGGGGAGGGTTCTCACTATGGAGGTCTCTTGACCGAAAAAAGGGATCTTCTGCGCGTGTTCGAGTCGCAATCCGGGATCCAGATAGACCGGTAGCTTTTCCACTCTTGTGGCTTGTTCTTGCAGGATTTTCCGGATGGCCGAAAGCGGGGTGTGACGGGGAGCGCTGACCGTCAAGGACCCGTCGGCGAGGGCTCTCACATAGACCCGTTTCTGACGTTTCCTCCGCTTGATGCGGATGTGGCGGTCTTCGCCCAGAAGGGACATGGTGAGCCTCATAAAGCGCGTATCACCACGGCGAGGGCTTCCGCGGCCGTCTTCGCGGCTTTTTCTATGCGTTGGCCGCTTTCTTCGAGTTGGTCTTCGGCCTCCAGACAATCGGAGACCGACCGGACAATCAAAAAGGGCGTGTGCGCGAGTGATGCCACTTGGGCGATGGCCGCGCTTTCCATGTCGCAAGCGGAAATCAGCCGGTCCTTCTCGAAAGGACGCAAAGGGGAGCGGTCGCGCATGAACGTGTCCCCGCTCGCGATGATGCCCCCATCAAAAGGGACGCCTTCCTTCCGCAGGGCCTCCGCCGCTTTTTTCCGAAAAGACTTCTCGACAGGGAACACGACATCGAGACCGGGAATCTCGCCGGGTTCATACCCGTAAGGGGTGATGTCGACATCGTGCTGGAGTGCGCCTTCGGCAAGCACGACACGGAAAAGGCCGCTTTCGACGCCACCCGCGATACCTGTGCTCACGACAAGATCCGGTCGCTTCCTTTCGATGAAGAGTGCGGCCGTACGGGCGGCATGCACCTTGCCGATGCCGCTTTTCAAGGCGAGCACCTCGTTTCCTTTGATTGTCCCCGAGACAAGCCGTCCTTGGAGAAATGGCTCCTCGCGGACATCGGCGAGTGTCTGTCTAAAGGCTTCGAGTTCTTCATCCATGGCCAAAAGTACGCCGATCCTCATGGACAATCCCTCCTAGCGAATGAAAAAAGAATGGAGGACCATTCTCATTTCACGTTCAGAATCTCGATCTCGGTCTCTTTGTTCGCGGCGGTCTTCGCTCGGACCTTGTCGCCCTTCTTGCCGCCGATGACGGCCTTGCCGATCGGGGATTCGTTGGAGATTTTCTTGTCGAAGGGGTCGGCCTCGAGGGAACCGACGATGTTGTAGTCCTCGGGTTTTTGGTCGTTGATCTTCAAGGTGACGGTCTTGCCGATGCTCACGCGGTTGTTGGTGCGGTCATCCGTGATGAGCTCGGCGTGTTTCAGGATGTTCTCGATTTCCTTGATGCGGGTCTCGATGCGGGCCTGGTCGGAACGGGCGGTGTCATAATCGGCGTTCTCGCTCAGATCGCCCTGCGAACGGGCTTCACGAAGCGCCTCGAGTACACGGTCCCTCTCGACGGTCTTGAGTCTTTCGAGTTCGCCTTTCAGTTTGTCGATCCCTTTCTGGGTGAGCTTGTGGGAATTGTTCTCCATGGGTGTGCCTCCTTGTTCTTTGGAGACCATCCGCGCCTCAACGCATTTGACACTGGAGTGTGAGAAGCGGGGGTTCGGTCTATTGGGTTCCGAAGCTTATGTTGCGTATGTATATAAATAAGAGCACCCCCGTCCGTCAGAAGGGCTGTACGGACAAGAGGGCCTGCTTGCGAACACATTCTACCATAAAGCGCGCGTTCCGCCAAGAGTATTCCGTAAAATATCGCCCATAACCTTCAGACGCGACGGAGAAGGTCGTATGGCTCCACTTTCCGCGGGGTCTTCAAGCGAATCCTCTCGCGGGGATGACGGGCCGTCTGGAGGGGATATCCCTCTTCGTCGAAGAGGGATTCCACCCGGAAGGGGGCGCTCGGGCCCGCGGGGGTCAAGATCTCGAGGGTGTCACCCGCGGAGAAACGGTTCCTGACATCGATCACGGCTTCTTCCCGTTTTTCGTCATAGGCCTTGACAATACCCAAAAACACTTTGTTCACCGGTTCGCTTCGGAGGTTGTAGAGCTGTTCGGTGTGAGAGGGGGAACCTTTGAGGAATCCTTGGCCCGTCGGCCGGTTCTCGGCTTTGGCGATTTCTTCTTCCAAGGCGGCGAAATCGATGGGATCATCTTGCAGAACGGCATCGATGAGTCGCCGGTAGACGTTCACGACGGTGGCGATGTAGTGGATGCTCTTCATGCGCCCTTCGATCTTCAACGCGTCGATACCCATCCCGATGAGTCTCGGGACTTCCCGCACAGCACAAAGGTCCTTGGATCCCAAAGAGAAGGGCGTCTCTATGTCCAATTTGTCATTCATGGCATAGAGGTCGTAGTCCCAACGGCAGGAATGGGCGCAACCGCCCCGGTTGGCATCGCGGTGGGTCATGTGGTTCGAGAGGGTGCATCGGCCCGAATAGGAGGCGCACATGCCGCCGTGGATGAAGACCTCGAGTTCCGCGTCGGTCGCTTTCCGGAGTCTTTCCAGTTCATCCATGGTGAGTTCGCGGGCGAGAATGGTGCGTCCGGCGCCTCTTCCCTCCCAGAAGCGGACAGCCTCGCTGTTCGTTGTCGATTGCTGGGTGGAGATGTGGAAAGGAAGAGAGGTGTGTTGTCCCACCAAGGATGCCGCACCGGAAGAAGCCACGATCAAAGCGTCAACGCCGATGGCTTCGAGCTTTTTCAGATATCCGGGGAGTCCTTTGGCATCCTCCGGATGGAAGAAGGCGTTCACCGCCACATAGACCTTCCGTCCCGACCGGTGCGCGAAACGGACTCCCTTTTCGATGTCTTGCAGGGTGAAATTCGACGCCCGGGCGCGGAGTGAATACTCGGTGCCGCCGAGATAGACGGCATCCGCACCGTAATGGAGGGCGATTTTCAACTTGAGAAGGTCTCCCGCCGGAGCGAGGAGTTCTACGCGTCTCATCGTTTCTTCTCCTCCTCTTCCTTGGCGAAGGTCTCTCGGAAGAAAAAGCCCTCGTCGTGGTCCGGATACTTCTTGGCGATGTCTCCACCCCTTGCGCCCTTTTGGACGGCGATACAATCGTCGACGATTTCCCGAAGTCTTCTTTCATCATAGAAGAGACCATCCACGATGAAGAAGGAAAGAATCTTTTCCAAACGTTCCCACACGGTGAAACTCTGCGTGGGAGAATCGCGGAAGATGTGGGTGCCGTGGATATCCTCATACACGGGATAATGCTCGTTACGACTCTCCTCTCGCAAGGTGAAACTGTCTTCGGGCATTCCTTTTTCATCATCCGATTCCGTAATGGCGAAATAGTTGGATAAGAGCCGCCGCCGCGAATGGAACATGTTCAAGCGACCGTGACCGACGAATACGAGGGGGATCTCGGTCTTGGCGGCGATGGTCTCCATGGATTTGATGGTGAGTTCCCGGCCAAGAACGACAGCTTGGACACCCGCTCTTTCGAAAAAACGGACATCCTCTGCGAATGTCGGGCTTGTTTCGGCGTGATAGACGAGTCGCGAAACGAGTCCTTTCTTCTCGGCAAGACGCATGATGGCGAAATCGGCAAAGAGCACACCGTCGATAGGAAGTTCGGCAATTTGTCCTAAAAAAACCTCCAAAGCATCCAGGGCGGTTTCATGGATGAAAGCGTTCAGATTCAGCCAGAGTCTCTTGTCCGCCCTTTTCGTCTTCGCGGCGAGCATTGCCAAGGCGGAAGGGGCGACATTCTCCTTCATGCGCACGGAGAATCCTTCCACGCCGACGATGATGCCGTCGACTTCCTTTTCGAGGAGGTCGGACAGATGGTCAGCCGATGTTTTCACGAAAAGTTCCATCTTTATCCCCCTTCTTCACGGCGATGCCGAGACCGTCACCGATCTCGAGGATTTCCGCATCGAAACCCTCGTGATCGAGAAAATAGCGGTTGAACCGTTCAATCTTTTTGACAAGCGGCTTTTGGCGTCTGTTCAGGGCGGTCTCGTCCAAGCCGCGGAAAAGGACGTTGTCGACGACAACGACACCCCCCGCCCGGAGATGGGGGGTGAACCGGTCGAAAAACGCCTTGTATCGGCTTTTGGCCGCATCGATGAAAAGCATGTCGAACGTTTCTCTCTGGGCCGGCAACCAACAAAGCGCATCAGCCTCGATGAGCGTGACCCTGTCCCCACAAGGGGAACTTCGGATGAAATCCCGCGCTTTCTCTATCATCTTGGCATTGCGTTCCAAGGTGACCACGCGCATCTTCGCAGAGACGCTGGCCAGCCGGATCGCACTATAGCCCACGGCCGTGCCAATCTCGAGAATGCGGCGAATTCCGTGTTCGCGGATGAGTCCTTCGATACAACGCGCGCTCTCATCGGCTATGATCGGGATGCCCCTCTCTTCGGCGTAGACGCGCGCATCAGCCCAAGGGGCGCGTTCTTTCATTGTTTCTTCTCTTCTTCTTCCTTCGCGAAGGATTCGAGGACTTCCTCGATCATGTCCCATTCCTCGTCGGTCTCGATGGGTTTCAACCGGCCGCCGTCTTCATCCTCCTCGGTGTACTCGGCGGCATAGACCTCGTCGGCGGCGGCGTCTATCTCCTTGTAGACGACATAGTTCTTGCCGGTCTCGTCGGAGCGGAAGGTGAGCACGATCTCATAGTCGTGTTCTTTCCCCGATTCGTCGATGATGCGCAAGGTTTTCTCGTCCATCATTCATCTCCCTTTCTCGTTTTGTCCAGATAGGCTTGCAAAAGTACGACGGCGGCCTCTTCATCGAGAAGCCCGCGCCGTTTCTTCCTTGATCGTTCGCTCTCGACCATGCGTCTTTTCGCATAGACGGTCGTGAGCCTCTCATCCTCGAGTATGACGGGCACATCGAGGGCTTGTTCGAGTTCTTCCTTGAAACGTTCCGTTTCCTCCGCCTGTCGTCCGCGGCTTCCGTTCATGTTCAAGGGGAGACCGAGGACGACCAGCCGGACGTTCTCGTTCTTTACGACTTGTCGGACATGGCGGACGGCTTCTGCGGTCTTCCCTTTCGGAAAGCGCAGATTCCCCGCACCGCGGGCGAGGAGGCCTTCCACATCGCTCAAAGCGATCCCGAGCGAGGCCTCGCCGTAATCAAGCGCCAGGATCTTCACGTAGCTTCTCCTTCACGAAACGCAAGGTCTCGTCGAGTTTTTCGACATCTTTCGCACCGGCCTGGGCGAAATCGGGACGTCCACCTCCACCGCCTCCGGCGATTTTCGCGGCTTCTCTCACGAGATTGCCCGCATGGACGGACCCAAGGGATTTGCAGATGAAGACGAGCTTGTCGTCCCTACGGTTGTCGAGGAAAACGACACCTTCTTGGAGGTTCTCCATCAACCTGTCGGCCAAGGATTTCAACGTCTCGGTGTCCATCCCTTCCGTCTTCAAGACGAGATTGCCTTGTTCGTCCTTTTGTTCGAGATATTCGTCGAGGTCGGCGAGACGTCTCTGCTTCCGTTTTTCTTCGAATTCCTTCTCGAGAGCGCGCACGTTCCGCTGCATCTTCGAAAGCCTCTTCCTGAGGCGGATGACATCGTTATAGCTTCCTTCGAATTGGAATTCGCCGCCCTTGTCGAAGGTGAGTTCGATGCCTTCCGAGCGGGCTTCTTCGAGGATGGAAGCGGCCTTGTTCTCGAGGTGGCGGAGATTCTCGAGGAAGCCACCGAGGAATTCTTCGGCGGCATCCACCCGCTCGCCGGCGAGAGCGATGATCCTATAGATCCCCGAACCCTTGCTCTCGATGCTCACGATGGCGACGCTGCCGATCTCCGCAGTCCTCTCGACGTGTGTCCCGCCGCAAAGGTCGAGGGTCTCGCCCATGTTCACCATGCGGACGGTGTCTTCATACTTCTCGCCGAACTCGGCGATGGCGCCGCGTTCTTGCGCTTCGTCGATAGTGCCCTCCTCGAAGGCGACCTCGATGTCTTCGGCGATTTTTTCGTTGACATGGCGCTCCAAGGCGAGGAGCGTCTCGTCGGCGGGGAATTCGTGATGGTTGAAATCGAAGCGGAGATAGTCGGGGCCGACGAGGCTTCCGTGTTGGCCGATGTGCTCGCCGAGGAGTCGCCGGAGGCCGCTGTAGAGAAGGTGGGTGGCCGAATGGTGGGCCATGGTCCTTCTTCTCGCGTGCTCGTCGACTTGGAGGTGGACGGTGTCGCCCTCTTTGAGGTCGTGTTCGCCGATGATGTGGTAATGCTGCCCGTTGGGGAGCCTCTGCACATCCTCGACGGCGAAGGTCATGCCGTTTCTGGTGATGGTGCCTTGGTCGGCGAGCTGACCCCCGCTTTCGGCATAGAAAGGGGTTTTCGCCGTGACGACGCCCTCGTTGAAGGCTTTGACGATCTCGCTTTCGGCGGAAAGCGTCCGATAGCCGATGAATTCGCTTTCCGCTTTGAAAGCGAGGAATTCGGCATTCTGCATGGCCATCGAGGTGGTCTTCTCCCGCGCCTTGCGAGCGCGTTCCTTCTGCATCGCCATGTGTTCTTTGAAGCCTTCCCCATCAACCGTGAGGCCTTCGGCCTCGGCGTATTCCTCGGTGAGTTCGAGGGGGAATCCGTAGGTGTCGTAGAGTTTGAAGGCGTCGGCGCCGGAGATGATGCCGTCACCTTTTTGCATGATCTCTTTGAGGATGTTCTCGCCGTCTTTCAGAGTCTCGAGGAATTGTTCCTCTTCTTTGAGGACCATCTTCTCGATGAATTCGCTACTCTTTTCGAGGTTCGGATAGGCCTCCTTCATCATCGCGACGACCTTTTGGGCGAGCGCGACGAGGAAAGGACCCTCGATGCCGAGTTGTCGTCCGTGTTTGATCGCGCGACGGAGGAGTCGCCTGAGGACGTAGCCTCTGCCTTCGTTGCCGAAGGTGGCGCCGTCTCCGACGGCGAAGACCACGCTCCGGATGTGGTCGGCGATGATCTTATGGCTCTTTTGACCTTTGTAGGGCACGCCGCTCTTTTCGGCGATCGATTCGATCAAGGGCAGAAAGAGGTCGGTCTCGAAGTTGGTCTTCGCCCCTTGCAGGATGGCGGCCATCCGTTCGAGCCCCATGCCCGTGTCGATATTCTTGTTGGGGAGTTCGGGGTATTCCTCGCGGGGGATGCCCTCTTTGGCGTTGAACTGCGAGAAGACGATGTTCCAGATTTCGACAAAACGGTCGTTGTCGATGTCTTTCCGCAAGAGGTCGAGGTCATGCTCGCCGAAATCGTCGCCACGGTCGTAGAAGATTTCCGTACAGGGGCCGGAAGGGCCTTCGCCGATCTCCCAGAAGTTCGCCTCGGTCGCGATGATCCGTTCGGCGGCGATACCGATCTCTTTCCATTTCTCTTTCGTCTCTTCGTCCGTGAGATAGATCGTCACATAGAGCCTTTCGGAATCCATTCCGTAATATTTCTTGTCGGTGAGGATCTCATAGGCCCACTCGATGGCTTCATCGCGGAAATAGTCGCCGATGGAAAAATTCCCCAGCATCTCGAAGAACGTGTGGTGCCGGGCCGTCTTGCCGACCTCCTCGATGTCGCTGGTGCGGATGCATTTCTGGATGTTCGCCAGACGGGGGTTCTTCGGGACCCGGGTCCCATCGAAATAGCCCTTGAGGGGGGCTATCCCCGCATTGATGAAAAGGAGGGTCGGATCATTCACGGGCACAAGTCCCGCACTTTCCTCGATCCGGTGGACGCGCTCCTCGAAGAAACGCCGCCAGATTTCGCGGATCTCGTTCGCATTCAGATGTCTCATGTCGCATCACTCCCCTTAATCAATAAAAAACGCCCTTAAAGAAACGATAAGGACGACTGTCACCGTGGTACCACCTTAATTCCACAAGTATGGCTCTCTCCATGTTAACGCTCTTGAAGCGGACGGGTTCGCCGTCTCTCGGAAGTGGCTTCGGCGGCGGGGCCGGTTTGTTCTCACCGACCACAAACTCTCTTTTTGCGGACCCTGGCCGCGTACTCGTCTTCGTCTTCGATTTATACGTATTATACAGGATTGTCCGCTTTCTTGCAAGCTTTTCAACTCTCGTCGGCTTTAGAGGAAAGGAAATCGTAGGGGCTTTTGTCCGGGGTCTCGTCACGAAGGGACGGAGGGGTACCCTCGAGGAAGTCGTAGGGACTCGGAGCGGAATCCTCCGCTTCTTTTTTCAGGATATCCTTCCCGAAGGCGGAAAGGGCTTTGTCGATGGCTTCCTCTCTTTTTCCGGACGAATCCGCGAGTTTCTCCGCGAGGCGGGTCTTCCGGTTCTCTTCGAGTTCGCGCACCGCTTCGAAGAGCAGATTCACATGTCCGATGATAACCAGGGTCTCTTCGGCCCTGGTTATCGCCGTGTAGATGAGCTTCCGTTTCAAGAGGATGCGATGGCTCTTGAAAAGGGGCAAGACGACCATCCTGTATTCGCTGCCTTGGGATTTGTGGATGCTCATGGCATAGGCGTGCGTGAGATTCTCGAGATCGCCGCTCTCGTAGGCGACCTCTTTGTCGTCGAAGCGCACATGGAGGATCCTCTTCTCTTCGTCGATACCTTCGACCACACCCTGGTCGCCGTTCATGATGCCGTCCTCGGGCTGGTTGACAAGCTGCAGGACCTTGTCGCCGATGAGAAAACGGCGGTCTTTGTGGGAAAGATGCTTCGCGGTGTTTTTGTTGTAGGCGGCTTGCAAGAAGGCGTTGGTCCGATCGATGCCGGTCTCTCCCTTGTACATGGGGATGAGGACCTGGATGTCTCGGTGGAGATCGAGGCCTTTCTCGAGAAAGTAGTCGATGATCCTCTTCAGGCGCTTGTGGAAGTTGTCGGGGCTTTCGGGAATGATGTAACGGTCCGGACGGGGCTTTTTCAGATCGGGAGGGAGGCTTCCCGTGCGCACATGGCTCGCGAGTTCGACGATTTTCGACTCTTGGGCCTGGCGGTGGATCGTCTTCAGGGTGATAGAGGGGATGGTGCCGCTTTCGAGGAGGTCGCGGAGCACTTGCCCCGGACCGACGGAGGGAAGCTGGGCGTCATCGCCCACGATGACGAGATGGCATTTGTCCGGAAGGCTCTGGAAGAGTTGACCGGCGAGCGGGGTGTCGATCATCGAGGCTTCGTCGACGATGAAAAGCTCGCCTTGGCGGGGGTGGTGTCTGTCGTGTTGGAACGTGCCGTCGTAGCTGTAGCCGAGAAAACGGTGGATGGTGCTCGCATAGACCCTTGTCGCTTCATTCATCCTTTTCGCGGCCCGGCCCGTCGGGGCGATGAGATGGATCTCGCTCTCTTCGTCGTAACGGGCGGGAGCGAGGGAATGGTATTTTGTGAAGATTTCCACGATGCCCTTGATCACGGTGGTCTTGCCGGTGCCGGGACCGCCCGTGAGGACCATGACGGGGTGGCGGAGAGCCTCGAGGATGGCCTCTTTTTGTTCGGGGGTGTAGGCGATGCCTTCAAGCTTTTCGAAGGTCCCGAGGTGCTCACGCACCTTTGTCGTGTCGATGTCTTCCTTTCTCGCGAGGAGTCCTTTGACCTTTTCGACGACATCCGTTTCCGCCGCGCGGATGGCGCTTGTCGTGACAAGACCCCCGTCTTTCACGAAACGGCCGGCATCGAGGAGTTGGCGCAAATGTTTCTCGACACTCTCCTTGCCGATACTGTCCTCATCCCGCGAAAGCCTCCTCAAACAGATGTCTATGAAGGTTTCCTCGTCGATGTGGGTATGGCCGGCGCGCAAGACGGAAACCATGAACTGATGTTCGATGAGCGCGCGGATGCGGCGGGGATCGTCCGCTTCAATACCGAAACTTTCCGCAATCCGGTCGGCTCGTTCGAAACCGATGCCATCGATGTCCCGGATGAGCCGGTAAGGATCGTTTTCGACGATATCGGCGGAGCTTTCTCCATAGACCTTGAGGATGCGCTCGATCATCCGGTTGGTCACGCCCTTTTCCAGAAGGCGGATGCGGATACCCTCGGTGGCCTTGTTGGAACGGAGGTTCTTGGCGAGACTCGTTTTGGCCTTCTTGGGTAGCCGTTCGATATCGTCCAGAACGCGCTCGTCGCGGCTGATTTTCTGGATGGCCTCTTTCCCCAGCGTCTCGACAATCCGCCGGGCGCTCTTTTCGCCCACACCGGGGAAAAGACCGCTCGAGAGATATTCGACGATGCCTTCGACGCTCGCCTCTTTGAGACGTTCGTAGCGTTCGAAACGGAACTGGCTGCCGTATTCGGGATGGTTCTCGTAACAGCCGTGGAAACGGATGTGTTCCCCTTTTTTCGGGTCGGGCAGGTTCCCTTTCACCGTTTTTTCCTCGTCGGCAAGGGAAAAGAGCTTGTCGGCGGTGGAACTTTCCGTCACGGTGATTTTCGTGATGGTGAACCGGCTCTCCTCGTCATAGAAGAGAATGGCCTTGATGGTTCCTTCGAGATAGTCCATGGTTTCACCCGGCTTGTATGGATTACGAAAAGGGAGCCTCGTCAGGAGGACTCCCGGATGATCCTCTCGATCTCGTCGGGATCCTTGGGAATCGATGCACTCAGATTCAAGGATCCTTTGTCGGTCACGAGGATGTTGTCTTCAATACGTACACCGATGCCTTCCTCTTCAATGTAGAGTCCGGGCTCGACCGTGAGCACCATGCCTTCTTGGAAGGGCTCATTGTAGAGACCGACATCATGCACGTCGAGACCGAGGAAATGGCCGATTGTGTGATAGCAGTATTTTTCGATTCCCTCTTCGCCCTCGAGCAGTCCGAGTGCTTGTGCCTCTTTTGTGAGGCGGTCCTTGGCGAAGTCGTTCAGATCCTTCCAAGTCACATCCGGACGGACCTTCTCGATGGTCTCCTTTTGGACTCTGAGAACAGCTTCATAGACCTCCCGCTGGCGTTTCGAGTACTTTCCGGAGAGAGGATAGGTTCTCGAAATGTCGGCGGCGTAGGATTCGTGCAAGGCGCCGAGGTCGAAAAGGATGAGGGCTTCTTTGTCCAGGCGGTCCTTGTTTTCGGTATAGTGGAGGACGGTGGCGTTCTTCCCGGAGGCGGCGATGGTGTCGAATGAGGTGCCCTCGCTTCCGGACAGGGTGATCGCGTGCAGGAAGTCGGCCTGGAGCTGATACTCATGGGTCCTTCGGGAAAGATTGGCGAGGATGTTCAAAAGGCCTTTGCGGGTGTGTTCAATCGCGCATTTGATCTTTTCGATTTCGGTTGCAGACTTGAACATCCTGAGATGGGCGGTGTGGCTGTTCAGATCCCGTATCTGCAGTTCCGGGTATTTCTCGCGAATGTCTTCGGTTTGCGAAAGGCTTGCCGGACGACTTTTCGCGCTTCTAGGCGAAAGGTCCAGATAGAGCGTCTCCGGTGGGGTGCCAATCGCGCTACGGCCGGAAGGATGCATGAGAGAGGCGAAGAATCTGTCGAAACGGTCCAGATAGCGGATCTGTTCGCTCGGGATGCCCGATCTTTCATGGGCTTCTTCTTTGGTTAAACGCGCGCCCTCCCATTTGACTCTCTTTTCGGTGTTCTCCTCGATGAAAAGATGGGTCTTCTCCGTATCCTCCCCCTTCAACATGAGAAGGATCATGTTCTCTTCGGGGAGATTCGTGAGATAGAGGAAATTCCTCTGCGGTGTGTAGAGATAGTTCTGGTCGTTCGTCTTGTGCGGGGCGCTTCCGGAAAAAAGCAAAGCCGCGCTTTTCTTTTCGAGCTTCTCATAAAGACGTTTTCGAGCGGCTACAGCGTGTTCTTTCATCACATTCACCTCAAGCCAATTATATCAGAGAATGCAGGAAAAAGAAACGGAGAAACCCTTGTGAAAGGCCGTGAAACACATCTTTCTCCCCCTGTCCGCAAAAAAGGAAGGGCACAGTCTGTACCCTTCCTTGTCATTGTGTATTCGATTCGGTTTCAGTCGAAATAGCGTTCAAGGCCTTCTATGTCGAATTCGCCCTGCTCATGATAGACCTCGATGTCGTCTTCATCGCTCCATAATTCATTCTCAATGAAATGTATGAGAGTATGTTTATGGTAAAGATATTCATACCTTTGATCCTCGTTGTACAAATTTATGGAATGCCCGCTTCCCTCTTCGAGGAGCCAATCGTAATTCCCGACCGCATACAACGTCTTCTGAGGTTCTGCCTCGAGGTGGTATTCGATGAAATAGACGATGCCTTCTTGGTCTTGGGGTTCCCCTTCATACTCGCCGTCGACCTTGAAATGGATCCATTCGACCTCTTCCACCCGGACGGATGTCTCTGCGTGTTCGGCCTTGAGCAGTTCGTAGATTTTTCCAGCCTCGGCGTCGACGGGATTGTCCGCTGGGTCTGCTTTGCCGCTGCCGCAAGCGGAAATGAAAAACAACAAGAGAATCGCGGGCAAAATCCAAAAGAATCTTCTCACGTTATCAGACCTTTCTAATACAACTCATACATAAACTATCACAGCGACTTCTTTGATGCAAGAAGATTTCTGTCGATACGGGATGATGCGCAAGTTTGCCCTTTTCAGATGCACAAGGCGCGGTTTGTAAAAACAGAGTTGCTTGATCAATGTCATGCTGTTGTTGAAAACGCTTAACTCTCTGACAGGGTAGGCGAATCCACAGGTCTGTGGTATCCTATGTTCGGATGACGGTTTACCGGGGAGTGATCGGGATTGCTTCTTAACGTATCGACCATGGATTGGGCCGAAACCGTGTTCCTCATTGTCGGCGGCCTCGGGATTTTCCTCTATGGCATCCACAAGCTCGGAGACTCCTTGAAGCTCCTCGCCGGCAACCGTTTGAAAAAGATGATCGAGAAGACGACGAGCACCCCGCTCAGAGGCATCTTCGTCGGCGCTTTGGTGACCATCCTCCTGCAGACTTCGACCGGGACCACGGCTTTGACCGTGAGTCTCGTCCGCGCCGGTCTCATGAGTTTCCCCCAGGCACTCGGCATCATCCTCGGCGCGAACCTGGGCACCACCTCCACGAGTTTCCTCATCGGTCTCGAAATCCATCGCTACGCCCTTCCCGTCATCGGATTGGGAAGCCTTCTCATACTCTTCGCCCCCGCCAAGCGTTTCAAACGTTTAGGGGGCGTTTTCCTTGGTTTCGGCATTATCTTCTATGGTCTCGACCTCATGGGAAGCACCCTCTCTTCGCTCACCGAACTCGAGGCTTTCCGGAGTGTCTTGGAGAGTGTCGGCGACAATCCCCTCCTCGGTATAGGGGCCGGCGCAATCCTCACGGCGCTCGTCCAGTCGAGTTCCGCCGTCATCGGCATCCTCCAGCAACTCTACACCACCGGTGCCATGCCGCTCATTGGCGCCATCGCCATTGTGTTCGGCTCGAATATCGGCACGACCATCACCGCCATCATCGCCTCTTTCGGCGGCTCCACGGCGGCAAAACGGACGGCGGCCGCGCATGTCATGTTCAACGTTTTCGGGGCGGTGCTCTTCTTCATCCTCATCATCCCCTACACCCGTTTCATCCTCCTGTTGCAGGATGTCTTTTTGGATGGACGCGAAGCGGCCATGACGGTGAGCCTCGCCCACATATTCTTCAATCTCGCCACGACCTTCGTGATGTTCTGGCTGATCAAATACCTCGTGATCGCGAGCGAAAGGATTGTGCCCGCGAAAAAAGGAGACATCGTCATCGATGTCGAGAGTCTGCAGGAGGGTCTCATCAAGAAAGCGCCCGTCCTCGCTCTCGAGAACGCGAAACGGGTGATATCGACGATGGGGGACATTGTGCAGAAGATGTATGTCTCGGCGACCGATTACTCCTTCGCTAATAGTCGCCGCCGCTTGGAGGAAGGGCGAAGCTTGGAGGAGCTCATCGACACCATCGATTTGAAGGTGCACGACTATCTGGTGCGTGTTTCGCGAAACCTCCTCGACGATGCGACCGCAAGCGAACAGGCACGCTATGTGGACACCATCCGCGACTTCGAGCGGATCGCCGACCACTGCCAGAACCTCTTCGACTTCTTCGAACACCGTCATGATAACAAACTTGCCTTGAGCAAGGACGCTGAAGAGGAACTGGGAAAACTCTATGACTTCGTAGGCGAGACACTCAAGATGACCATCATGTCTTTCAAAGCGAACGATAAAGAATTAGCGGAAAAGATCATCGACCGCGAAGAGGCCATCGACGATATGGTCCGACGCTACCGGAAGGCCCACGTCCAAAGATGCAACATCGGCATCGCCGATTGCGACGACGAACTCTTCGTGGACATCCTCTCCAACATCGAGCGGATCGGCGACCACTGCGAGAACATCGCGACGAACATCCTGCACGAGAGCTACTACCGTCCCGAGGCCGTGACCGCCTGAACAACGAAAGAGCGGCTCCCATCCATCCACGGGAACCGCTCTTTTTTTGTTTTCAGGGGTGTCAGATTTGTTCGGCGAGGATTTTCATGGTGCGGACCATCTGGGCCACATAGCCCATCTCGTTGTCGTACCAGGCGAGGACTTTGACCAACTGCTTGCCGTCGACTTCGAGAACTTTGGTCATCTGGGCGTCGAAGATGCTGCCGGCCTCACTGCCGATCGAATCGCTCGAGACGATTGGATCCTCGGTATAGACGAGGGTCTCGTTGGCGGCGTTCTTGACAGCCTTGTTGACTTCTTCGGCCGTGACGGATTTTCCGAGTTCGATCGTAAGGTCGACGACCGAGCCGGTGATGGTCGGAACGCGGAGGGCGATGCCGTCGAGTTTCCCTTCGAGATGGGGAAGGACTTTGCCGACGGCTTTCGCGGCGCCGGTGGTGGTGGGGCAGATGTTGGCGGCGGCGGCCCGTCCGCGACGGGCGTTGATGCCTTTCGCGTGGGGGGCGTCGAGCGTGTTCTGGTCGTTCGTGTAGGCGTGGGCGGTGGTCATGTAGCCCATGACAACGCCGAAACTGTCGTCGAGAGCCTTGACCACGGGCGCGAGGCAGTTCGTGGTGCAGCTTGCGCCGCTCACGACTTGTTCGCTACCGTCGAGGTCTTCGTGGTTGACGTTGTAGACGATGGTCTTGACATCGCCCTTGGCGGGAGCGCTGATCATGACCTTCTTGGCTCCGGCCTTGATGTGTTTCATGGCGCCGTCTTTCTTGGTGAAGATGCCTGTGCACTCGAGCACGACATCGACACCGAGATCGCTCCAGGGGAGGTTCTCGGGGTCTTTCTCGGCGAAGACCTTGACGGTCTTGCCGTCGACGATGACGGAATCCTCACCGGCGGTGACTGAATCGATCTTGTAGGGGCCTTGGGCGGTGTCATACTTCAGAAGGTATGCGAGAGTGTCCGCATCCGTGAGGTCGTTCAAGGCCACAATCTCGTAGTCGGGATTTTCATGCATGTAGCGGAAAGCCAGTCTTCCGATGCGTCCGAATCCGTTGATGGCGACTTTTACAGACATAGTGCTCCTCCTTTGGAAATGTGGGATTTTTGTTCAACCACTATAATTATAGGGAATCGTCAGGAAAAAGACAACCTGTATTACAGCTTAAAGCGTTTTCAGTAGGCGTTTTCACAAGAAAACGCGTCCAAAGGGACGCGTTATCAAGAGGAGCGGGCGGGCGACTCTTTCCGCCGCAATTCGCGGAAATACTGGTCGAGGGCGCGCCGATAGTCGCAGTCCTCGCCTTTGTCGCAGGTTGTGCACATGATGATCTCGCGCAACCTCTTGGGGATGAAGGCGCGAATCTCGTCCTCGTTGTAGCCGACCTGCATCTTCTGTTGTTCGATTATGATGGGGCGGCGGAGGACGCTCGGGTTCTCGATGATGAAATCCGTAAGTTCGTTCAACGACATGTCGTCGAGATTGAGGTCGATCTCTTGGAAGACCTTGGAGCGCTTGGAGATGATATCCTCGAAGCCCCCCTCGGAGTTTTTGAGCATACTCATGATATCGTCACGCGTGAGTTTGACATTGAAAATGTTCTTTTCACGATAGGGAATGCGATGCTCCTCGAACCACTTCTTCGCCTTGCGGCAAGAAGAGCAGCTTGGTGTCGTGTACATCTGGATCATGGGTGACGCCTCCTTTCGGGCGTTTGTCCGTGACACCCGGATTGACGGGCGAAAATGGGTGTGCGAGAGTCATTCGTTGATGTAATGATAGTATAACATAATTTAGAATATATATGAATAAGCTTTTGCGGTTTTTTTTCATAATTCACGGTTTTTTTCGGTTATGCCGCTTTATGCTATAATGAGTGCGAAATCATTATATCACAATGGAGGTCCTTGCATGGAATGGAATCTGCAAAAACTCTTCGCTGATGACGAAACTTGGGAGAAAGACTTCAAGAAGGCGGAATCCGTCCTTGAAGAAATCGACGCCTATGAGGGGGGGCTCTCCTCGTTCGCTACCTTTCGCGAGTATTTCAAAGGCCAACGGAAGACGACGGTGCTTTTACAAAGGCTCTACCAATACGCCCAGTTGAAAAGCGACCTCGACAAGAAGAATGTCGAGAATGCGGCTCGATTGCAGCGCATCGGCCATCTTTTGAACGAATTCAGGAAGAAGACGGCTTTCGAAGCGCCGGAGATTCTCGCTTTGGGAAGGAAGAAAGTCTTTTCCTTCCTTGAAGAGGATGAAGATCTGCAAGACTTCCGCTTTCCCCTGGAGAAGCTCTTCCACACCCACAAACACGTCCTCGACAAGAAGAGCGAGAACCTCCTCGCCCATTACGGACGTCTCGCCGATGAAGGCGGTTCTCTCCATTCGGCCCTTTCCGTCGCCGACAACGAGGCCGGCGAAGTCACCCTCGAAGACGGCCGGACCATCACTGTCACGAGCGGGAACTTCCAGACCCATCTGGCCGAGCTCGAGAACCCTTCGGACCGTGAGAAGGTCTTTCATGCCATCTTCCGCCATTTCGACGAACACAAGCACACCTTCGCGCAGATCTATGACACGGTGTTGCAGGCGGATGTGGCGCGGATGCGGGCCCGGGGCTACGATAACACCCTTCAGAGCTATCTCTTTTCCAACAAGATAGACGCCTCCGTCTATGAGAACCTTGTGGCCGCCGCGAAAGAGACGAGCGGACTCGTCCGTCGCTATTACGACCTCCGGAAGAAGGCACTCGGCCTCGAAGAACACCGCACTTTCGACCGTTTCCTGCCCTTGGCCGAATCCAGAAGCAAGTTCGACTACCCCGAAGCGAAAGAACTCTTTTTCGCGGCCGTGGCCCCCTATGGCGAAACGATGCTCGAAAAGGCGAAAGACGCTTTGAAAGAGGGCTATGTGGATGTCTACGAAAAAGGCGGGAAGGCCACGGGCGCGTATTCCTCGAGTGTTGCCGACACCCATCCTTTCATTCTTCTGAACTATGACCGGACCCTCTCCGATGTCTTCACTCTGGCGCACGAGGCGGGACACTCGATGCATTCGCTCTTCGCGGGGGAGACCCAACCCGTCCCGACGCAAAGCTACAGCATCTTTGTCGCCGAGATCGCCTCGACCTTCAACGAGCATGTCCTGCTCGATCATTTCCTGAAGACGGGCAAAGGCACGAAAGCCGACCGGATCCGGCTCATCCAGCAGGCGCTGGACGACATGGTGGGCACCTTCTACCGCCAGACGCTCTTTGCGGCCTATGAACTCGAGGCCCACCGTCTCGCCGAACGCGGGGATCCCATAACACACGAATCGCTTTCGGCCATCATGGTCTCCTTGTACAAGGAGTTCTACGACATCGACATCGAGAAAGAGCCGGCGAAACGCTATGTCTGGGCCTATATACCGCACTTCTTCCACTATTCCTACTATGTCTATCAGTACGCCACCAGTTTCGCGGCGAGTTTGAAACTCTACGGCATGGTGGAAAAGGACAAGGAAGCCATCGAGAAACATATCGGCCTTTTGAAGGCCGGGGGCAACGACTTTCCCATGGAACAGGTGAAACGCGCCGGCATCGACCTCACGAAAAAGGAGGCCTTCCTCGGCGTCGCCGAACGTTTCGAGACCTTGCTCGATGAATTGACGCTTGCATTGGAGGACTGAAGTGTATTACTATATAGATAACACGAAGACGAGCGGCACCGGAACAGACATTAGCGACCCCGGAACGGTGAAAGCCGGGGAAAACGTTTTGGTGTGGGGCTTCGAGTGGTGCTAAAGACACCCGTACGGCCGCGTTAAGGCGACAAGCGCCCTTCCGGGAAGCAAGGTGGTACCGCGGATTTCGTCCGTCCTTGCGTACCGGGGGCTTTTTTCTATCCATAGACCAAGGAGTGACTGCCATGCCCAAACAAAAACACATCGTCAGCGGCATCCAGCCGACAGGAAGCTTGAACATCGGCACCTATCTCGGCGGCATCCGCAATTTCATCCGCCTCCAGGAGACCTATGCCGACCACCATTTCTTCATCTTCATCGCCGATTTCCACAGCATCACCCTCCCCATTGAAAAGAAGGTCTTGCGCAAAAAGACGAAGGAACTCGCTGCGCTTTATCTTGCGAGCGGTCTGAAACAAGAGAATCTCTCCCTCTTCATCCAATCGGAGATCGCCGCACACGCGGAGATGAACTATCTCCTCCAGTGTTTCACCTATGTCGGGGAGCTCGAACGGATGACCCAGTACAAAGACAAGTCGCAAAAAGCCTCCGAAGGCATCCCTTCGAGCCTGCTCACCTATCCCGTCCTCCAAGCGGCCGACATCCTGCTTTATGATGCCGCTTATGTGCCCGTCGGCGAGGACCAGAAACAGCATCTCGAACTCACCCGCGACATCGCCCGCCGCATCAACAACCGCTACGGCGAGTTCTTCGCCGTGCCCGAGCCCCTGATCCCCGAAGTGGGCGCCCGCATCATGAGCTTGACGGATCCTGTGAAAAAAATGTCGAAATCCGATCAAAACGAGAAATCCCGGGTGAATCTCCTCGATCCCGACAACATCATCAGAAAACGGATCATGAGCGCCGTCACCGACAGCGAGCCCACCATCCGTTTCGATCCCCTGAACAAACCCGGACTGAGCAACCTCCTCGCCATGTTCGCCGCCCTCGAGGAGGTCGGAGTGGAGACGATCGTCTCCCGCTACGAGGACAAGGACTACAAGACACTGAAGGAGGACTTGACGGAAAGGCTCATAGCCGAGATCGCCCCCATCAGGGAGCGTTACCACGAACTCGTCGATTCCGAAGAGTTGGAGAGGATTTTCGACGAGGGAGGAAAAAGAGCCCGAACCTTGGCCGAGAGGAAGGTCGCGAAATTGAAAGAGAAGATCGGTCTCGGGCGTAAACGGAAATGAAAAAGGACGGCCGCTTATCAGGAAGCGCCGTCCTATTCTTTTCCCTGGATGTTCATCTCGGTGATGTGGTCGCTTATGGCTTCCATCGCCCGCAATTCATCTTCACCTTCCGCTTCGATGACAACGAGCGCGCCCTTGTCGACGCCCAAGGAGAGGACGCCCATGATCGATTTCAAATCCACCGTCTCCCCTTCATGCGTGATGCGGAGCTCACAATCGAAACGGTTCGCGATTTTCACAATCAAAGTCGCCGGGCGGGCGTGGAGACCCGACGGGTGGGCAATCACGAATTCCTTCCTGATCATCCGTCATCCCCCCGCTTGCCGAGCCTTTCGTTCAATGCGTGATAGATGGCCTCGTTGTGGCGGTCGAAATAGAACTTGACCGTGTCACCGACGATATTGATGCCCTTGGCCCCCTCGGCCTTGAGTCTCTCCGCGTCGAAACGTTTGTTGTCTTTGAGTTTCGCCCGGATTCTTTCCCTTTCGAACGAGAGGGAGAGGAGATTGTCTTCGCCGAAAGAGGCATGGATTCCCTCGACATCCACATGTCGTTTACGAGGACGGAAGGAAAGATAGAGGATGAGGGCCAAGATGATGATCGCCGCGAGAATCAAAGACGGTTCATACGGCATAAAACCACCTCACTTTCGGCTTAATCCCCATTCTACCACACTCTGTTTCAATTTGGAATGCTTTCGTGTATAATATGAAAGGGCGGAAACCCCGTCCGGAAGTCCTATTCCACAAGAGGAGTGAGGCTCATGAAAGTGGTCGCCGCCAAGGACCAAAAAGCCTTCCTCGACCATTACCGGATCCGGGGAGAGGTCTTCATCAAGGAACAAAACATCCCCTGGGAACTCGAGTTCGACGATGACGATTACCAAAGCGTCCTCTTCGTCCTCTACGACAGAAACATCCCCATCGGCGCCGCAAGGCTTTGCGGCGACAAGGTCGGCCGTGTGGCCGTTCTCAAGGAAGAACGGAAGAAGAAAGCCGGCACGATATTGATGGAACACCTCGAAGAACACGCCCGACAAGCGGGCCTCAAGGAACTCTTCCTCGGCGCGCAGACATACATCATCCCCTTCTACGAATCCTTGGGTTACGAGGCCTACGGCGGAACATATCTCGATGCCGGCATCGAGCATCGCAAGATGAAAAAGAGACTGTGAAGAAGGAGGTGGTCCCATGGCAGAAAAAGGTCGGGACAACCGGGTGGTCGAAGCCATCATCGAAATCCCCATGGGCACCAAGAACAAATACGAGATCGACAAATTGCGAAACCGCATCAAGCTGGACAGGGTCCTCTACTCGCAGATGACCTATCCGGCCGAATACGGCTATATCGAGAACACCCTGGCCGAGGACGACGATCCGTTGGACATCCTCGTTCTCGCGAGCACAAAGACCTTCCCGGGTTGTATCGTCGATGCGCGCATCATCGGCGCTCTCGACATGATCGACAACGGGGAGAAGGACTACAAGATCATCGGCGTCATGGATTCGGACCCCCGTTTCTCGCACATCCATGACCTTTCCGACATCCAAGAGCACATGCTCCGGGAGATCAAGCATTTCTTCCGGACCTACAAGGACCTCCAAGAGAACAAGATCGTCGAGGTGCGGGAATTTTATGAGAGTGACTATGCCGAAAAGCTCATTGACGAGAGCATCGCCCGCTACAAAAAACATGCACAAAAGGAGGCTTGATTCCTTTGGCCCTGAAAGTGAAGATGGCATTCGACGGTGGATACGACGGTATCCTCACCGCCAAGAAGGGGTCCGCCCGGATTGGCGGCGATGAGGGTTCCCTCGCCCCTTATGATATGATCCTCGGCGGTCTCGGAGCGTGTCTGAAACACACCCTCCAGACCATCCTCGACAAAAAGAGAATCGAAATCGGAGGCGTGAACTTCGAGATCGAGGGCGAGAAACGTTCTTCTTCTCCCACGACGCTGAAGGAGGTCGTCGTCGAAGCGACAGTCTCCAACGCGAAGCAGGAAGACGAGGCGAACATCGAGAAGGCCTTCGAGATTGCCACCCGTCATTGCAGCGTATATCAGACGCTCGCCGAGGTCGCCCTGATGCGCGCGAACATCCGTTTCCGCCAATCGTGAATATGAAAAAAGTCCGCAATTGCGGACTTTTTTTGTCTTTTGGAGCGGGTGAAGGGGATCGAACCCTCGACTTCACCATGGCAAGGTGATGTTTTACCACTAAACTACACCCGCGACAAGCGTGTGTCGATGACGAGAAAAAATAAGATGGAGCGGGTGAAGGGAATCGAACCCTCACATTCAGCTTGGAAGGCTGAGGTTCTACCATTAAACTACACCCGCCCTTTGTCCAAGCGCTCATATGATACCATGAACCGCGCGAGGCTGTCAAGCCTCACACGAAGCGTTTTTCTTTTCCGGAAAGCGCCCGAGTACGCGCATTCTGGCACTTTTTGAGCGGGGGTTCGCCTCCGCTTCTTCGGTGGTCGGCCGGATGATTTTCTTGTTCACCCGGAAGTAGTCCGGCTCTTCAACCGGCATGGTGGGAAGTCCCTCGGGATGAAAGACAGTGGAAGCCTCCTTGAAGAGTCTCTTGACGATTTTGTCTTCCAAGGAATGGAAACTGATGACGACGATCCTCCCGCCCGGATTCAACATGTCGATTGCGTCCTCCAAGCTTTCTTCCAATGCCGCGAGTTCATCGTTCACCGCGATCCGCAAGGCCTGGAAGGTCCGTTTGGCGGGATGTCCGGGTGTATGGAGCGCCTTCTTCGGCATGGCGGCCTTGATTGCATCCACGAGTTCCAACGTGGTCGCGAAGGGCTTCTCTTTCCGTCTCTTGACAATCTCCTTCGCGATTCTCGGCGCGAAACGCTCCTCGCCGTATTCATAGAGAATCCTTTTGAGCTCACGCTCTTTCCGGGTGTTCACGATCTCTTCGGCGGTCAGGGACGCGCTTTCGTCCATGCGCATGTCCAAGGGGCCGTCGAAGCGGTAACTGAAACCACGGGCGGCATCATCGAAATGGAAACTCGAGACCCCGAGGTCGTAGAGAGCGCCGTCAATCCCTTGGACGCCCCGCTTTGTCAAAACGGAGCAAAGATGCCGGAAATTCTCCTTGATCGGAATGAAGGTCTCATGTTCTCCGAGTCTCTCCTCGGCTCTCCCGATGGCTTGGGCATCCTGGTCGAAACCATAGAGGCGCCCCCCGGAGAGTTTCTGCAGAATCGCTTCCGCGTGGGAGGCGCCGCCCAGGGTGCAATCCACATATGTGCCTTGGGGAGAGATGGCGAGTTCTCTGATCGCCTCTTCGAAGAGGACGGGTTTGTGTTCCATGGCGGATGTTCCTTTCATATAAAAGAAAAACGCTTGGAAAAGCGCTTCTTTCGATGCCTATTCCTTGGTTTCACCGGATTCGGCATCTACGGTTTCTTCTTCTGCTTCTTTCTCTTTCACGACCTCGCGACCCTTGTAGTGGCCGCAGGACTTGCAGACACGGTGGCTCAGTTTCATCTCGCCACAATTCTCACAAACGACCATGCCGGGCATGTGGAGCTTGTAATGCGTGCGACGTTTGCGTTTCCGCGTCTTCGAGGTCCTTCTTTGCGGAACGACAGGCATTTCGTAGCCTCCTAACTTTTGTACTTTTCGAGTTCTTGGAGTTCGGGGCGTATGCGTTTCTTCTTCTTCTCCCATTCCTCACTCGAGGGAAAGCGGTCATCATCCACGTGATCGGGATGGATGACACGCATCGGTTTTTCCAAATATATATTAGACCATATCACGGGCAATAAGTCAATAGTGATTCCCTCGATCTGACGGTATTCGTCCTTCTCTTCACGCGAAAACGTCTCGACGACGGTGAAGTCGAGTTCGAGTTCGACGGGCTTCAGTGTCCGGGCACAAGCGACGGTGAGCGTCGCCTTGATTTCAAGGTCGAAATGATAGTATTCCTCGTTCTCGATATCGATTTCCCCCTTGATGGCGGCCGAAGAGACGGAGAGGATGTCTTCATCCTCGGGAAGGAAGTCGCTGACATCGACTGTGGTCTCGAAAGTGGGGTCTTGGTGGAATTTCTTCTTCAGTTCGTCAACGGTGAATTTCATCATGGTCTCACCCCCCGATGGGATACGCCTTCGATTATAGGTTCTATTGAAGGGAAAGTCAAACATAAGGTATAATGAAAGCTGTGGAAGGAGTGGCTGTCATGAAGGTTCTCGGCGTCGTTGTCGAATACAACCCCTTGCATCACGGGCATCTCTATCATCTGCGGAAAGCCAAAGAACTCTCCGGGGCCGATATCGTCATCGCCGCGATGAGCGGCAATGTGGTCCAACGCGGGGAATTCTCCCTCACCGACAAATTTGCAAAGACGCGCTGGGCGTTGGCGGCGGGCATCGACCTTGTGGTCGAGATTCCCGGCGTCCTCGTCTTGCAGAATGCGGACCGTTTCGCTTTGAGCGCCGTCGACATCCTGGACAGACTCGGAACGGACGAAATCGTCTTCGGCAGCGAATCGGGGGATATCGAAGGCTTGCGTTTCATCGCCGAACTCCTCCGGACCGACGCTTTCAGCGCGGCTTTGAAGGTCCATCTCGAAAACGGGGCGAGTTTCCCTTCGAGTGCCGAGAAAGCGCTGAAGGAACTCACGGGCAAGAGCCTTTCGCAAAGTCCCAACGACATGCTCGGGATCCAGTATCTCCAAGCCATCCATCATCTGGAAAGCGACATGCGCGCCCGCGTCGTGAAAAGGATCAAAGCGGGCTATCATGACGACTTCGACGAAACGAAGACCATCCAGAGCGCGAGCGCCATCCGGAAACGCCTGCTGGAAGGCGGCGCCTATGCCGAAAGCGTCCCGCCACATGTGCTTTCCTCTCTGGAAAGAAAGAATCCCGTCCACTGGGAGAAAGCCGCGTCCTTCCTTTCCTATCGCTTGCATCTCCATACCCCTTCTTCTTTGCATGAGGTGTTTTCTTTCGAAGAGGGGTTGGAGAACCTCTTCTTGAAGAACCGGGATTTCCGGAGTTTCCATGAATTCTTGGAGAACACTTCCACGAAGCGTTACACGCAATCGAAAATCAAGCGTTCGGCGATGCACGCTTTGTTGGATGTGAAAAGAAGCGACATCGAAACTTTCCGCACCCCCTATCTCCGCATCCTCGGTATGAGTGAAATGGGGCAGAAGCATCTCGGCGATATCAAGAAGGACCTCGACATCCCCCTCTTGACGAAAATCCGCCGGAAAAGACACCCCCACCTCGATCTTGACCTCCGGATTTCGGGAATCTATGGACTCCTCTCCTTTGAAGACATCTTCAAACAAGAATTCGCTCCGGTGATCGGGGCATAGTGTTTCGTTTGCGATATGATGCGCTTTGACCTATAATGGCCGTGGTGATGTCCCGTGAATGAAAAGGAAAGAATCCAAGAGAAACTCTCCGCGATCAAGGATCCTTCGAATGAGCGCACACTCGGTGAGAACGACGCTTTCCGCCACATCGGTCTCGATGAGGAGAAACAGGCGGTCACCGTGCTCGTCGGTGTGGCGAACGAAGACGACCAACAGGCCAAACAGAAGCTCAGACGCGAAATCGCGACCATCCTCAAACGCGACATGGGCTATGGCGGTGTGAGCATCGATTTCGAACCCTTGAAAAAGAAAGAGAGCATCCTCGGCAAGGGGAAGAAAGTCAAATACATCGGGGTCGCGAGCGGCAAGGGCGGCGTCGGCAAGTCGACCGTCGCCGCGAATCTGGCGTTGGCTCTCGCACGCATCGGCAAGAAGGTCGGCCTCATCGACGCCGATATCTATGGTGCGAACATGCCCGTGATTCTCGACATGCCGATCAAACCGCCGAAAAGTGATGCGAAGAAACGGATCGTGCCCTTCGAGAAACACGGCGTCGAGGTCATCTCGACGCAATTCTTCATGGATGAGGGAAAGCCCCTCATGTGGCGGGGACCGATGCTTTCGAAGATGTTGAACCACTTCTTCTACGATGTGGCCTGGAACGACGGAATCGAATACATCATCATCGACCTCCCGCCCGGAACCGGCGATGTGGCCTTGGACATCCAACGCCTCATCCCCGAATGCCGCATGCTCATCGTGACGACTCCGCACCCCAGCGCATCCAGCGTGGCCGTGAAGGCCGGATTCATGGCCAAGGAACTCAAGCACGAACTTCTCGGTGTCATCGAGAACATGAGCCACTTCGACCATGAAGGCGAGACGCTCCACATCTTCGGAAAGGGCGGGGGCGAAACGGTCGCCGACAAGCTTTCCACGAGTCTCATCCAGAAGATACCGATCGCCCGGCCCGAAAGCGGCCATCACAGTCTCTTCGACATGGAGGAGGAAGTCGGACTCATCTATCTCGGCCTCGCCAACAAACTCGCAAAGACCCTCGCCTCGTGAGCGGGGGTTTTTTTGGATTCCTCCTTCAAAAGCGCATCTTTGTGTTGTATAATCGAAAAGTAGTCCAAAACGAAGGGAGGGGGCGGGCATGAGCCTTCTCGAAGCGAAAGACATCCATTTCGCCTTTGGCGACAAGACCATCTTCGCCGCGGCGGACATCCGGCTTTTCGAAGGCGAGCATGCCGCCCTCGTCGGTCCGAACGGCTCGGGCAAGACGACCCTTTTGAAACTCTTGAACCGGGAACTGAAGCCCGACAGCGGCCTCATCCGCAAAAACGGCAAGAAACGCGTGGGCTACCTCGACCAATATGCCGAGATCGATCCCGCACGTAGTGTCGAGGACTACCTCGAGGAGGCCTACGCCGACCTCTTCGCGAAGGAAAGACGGATGGAGGCCCTTTATGAAGAAGCCGCACAAACCGAACCCACCAAGCAGGAGCGACTCTTCGTCCGGGCGGCCGCCATCGGTGATGAGCTCGTCGAGAAGAACTTCTACGGCGTGAAATCGGAGATCGGACGCATCCTCGGGGGTCTGGGCCTCGCATCGGACATCTTGGAAATGCGCATCCGGCAACTCTCGGCGGGGATGCGGGCACGCATCATCCTCGCGAAACTCCTCCTCGAGGAAGCCGACCTCCTTTTGCTCGATGAACCCACGAACTTCCTCGATGCCGAACACATCGAATGGCTGAAGAAATTCCTTGCCGACTACCCGAAAGCCTTCCTCGTCGTGAGCCACCATGAAGACCTCCTGCGAAGCGTCGCCCAGACGGTGCATGCCGTCGAGAACACCCGCCTCGTCCGCTACAAGGGGGATTTCTCCTATTATCTCGCCGAACGCGCATTAAGGCGGAGTCAACGGGAAAAGGCCTATGAATCTCAACAGAAATTCATCAAACGCACCGAGGAGTTCATCGAGAAGAACATCGCCCGGGAAAAGACCGCCAAACGGGCCAAGAGCCGTAGGCGGATGTTGCAGAAATTGGAGCGCGTGCAACGTCCTTCGAAAGAGAGGGCTTACCGCTTCCATTTTCCCTCCGGCAGACGGGCGGGCGAGAAGGTCCTCGTCGTCGAGGACCTCGTCATCGGCTATGAAGAGCCGCTCGTCGAACCTTTGAACTGGACCGTGAAACGCGGAGAGAAAGTCGTCATCACCGGTGAGAACGGTATCGGCAAGACGACGTTCGTCCGCACCGTCCTCGAAGAGCTCCCTTCCCTCGCGGGATCTTTCACCTGGATCGATTCTGCGCATATCGGGTATTGCGCACAAGAAAAAGCCCTTCCCGGGAACCACACCCCCTTCACGTTCATCCGGGAACACTACCCCGCCTTCACCCGGAAGGAAGTCATGGACCTCCTCGCGGCCCACGGTATCGACAGAGAGATGGCCAGAAGGAAAATCGCCACCCTCTCGGGCGGCGAACTCACCAAATTGCGCCTTTCTCTCCTGCGGCACGAAAAGGCCAACGTCCTCATCCTCGACGAACCGACGAACCATCTGGATTTCAAGGCGAAAGAGGCGTTGTTCGAGGCGCTTGCGGATTATCAGGGAACGCTCATCCTCGTCTCCCACGAAAAAGCATTCTATGAAAAAGTCTGCGATTACGAGATCACCTTGACCACCGAATGAAACCCCCTCGCGAAGAGGGGGTTTTTTCGTCAAGCGATCTTTTGTTTGAGGATATGCATCTCATAGAGGTGTACAGCGAGGGAACCCCCGCCGGCGAGAAGGTCCGAGGCCACGAACGCGAACCAGACGCCGATGACATCCCCCGTGAGATGTGTGAAAAGGAATGCGAGCGGGATGAAAAGGAAGAACTGCCTGGACAAAGCGACAAAGAAGGCGCGGAGCGCATAGCCCATGGCCTGATAGACGGCCGAGAGCAGAACCTGGAAACTGATCATGGTAAAACCGGCGGCCACAATGCGGAAGGCACGACTGCCTTCCGTTATGAAAATCTCGTGCAAAGCCGGCTCCGTGGCACCTTCGGGACTGAACAGCAAAAAGAGCGGCCGGGCGAACACGATGACGATGACCGACATGAGAAAGAAATAGCCGAAGACGAGTTTCGTCGCGAACGAGAGGACATCCATGAGCCGTTGGTAGAATCGGGCACCGAAGTTGAAACCGACAATCGGCTGCAACCCTTGCACGAGGCCGAAACCGGGAAGCAACGTGAACATCGTCATGCGGGTGATGACGCCATAGATCGATATGTAGATTTCGGGGTTTGCCGTCTCGTAGTGCCTGATGAGGTTGTTCACGATGATGACGAGAATCGCGCCGAGGGAGTTTCTGACGAAAGTCGGCGCTCCGACGGCGAGCATCTCTTTGGCCACTTGGAAATCGACCTTGTACAACGTCTTGAGACGGATGACAAGCGCGCTTTTCGGTGTCATGGCCCGGGATAGGACATAGATGAAGGAAGCCGTCTTCGATATGGCGGTCGCGATGGCGGCGCCGCGCACACCGAGACCGAGGCCGAAATCGAAGATGAGAAAGGGGTCCAACACGATATTCAATCCGGCACCGATCAAAAGCGAGATCATCGCGACATTCGGTCTTCCTTCCGCCCGCGTCAGATTGTTCAGGATGATCGAGAGGGAAAAGGGCGGTAGGGCGACCAAGATGAATACCAGATATTCTCTGGCGTAGTCGATGTTTCCGGCGGTCGCGCCGAAAAACACGAGCAGAGGCTCCAAGAAGATATACGTCAACAAGGAGATGGCGACCGAAAGAACGAGGCCCATGAATAGCGCGGTATTGACCGTGCGCACCATGGTCTCGTTGTCCCCCCTGCCGTAGGCACGGGAGAAAACCGAGGCGCTGCCGATACCGATCATGATGCCGATCGCCAACACGATCATCTGTACGGGAAAAGCGATTGACAATGCGCCGATTGCAATGGTGTCCACAGCTCTTCCGATGAAAATCGTGTCGACCAGGTTGTAAATGGCGTTCGCCATCATGGCGATGATGGCGGGTATCGACAACTTGACGAGCAGTTTTCGCACGTCCATGTTGCCTAACATTCTGCTTCGTTGTTCCGTGTCCATGACAACCACCTCGATGCACTCACGAGACCATTATAACACTTTTTTACCGGCTGTCTACATCAGAGACGGAAGGTCCGTAGTTCACCTGACTTTCACACTTTTGATTGCCTGATTTCATAATACCTTTACAACAGACACACGTTTTCTACGCTGGAACAAGCGAAGAAAGCGTGTGTTTTCTTATGAGAAAAAGTTGCAAATTTCA
>PWYL01000080.1 GCA_003568315.1 Mollicutes bacterium | reverse complement strand
CCTGGAAGAAGAAAAGGCCGACCAAGCCTTCAAGAAGATCCAGACCCTTTTCGCAAAAAGACCGAAAGGCATCCGCAGCTATATGGAGATATTGGAGAGAAGACCTCCTTTGCGGAAAAGTGATGCCTCTCTTTTTCTCATCGCTGAGATCGAGAAACTCGCCCGCGAATGGAAGATTCCCTTGCGTGCGGAAAGCACCATCCTTCCTTCCGCCGCGGGGGAGATTCCGGAAGGGATCCCTGTTGTTTGCGGCATGGCGCCCGCCTCAAGAAGGCTCTACACTCCCCAGGAAGCGATCAACCGCCAAGAACTCGTCCAAAAGACGATCATCCTCGCGCAATTCTTACGGAAAAGGCACAGTAGTCAGAAGGGAGAATCATGAGAAGAAGGAAAGTCCCCACCGCCCAAGCCAAGAAGGGCATGGTCGCGAGCGCATCGGTCCAAGCGAGCAAAATCGGCGCGAAAATCCTCGCTCAAGGCGGAAACGCCTTCGATGCGGCTGTTGCCGTCTCTTTCGCCCTGGGCGTCGCCGAAGGGCACGCCTCGGGGATCGGCGGCCAAACGCTGGCGCTTGTCTTCCATGCCGAAAGCAAGCGCTTCTTCGCCTTGGACGGCTCGAGCTTCGCCCCCTTCCACTTCCAACCGAAAGACATCCCGAATTCTCCCAAAAAACTCGGCCTTTCCGCCTCCACCCTCCCTTCCACGGTCGCCTTCTATGGATATTTGCATGAACGCTATGGCTCTTTGGATTTCGGCAATCTTTTGATGCCCGCGATCCGTCTTGCCGAAAAGGGCTACGTTTTGGGTGGACTCCAACAAAGCCTCATCGAAAAACACAAGAAAGAACTCATGAAAGACGAAGGAATAAAGAAAGCCTTTTTCCATAGTAGCGAGCCCTTGCCAAAGGGAGAAAGGATCATCCAGAAAGATCTTTCCCGATGCATGCGACTTTTGGCCCGAAACGGCTGGAAGGACTTCTACGAGGGCGAAGTGAAAGAAGAGATCGTCAAAGACATGAAAGAAAGAAACGGCCTCTTGCGCGAAGAGGATTTCGCACAAATCCCCACCCCCATAGAAAGGGAAGTCCTCGCAGGAAGATACCGAAGATACGGGATCGTCACCTTCCCCCCGCCGGGAGCGGGAAGGGTGCTCGTGCAAATCATGAACATCTTGGAACAATTCCCCCCGGCATCAATCGATCCCGCCACCCCCTTGGGGAACCTCGTCTTGGCCCTTTCTTTCGAGCTCACCTTGAAAGACCGGAGGCGCATGCCGAAGAATCCCGAAATCTATGCCCAACTGATGAAACGAAAGATGCTCGACAAAGAACACGCCGCGCGTGTCAAGGAGACGATCGATGCCGTCATCGCTTCCTTGGCGGAAGAGGAAGAAGAATTCCGCTTGCGGACCGTGGGCGAGACGACCCACTTTTCCATCGCCGACGATGAAGGCAATATCATCGCCGTGACCCAATCCATCGAGAAAGTCTTCGGGGCGAAAAGCATGGCGAAGGGCCTGGGTTTCTTCTACAACAACTACATGAGCGCCTACGAATACAAGGACAAGACCCATCCCTACTACCTTCTGCCGAGAAACCGCCCGTGGAGTTCCGTGGCCCCGACGATCGTGACCCACAGGAAACGCCCGATCCTCGTGTTGGGAAGCCCCGGGAGCGAAAGGATCGCCACCACGCTCGCCCAAGTCCTCGTGCGCTATCTCGACAAGGAAGAGAGCCTCGGGGATGCCATCGGCGCCCCCCGCTTCCACACCTCGGAAGAGAAGAAGCTCCAGATCGAAGCCCCCCGTTATGCAAAAGAGGTCATCGAGATGTTCCGTTCAACCGGGTTTTCCGTCAAAGCAAGGGACCCTTACAGTTTCCAACTCGGCTGTGTGCAAGCCATCGAACTCCCCGGGATGAAAAACAGAAGACGCTTCACGGGAGTCGCCGACCCCCGTCGCCAAGGCGGGGCCAAGGGGGCGGACGGAAAATGAGAAAAAGACTCCCGCTGCTTGTATCCATCCCGCATGGTGGAAGTCTTGTGCCCGAGGGCATAGCCCCCCTCATCATCTCGACCTTGCAAGAGATCCTTCGTGACGGGGATCTTTGGGCCGATCGTCTGTTCGATTTCCAAGAAGAAGTCCTTTATATCGAAAAAACGGAAATCCCAAGGCTCATCGTCGATCTGAACCGGGCGATGGACGACTTCGGACCGGACGGCATCATCAAGGAAAAAAGCCTCTTCGGCAACCCCGTCTGGATGGTTGAACCCGACCCGCTCATGGTCGACCATCTTCTTGCCACCTATTATCATCCCTATCACAGCGTTCTCTTGGCGGCCGCAAAGGATCCTTCGATGCGGCTCGGCATGGATTGTCACACCATGTGGGCGAAGGACCCTTTCGGCAAAAACAAGGAAGAAAGACCCCTCATCTGTCTGTCGAATTTGGGTGATAAAGAAGGGAATCTTCGCGATGAGCCCTTGAGCGCCCCGCGGGAGTTGCTTTCGGATTTGCAAAAAGCCTTCGAGAGCGAGTTCGGCGAAGGTTCTATCGAATTGAACACTCCCTTCCGCGGCGGCGAGATCATCAAGACGATGCGGGATGGGACGCTCATCCCCTGGGTCCAGCTGGAAGTGAACCGGAGTCTCTATGAGCCGAAAGACAAGAGGAATCTCTCCCCCTTCCCCCGAGGGAAGGATCTGCAAAAGGTGAAGATGCTCAAAGAAATGATCGGGAAATGTCTCGCAAAGATCGATTATGAGGATCCGCGCTATGAGCGTGTGCCCGTCTTTGCGAGCCCTTCGAAACGACCAAGGGCCGACGATTGAAGACAAAAAAGAGAAAACAAGCTTTTTCCGTTCCCCCCGGCGAAGAAAGACGAGATAATGGAAAAGACGCGTTTTCTGGAAAAGGGAAAGGTTCTCCCGAGAAAAGGGTGATACCATGTTGAAGGTGCGAAAGGCGACACCCGAGGATGCGGAAGAAGTCGGCCGCATCCATTATGAGACCTGGATGGAAACCTACACGGGGCTTATCGCTGAAAGTTACTTGGAGACGCTTTCGGCCGAAAAGTCGGCGGAAATGGCCCGAAAGAACCAAGAAGGACTGCTTGTCGCATGCTTTGACGGAGAAATCGTCGGTTTCGCCAGCCATGCCCCTGCAAGAGATGGCGATGTAGCCGCTGCGGGAGAAGTGCGGGCCGTCTATGTCCATCCCCGGCACCAAGAAAAAGGCGTGGGCAAAAGACTTGTGCGGGTCTGTCTGGAAAGGATGCGCCATCACGAAAGGATCCTCGTCTGGATTCTTGCCAAAAACGACAAGGCGATACGTTTCTACCGCGACCAGGGTTTTGTCGCGGATGGCGTAAAGAAGAAAGAGAAACTCGCAAAAAACGTATACATCGAAAAGATCCGCATGGTCAGGGAAAAGTGAGGCCGCACAAAGAGGAATTCTTTCTCTATCGTTGTGATGTGCGCTGAAATTGGCTATAATGGAAGTGAAAAAGAAAATGGACGCATTCTTTTCATCAAGAGGGCGTACGGGACCAATGAAGGATTGATGTCTCTTTGGAGGGGATTCGATGAAGTTGTTCCGCCTTTGTCTGCTCTTGATGGTTTTTTTATTGGTAGGGTGCGACGAATCCGGGGAATCAAGAGGACAAGAATCGCGGTTGGAGGTCATCCATCCGAGTTTCGCCAACGAAGAGTTCTATCTGGAGGGTTTCGACCTCTCCATGATACAGATCCGCTTTGTGGACCAAGCGGGTGTGGAAGAAATCGTCCATCTCGATGATGAAATCGTCGTCTCGGAGCCGCCCGTCACGGAAGGCACTTACACCGTCCATGTGAGATATCGGGACCACTATCTCACCTTCGACATCTGGATTCGTCATGTGCACATGATCAGTTGTGAGATGAGAGTCGAGCTGCACGATTTCACACGGGACAGATGGATGGGTGATTGGATCAGCGATTGGTTCGAGGTGCCTGAAGGGGAAGTCTGCACCGTGCCTTATCTTCCTGACCCACAAGAGCTCAACGGCTATACGTTCAGCCATTTTTCCCATGGTGTCGGTGACGAACTCGAATTTGAGCCTACCGTCAAGGCCTATTATGAACCGTTCACCATCGAAGTGCGTTTCTATGACGACTTGGGGGAACTGATGGAGACGAGAGAAGTCCTCTATGGCGACTCGGTCACGGATCCGCCCGGCCCGGGCGATTTCCCCGAATATTACACATTCTACAATTGGATGCCCTCACCGGATAACATCACCGAGCCAAGGGATTTTCATCCCAACGGGTATACACAAACACATCACGTGTATTTCTATGACAAACACGGAGATATGATCGACTACCAGTCGGTGAAACTCGGCCGGGATGCCGAGCCGCCCGAAGTCCCCGGAGAGATCGATGGCTACATCCACACGGGATGGAGCGAATCCTTGGAAAACATCCGACAATACATGGAGATCCATGCCGTCTATGAACGCGCCTTCAAACTGGAAGATGTGATTGACGAACTCTTTTCCGACAACAACTTCACCATCGAGGTGCATTGGCAAGACACACCCATAGGGGATTACATCAACACGTTGATGTTCGACGACAACAAGGTCCATGTGGATATGTATGGCCGGAATCCGAGCTATCTCGTCACCGAAGCGGATGTCCTCTATGTCATCGGTCAATATGATTTCGACGACTATACCGACTGGCACAAGGATTAATGGATCGGCGAACCGCCCGAAATCAAGGACTGGATGCTCATCGACGTGTTGAGCATGGGAGAAGAGATGTTTTCCTATTCCGAAGGGGTGTACACCTTGTCCCAAAATGATTTCGACGAGCTTTTCCAAGGCGATGTTTCCGAAGAAATCAACACGGTCACCTTGGAAGTCGATGACGAGGGCATGCATTTCACAATCCAATGGCACCACGGCGAGACGACGGAAGTCTTCGTCTATGCCATCGGCGAGACTGTCGTCGAGTTGCCCGAATATGTCGAGGAATAAACGCACACTCTTTCATGTTGGCAAACGGCGCGCTTTTCCTTTGCACAGGGTTTCCATAGGTCGCTTCCATGATGCGTCCGGTAAGGAGAACGGTGTTTTTTGTGAGGAGTCGTGATAAACTGGAGGTGGATGTGCTTCATCGAGCCGAGGACTCATTGGGAATCGTTTTGCGGGAGGGGATGTTCTTGAGCGTTAAAAGGAAATTTTTGGTTGTCATCCTTCTTTCGGCTGTCATCTTTGTCGTTGTCCTCATCAGGACATCTCTCGTAATCCCGAGGTATTCCATCGACACAACGAGCAGAGAAACCTTGCAGGCTTCTGTTGTCGAGATACTTCAAGGGGAGCTCATCGAAAATGAAGATCACCACAAGTTCTATCTTCTCCTTGTCGAGAGTGAAGCGGGGACAGAACTCGACCCTAAAGCCCTCTTGGCGAAATACGACATCCCTCACGTTGAAAAAGAAGAGGACACCTTGGGGTTTTCCACCCTCACCCGCTTGGCATACAAGGATTTTGATGATGGAGCCTATACGGGCGGATTCGATCTTTTGCGAGAGACGAAACGGCTGGAAATAACCTATGCGGAAGTCCGAGAAGTCTATGTCGAAAAAGGGGAGACATTACCTCTTTTCGGCAACGACTGTCCAACAGGTTGGACACATGTCGAAGATGATGTCTTACGTGTCACATGCCAAAGCGAAGAGACAGGGGTCCATCTCCTCGCCCTTTGGGAGGAATCCTCTGTACAAACGTTTCGAAGCGGATACTTCGAAAGGCGCTTCCACCGGCCGCAAACCCTCTATGGTTACGAAGACACATACAACCCTTATCTCTCTTTCACCTATAGGACCCACATACCGACAGGGTTTTTTGGTCCTTTCACCGGAAACTTCATAACCCCGCTCGCCACGATCACCTTAATCGACGACGACAAACTCCATATCGCATAGGATGAAGACAAGGCCTTTGCGATCAATAAACGGTTCCATCACGAACGCAACCACTACAACATCGATTTCACCTCGTCTCTTGAGACATTGCCGGCTTCCCCTTCTCCGGCGTTTTTCCATCAACTGGGCCATTACACGGGCGATGAATCCAATCTTGAAAATCTCAAGATCACCATCACCGACCGTGTGTTTGTGAACGGTATCGACATCTTCGACAGTTTTCCCCATGCCTCTTCGGAAGCGGTCTATCGTTTTGAGGAGGATGTCTATCAGCTCATCGAGCACCCCTTGAACATGGGCTCCTTCAATTTCGCCGACACCGCTGTACTCGACATTCTCTTCAACCGCGAGCGCATCGTCCTTCACTACATCTATGACGTGTACCCCTATTTTGTCTTCGGCAATGCCCCAGGCGACTGCTCGAGTCTCCGAGAAAGGTTCATCTGGGACCGTGCGAGTCTTTCGGTACCTCCACGTTCGCATTTGCGGACATACCGCGGCGATGACCTCTATCTCCATGAGGATGCGGATTACAGCCCGCATCTCGTCAAAGAAGGGGTTTCTAAGGAGGCTTTGCTTTCCCTTTTGGAAGAGCGTTTGCGGGAATGAAGTGCACATTGCAACGAAAAGGCGATTGTGCTCAAGTAAGAGCGGTATATGTGGGTGTGTCGGAAGAGGACAAGGGAGGGGCCCAGAGACATCGTGTGTGAGGAGGTCACTTTTCTTTAGTATAGTAAGGTAAGGAAGAACTGTGGGATTCCCTTTAGAAGGAGCGGATGCCATAAAACGGAAGGTTTTCCCGCTTCTTTTCCTCCGGGCGCATGTTTTTTCGCCGGCTGCGCAAGTTTACTTCGTGAGGTATGGATGTTCTGTTCATCGCCCGCCATACAGAGGAATCCTTGATTCGAGACAAAAAAACCATCTATTCCTTGACACATCCTTTTTGTCTGTGTATAATAAGCGCACAAACTAATAACCGATGAAATAGCCCATGAAACAAGCCAAATCCGGAGCGATCCGGGGTCGGAAAACTACAGGGTCTCCCCGAGACAGCCAGCTGCCTTGGAGTAGTCGGCTTTTTTCATGCCCAAGCCAAATCCGGAGCGATCCGGTGACGGAAAACTACAGGGTCTCCTCGAGACAGCCAGTTGCCATGGAAGGCGACTGGCTATTTTCATGGGAAAAAGTAGGAGGAAAGATCATGTTCAAGAAACTCAGCGTCATTGCCATCGTATTGTTTTTGCTTGGAGGTTCCGTTATCGCTTTCGCTTGGTGGGACAGCCTCACAGCCGACGAAGATGTCACCATCGGTGTCGGTGAAGGGGTCACCATCAGTGTGAATCTCGACGAACAGACCGACGGTGTCCTGGTTCCCGCCGGTGTCGTCATGAAAGAAGGCGACGTCACCGAAGTGGATGTCGAATTCACAGTCAACCTGGATGACACAGAAGATATCATCGCCCCTCTCGACTTCATCGTGACCATCACCAATGTTGAAATCGGCGGCGAGGCGATACACGCCGGATTGGTCAACACGAGTATCAGCGCTTCTGAGACCATCCAGAACGATCCCGTAGAGGTGACGATCACCGTGACGCTCGACATGCCCGAAAGTGAAGTGGCATACAACGCTGTCGCCACCGAGGACATCACCTTCGACGTGACCTTCGAAGCCAGCATCCAAGAATAGTCATGAAGAGGTTCACCGAGTTTTGTGCATGAGACCAGACGGGCGGGGATCCCATTGCTCGCCTAATCAGTGTGAAACTGGGTGTCTGAGCGGAAATCGCACCGGTTCCGCGAAGATCCGCCCCCCGTTTGGTTGTGATCAAGACTCGGTTGTCGTTTTCGCCCGGAAATCTCTGAGCAAGATGACCCATCGTTTGCAAGCATGTTCCGGCAAGTGATCGGTCTTCTTCGCGTACCTGGAGAACTTTCGGTATCGGTTATTGTTTGGCTAGTGTCTTTAGCATGCAGAATCGCTGTAAGAATAGCCGCATAAGTGGCCCTTCGCGAAAGGGGGGGTGAGGAAGATGTACAAACGGTATGCTATGGCGGTCATGGGCATCCTGCTTTGGTTTGTGTCCATGATCACATTCATGACGCCGTCCGTCCACGGCTTTTTTGACCGTATGCAGATATCCAATCCCGTCACCATCGTCATTGGTGATTTCCCCTTATCGCTTATTCAAGAATGGGACCCCGAGGCCGACTACGAAATCGGTGACCGGTTCTTCTACAACGGTTTGTTGTGGGAAATACGGGCCGGCGGCGACTACACCATCCCTCCCGAAGGCGACAAGCTCCGTCCCTGGGGTCCTTATCAGGAAGTCACCGACGAATACCGGTCGTATAACACCTATTTCCAAGACGATATCGTCATTCATGACGGAATGGAATACCTCGCCCTCTACAACGGCATGAGCGGGCAGGAGCCCGGGACCGTCACGGGCTGGCAAGCCTTGACGGACGAATGGCAGTTCTACAATGTGTATCTCGGCGGGGACACGGTCATATACGAGAACCACACCTTCACGGCGAACTGGTGGACCCAAGGCGATGTGCCCACCGAGAATGTCGGCCAGTGGAACATCTGGCGTCTTGTGGAGTTCGTGCTGGAGCCCGGGCTCGACACTCATCTCTTCGATAACAGTGTTCTTGAGGCCACCATCATCATTGACGGTATCACCGTCGTCGAAGACGGCGTCATCGACCTTGACAGTGCCGCTTCCCTCGGTCTCACCATCGAGAAGGGGCAGGGCAACTTCTATTGGTCCTTCCTTTTCGAAACGGGCAGTGTCCGCATCCGTTCGAACAACGACACCATCCAGTACCAACAAGACCCGGAGTTCGAAAGCATCATCTTCGATTTGCCCTGATACACAATCGTTCTCCAAAGCTGACATACGACCAGGAAACAACCATGATTTCATCCATCCCCCCTCACCCCGGGCGACCATTGCGCGTTGTTCGGGGTCTCTTTTTGAAGAAATCCATGCGAAAACGGACTTGTTTTCGAGGACTTGTCTTGCTTCGTATTGCCACCGTGCCGTTTTTCTTGTATAATTGTTAGTATAGATACGGTATTGCGAGCAAGCAATTGGCACTTTAATGGGAAGACGGGAAATATGTTGGGAAGACAGAAGAATTTCTTAATAGAAGTGCGAGACATCTTTCCACTTTACCTATGGGAGGTACACATACGCTACATGTGAAAGAGGAGAAGCACATGATTGACGCTCTGCGACAATCCTTGCTCATGTTCAGAAAGAAGAACGAACGTGCGTACCGCCTCCAAAGGAACCAAGAAAACCTTTCCTATTGGCGTAAGGCGATGGGCGTTTTTGCCATCTTGTTCGCCGCTTTCTCTCTCTTGGACATTCTTTTTGTCAGAGACCATGTGGTCTTTTTCCATTTGCTCCGTTTTGGCATCGTCATCCCCGCCCTACTGGTCACGATATTGCTCACATATGCGAAGAACTTTCCGCGATATGCCGACTGGGTGCTTTCTGCGGATTTTTTCTTGAGCGGGGCCGCCATCGCGCTCATGATCGTTTATGCGCCGTTGGAAGCCATGTATGTCGGCGGGCTCTTTCTCGTCCTCTTCTCGGGGTTCTTTCTTTTGAGAATCTATTTTTGGAACGCCACCATCGTCACCATCCTCATTGTGACGTTCCAGACGGTATTCTACACACTGGTCGTCGGTTTCACATGGACCGCCTTTTCGATGCTGATGTTCTTTCTCGCCACCATCGTCATCGGTATCATCGGCAGTTACTTTCTCGAACTCGTCAACCGTCAGGACTACCAAAAAGAACGAAGAATCGCCATAGACCGTGACAATCTCGCCGAACGCGTCGGTAAACAGCTGGAGGAACTCCATCATGCCCAGACATCGACCATCGTCGCTTTGGCCGAGCTTGTCGTATCAAGAGACCCCACAACGGGAAAACATATCGACAAGGTGACACATTGTGCCCGTGAACTCGCCGCGGCCCTTCCCGAATCCGCCTTTTTTGCGGAAACGATCCCCCGAAAAGCATTCATCCGCATCATCGAGCACGCCAGTGCCCTGCACGATATCGGCAAGGTGGGCATCCCCGATCCGATTCTCAACAAGCCGGGCCCTTTGACCAAAGAAGAGTTCGAGGTGGTAAAGACCCATGTGCGCATCGGTCACAAGACTCTCGAGGCCATCCGCGAGAAATATCCGGACAACCACTTCATCAACATGGGCACCGACATCGCCCTCTATCATCATGAACGTTACGACGGCACCGGCTATCCCGAAGGACTGAAGAAAGAAGAGATACCTCTGTCCGCCCGCATCATGGCCTTGGTGGACGTCTATGACGCCTTGACCAGCAAAAGACCCTATAAACGGGCGTATTCGCATAAAGGAGCGGTACGTATCATCTGTGAGGAGAGTCCCGGCCATTTCGACCCTCTCGTCATCGAAGCCTTCCGCCGGTGTGAAAAACGCTGGCGGGAAGAAGCGGACATCCCCCTCACCGGCAGGGAACCCTCATAGACAGGAAGAAACGTTTTTCCCTCCCGTTCCCATCCGGGAAGAAACCGCCGGGAATTCATCCATAAGCGTGAAACATGACGAAGCCACTTTCTTGGTGGTTGAAAAAAAAGATACATGGTACGACTGGTCAAAGCTTTCATGACATCTTCAAAGGGGGGAGACAGCATGGAACCTCTCCACTTCGTCACCATCCTTTTTCTGGCCGGATCCCTGGTGATGGTCGTATGCTGCTTTGTGCTCTTTTTCCAGACACGTCTCGCCCATCTAAGGGAATGGCTCATCTCGTGGTTGATTCTTTTCATCGCGCACGTCTTCTTTGAAAGAATGTTCGTGACGGAAGAGCCCCTCTACGGTGTTTTGTTCGGCTTCCTCATTATGCTCTCGCCCTTTTTCTTCCTGCGTGGCATCCATGTCCTCCTTGAAAGAAAAAACCTTTCGCCGTGGTTGGTCGCGATTCCCCTGATTGGTGTCGTGACATCCTTCGTGTCCCTCCAGACAGGACCTTTGCTTTTCTATCAGTCCTCCGTGTTCTTCGTTTCCGGCAGCCAATATGTGCTCTCGGGTTTCCTCGTCATCCATCAAAGAGACAAGATATTCACGGGAACAGGATGCTTGTTCTTGGTGTTCGGCGTCCTCCTCGCCCTTACACCGTTGATGGTCCGCGTCGATCTCTATATGCCTCTTGGAATCTTCGTCCTTTTGACATTCGGCATGCTCACGGCGGCGGGAAGTATCTTCCTCCATTTCACCACTTTGCAGCTTGCCGCCAACAAGGAGAAGGAGAAGCTCGAACATTTGGGCTACCACGACCAGTTGACAGGCCTTGCCAACCGGGCGCGACTCTTGGAGAGGACCGTGTTTTTTTCCCAGAAGGAACGCTATCCCGTCAGTGTGATCTTCATCGACGTGAACAACCTCAAAGAGGTGAACGACACCCGGGGTCACCATTACGGTGACGCCCTCTTGAAAGGCGTGGCCGCCATCCTGGACACGTTGCATCGCGAAGAGGATATGCATGTCCGCTACGGCGGCGATGAATTCATCCTCCTGCTTCCTTCGACGGCCGAGGAAGAAGCCATGAATCTCCTCGCCGAAATCAAACGCAAATGTCAAACCGTCGAGTTCGATGGCATCACTTTGGCGATTTCGGCCGGCCATGCGACACAACACACTGTGAAGGAACGATTCAAAGAGGTCTTTCTCCGTGCCGAGGAAAGCATGTACAAAGACAAGCCAGACGGGAACAACACCTAGTTGGTCCCTTTTCTTTGGCTGTATCGCTCACATTCCACGATGTTTCAATCCTTACCATGCGCACACTCATTTCTGGGATGACAGTATTTTGCGGGCATTTTCCGTATTTCCTCTCGCGATGTTTCTTGTTTTCGAGTAAGAAAAAGACGCACCCTTTTTTGGATGGATCACCTCCAAGCAAGGATGCGGATTACAGCCCGCATCTCGTCAAAGAAGGGGTTTCCAAAGAGGCTTTGCTTTCCCTTTTGAAAGAGCGTTTGCGGGAATGAAGCGCGCATTGCAACGGAAAGGCGATTGTAGAAAGGGCAAGAGCGGTATATAATGGAAGCGTCAAAGGAAGACAAAGGAGGGGACCCGATGACATCGTGTTTTCGGTGGTCGTTTTCCCTGCAGTCCGGAAGCCTGGAGAAAACCATTTTCGGATGGTTTTTTTTCTTTGCTATAGAAGGGAAGAACCGCGGGCTTTCCTTTGGAAGGAGTGGATCTCATGAAACGTAAAGTATTCATGCTCTTTTTCATCCTGGCTTTGCTTTCTTCCATCACCGGTTGCACACGTTCCGCAAGGGAAGAAGAAGGCGAGTTGACCCAGAAGTTGACGGCCATCTATGACCTCGCCGTGGAGAGCGCCGCTTTCGAGGGCACATATGAAGAATGGCTCGAGACCGTGCGCGGACCCGAAGGTGTTCCCGGCACGGACGGGAGAGAAGTCGAGTTCACGGTCTCCGAAAGCCATATCCTCTGGCGTCATGCGGGGGATGCCGCTTGGATCGAACTCATCGGTCTTGACCATCT
>PWYL01000082.1 GCA_003568315.1 Mollicutes bacterium | reverse complement strand
GGGATATTGGCCAAAGCAATCTTATCCAGAAGTTCCCGATTAGCATTTCTCCTCGGATTTACCGCAATTACGCCGCTGCTTTTAAAAATCCCTTCCTCAAGAGTTTTAGCCACTTCGGCTTCATCAAGATGTTTCATTACCAGTGAATAGCCAGCCTGGTGAAGAGCACTTTGTATCCCCTTGAAAAGGACACTTTTCGTCCTCATGCTCATGACCTTCATCATCCCCCCGCAGATCACGATGATGCCGACCTTCCGCATGTATGCGAACTACGGCCTTCTCGGCACCATCCGCGCTTTCGTCTATCCCGCCATTCTCGGTCAAGGCTTGAACGCGGCCATCTTCATTCTCATCTTCTATTCCTTCTTCAAGATGGTGCCCGTGAGTCTCGAGGAATCGGCGAAATTGGACGGCGCGGGCCCCTTCAAGATCTTCACCCGCATCGCCCTGCCTTTGGCCGTTCCCGCCATCATCATCGTCTTCCTTTTCAGTTTTGTCTGGTACTACAACGAGACCTATCTCTCGGGGCTCTTCCTCCGCGGCAGCGAGATGTCCACACTGCCCTTGCTCTTGGAGCAATACATCCTCAACTATACAAGCATTTATCCCGAAGGCTCGACCGCCCGCGAACTGATGCAGGCCGTGAAGCTCGCCGGCAACGTGCTCACGCTCTTGCCGCTTCTCATCCTCTATTTCTTCACGCAGCGCTATTTCGTGGAAAGCATCGACCGCACGGGAATCACAGGAGAGTGACAACATGGTAAAAAGAATATGCATCCTTGTCCTCATCGTTTTTGTATCCCTCGTCATCGCCGCTTGCGAAAGGGGCGACTATGACAACCGTTCCCTCGTTCCCGACGAATGCGCCCACCTAGGCAACATCGGCGATTGGCAGCCCGTCTGGTGCGACGAATTCGAAGAAGACGGCCTTCCCGATCCCGACCGCTGGGGCTATGACGTCGGCGGTCACGGCTGGGGGAACCAAGAACTCCAATACTACACCGATGCCGACCCCAACAACGCCTTCATCGAGGACGGCATTCTCCACATCCGGGCGCTTAGGACCTCACAAGGCGGCAACGACTACACCTCCGCGCGACTCGTGAGCAAATGGCGGGGGGATTGGGAATACGGCCGCATACAGGTGAAAGCCCGCATGCCTTCCGGAAGGGGGGTCTGGCCGGCGATCTGGATGTTGCCGACGGAGAACCGCTACGGCGGCTGGCCGAAAAGCGGCGAGATCGACATCATGGAATATGTCGGCTATAATCCCGGCCTCATCCACGGCACCATCCACACCGACGAATACAATCACATGCACGGGACCCAGATTGGCTATTCGAAAGAGGTCCCGACCGCCGAAGACGAATTCCACGTCTATGAGATGATCTGGGAGCCCAGACGCATCGAACTCTTCATCGACGGGGAACGTTTCGCCATCTTCGGCTACAACCCCTTGACGAACATCGACGTCGAAAATTACGCCGCCTGGCCCTTCGACCAGCCCTTCCATCTCATATTGAACCTCGCTATCGGCGGTACATGGGGCGGCGCCCAGGGCGTGGACGATTCGATCTTCCCCCAGATGATGGAAGTGAAATACGTCCGGGTGTTCCAAAAGGACTATGCCGCGATGGATGAGGAGCCCCCCACGCCTCCCGGGGAGATCACCATCCAAAAGACCGGTCCCGACCACATCCGCTTCATGTGGGACCATGCCGAGGACGATGTGATGGTCCACCGCTATGAGATATTCGTCGACGACGAATTGGTGGGTGATACGACCCTCAACGCCTTCAATGTGACAAACCTGGATCCGGCCACGGAGTACGAAATCTCTATCCAAGCCGTCGATTTCGCCAAGAACCGCTCCGATGCCCAAAGTATCACCGTCGAGACCGACAGTCCTTGACAAAAACTTCCCATTTCCAAGGAATCATGGTAGGGTAGAGTGGGATGATAATCTGTCACTCACATCCAAAAGTACAACTGACCAAGAAGAGAGAGTGGTACGATGGTCACCATCAAAGACATCTCCAAAGCGAGCGGATTCAGCATCACCACCGTGAGCAAGGCCTTGAACAACTATCCCGACATCTCCATAGCGACACGCGAAAAGATCCTCGCGCTCTGCGACGAGCTCGGCTATATCCCGAACTCTTCGGCGCGTTCTTTGAAGACGCTTCGGTCCTACACCATCGGGGTCGTCTACGAAGAGATCACGAACCAGGGGCTGCAACACCCCTTGTTCAGCCGGATTCTCGAGCGTTTTCGCTATGTCCTCGAAGAGAAGGGCTATGACATCATGTTCCTCGCTCGCTCCACCGGCAATCAGAACGGCTCCTATCTCGCCCATTCGCGGCGGAAGCAAGTCGAAGGCGTGCTCGTGCTCTGTGCCGATTTCAACGATCCCAAACTCGTGGAACTCTATGAATCGGACATTCCCGCCGTGACCGTCGATTTCGCCGTGCCTTCCGCCATCAACATCACCTCCGACAACGCGGGAGGAGTGCGCCAGGCCGTGAACCACCTGATCGGCCTCGGCCATGAAAGGATCGCCCATATCCACGGTGACCGCACGAGTTTCATCGGCGGCGGAAGGAAGTACCATTTCGAGAAGGCGCTCAAAGAGAAGGACCTTCCCGTCCGGGAGGAATATCTCGTCGACGGACCGTTCTTCTCCCGCGAAGACGGCTACAGCGCGATGCGGCGTTTGCTCGCTCTTCGCAAAGTGCCAACGGCCGTCTTTTGCGCATCCGACCTCCTCGCCCTCGGCGCCATCGAAGCCATCCGCGAGACGAAACTCAAAGTGCCGAAAGACATCAGCGTCGTCGGCTTCGACGGTATCGAGATCG
>PWYL01000028.1 GCA_003568315.1 Mollicutes bacterium | reverse complement strand
TTTTTGGCAATCAAGAAATGGGCCTTATTCAATTAGGTTGAATATTCGGCTAAAAAAATTTTCTGTTTCAGTGTCGCGAAAGATGACCGACCATACATCATGCGCTTTATCACTTTCAGTTTGTTGATTTTCCCTTCCGCGATACCGTTGCTGACAGAAAGTGTCACCGCATTGCGGACGGCATCCAGGTCCTTCTTGATGGTTTTTGTGAAGATTTTCAGCTGTTTGTATTCGGTGTTTTCCATAGCGTGGATCCAGTCTGTCAACGCTTCCGGGGAATGCGAGGCCAAGACGATGCGAAAGGTCGTGACCCGGTCGATGATGTCCTGCACGGGCTTGTTGGTTTTGAGATAGGCTTTGATGGCTGTTTGTTGCTCTTGGTCCAGGTCCAGATCCGCGATTCCCTTGTTGAAAAGCAGTTGGATGAGGTGTTGTCGTCGGAGCTTGGTTTTCACTCGCGCCTCGTCTTTTTTGGGGCGGATTCTCTTCACATGATGTTTGACATTCTCATATGTTGTGGAAATCCCCTTCTCCAGGACCACCCCGACGTGGTCTTTTTTATCATTTCAGCCGCTCACAAGTGGCACGAAACGCACGGGGCCGAGGTTCTTTCGGTCATGGACATCGCCCCGTTTCCTTATGAGAAAGAGGTCTTGGAAGAAGTGCCCGCCGACGGGGATGACCATCCTTCCCGTGTCTTTAAGCTGTGAAAGAAGGTCTTTTGGAATCTCTCTTGCCGCCGCGGTGACGAGGATGGCATCATAGGGGGCGGCTTCATCATGGCCGTCGGTCCCGTCCGCTGTCACGTAATGGATGTTTTCATAACCGAGTTCATCCAACACCTTCTTCGCTCCCTCCTGCAAGGAAGCGATCCTTTCAATCGTGTGGACCTCATCGACCATCTCGGCGAGTATCGCCGTCTGATAGCCCGATCCCGTGCCGATTTCCAAGACTTTGTCGGTCTCTTTCAATCTTAAGGCTTCCGTCATCAAAGCGACGATATAGGGCTGGCTTATGGTCTGGCCCGAGCCGATGCCCAAGGGATGGTCGTTGTAGGCGAAGGGTTGTTGGTGTTTCTCGACGAAAGCGTGTCTCGGCACACGCGAAAAGGCGGCAAGGACAGACTTGTCCCGGATGCCGCGGTTTTTCATTTGATAATGCACCATGTGCTCGCGCATGCGTGTGAATTCGTCCTCGTGCATGGTCTTTCCCCCTTTTCACCCCGATTATACCACGCCTTGTCAAAGGTGTTCGAATGAATTAGAATAAAGAGAGCAAGACGAAGGAGAGGCATCATGTTCGACAAAAACGAAAAACCGTTCTTTTTCCGTTTGGACCATCCTACGAACGGGACCTACAAGACCATCAACGTCCGCAAAGCCGTCCGCGCCGTCATCAGTGTGAAGGGCAAATTCCTTTTCGTTACGAACATCCATGGCGACTACAAGACTCCCGGAGGCGGCATGGCGAAAGAAGAAGACCCTTTTGCCGCCGTGAAACGCGAGGTCAAAGAAGAGACGGGCTTCGATTTTTCCCCCGAGTTCCTTCTCGGAACGGCTTGCGAGAAACGCCCCGACATGTTTCAAGATGATGCGATTTTCATCATGGAATCCCGCTATTATTTCGGTCGCATCGAATCATTCTTAGGCAAGCAGAACTTGGACGGCTACGAAGAAAAGCTCGAGTTCCGTCCCGTCATCCTCCCTTTGGAAGTGGCAATCGCAAACAACAAACGCCTCATCGCCGATGGTGAGGACAGAAACATCTGGGTGAAAAGAGAGACCCTCGTTTTCGAGGAACTCTTGCGCAGGAAGAAGGAAACCAAGGACCAAACATAGATTCCAACAAAAAGAAATGGAAAGGGGATAGCATGAAAGTCAGAAAAGCGGTCATTCCGGCCGCGGGACTCGGAACGAGATTCCTGCCCGCCACCAAGGCCATCCCGAAAGAGATGTTGCCGGTGGTGGATGTGCCCACCATCCAGTATGTCGTCGAAGAGGCCGTGAAAAGCGGCATCGAAGACATCCTCATCGTCACGGGAAGAGGCAAGGGTGAGATCGAAGACCATTTCGACAAGGCCTACGAACTCGAAGCCGAACTCGAGAAGAAGGGGAAGAAGGACCTTTTGGCGATGAGCCGCGCCATCTGGCAGAAAGTGAACATCCACACCGTCCGCCAAAAAGAGCCGAAGGGCCTGGGTCATGCCATCGGCTGTGCCGAGAGCTTCGTCGGCAATGAGCCCTTCGCAGTACTCCTCGGCGACGATGTCGTCTACACGGGTGAAGGAAGACCCTGCATCCGCCAGCTCATCGATGTCCAGGAAAAGAAGGGCGGAAGCGTCCTCGGCGTGCAGACCGTTCCCGAAAAGGATGTCGTGAAATACGGCATCGTCGAAGGCAAGAAACTCGAAGAGCGCCTCTACAGCGTGGATGGTCTCATCGAGAAGCCCTCCGTCGAGGAAGCGCCTTCCCACGTGGCCATCCTCGGCCGCTATGTCATAAGCCCCCGCATCTTCAGCATCTTGCGTGAGACCCCGCCCGGCAAGGGGGGCGAGATCCAGATCACGGACGCTTTGCTTTTGCTTGCAAAAGAAGAGCCCGTCCACGCCTACGATTTCGAAGGCAGACGTTATGACGTCGGCGATAAACAAGGCTTCTTGGAGGCCACAGTCGAGTTCGCTTTGCGCGATCCGAAACTGCAAGGGCCTTTCCGCGATTACCTCGTAAGACTCCTGAAATGAAGGGGCTGTAATGAAATAAACACAACAAAACAGCCCAACTAACGAAAAAACCGGTCCATTAAGGGCCGGTTTTTTGGTATAATTAGGGTATGGAAAGCACCACTAACTACACATCTCATTA
>PWYL01000010.1 GCA_003568315.1 Mollicutes bacterium | reverse complement strand
TGGGTTGTGGTTTTGACCTCAATGTGTACTGGATATTCATTACCTTCTTCATCCACATCATAAGACAAGACATCATACCCTACATCATCACGTTCTTGGGCAACCCACTTCACTTTCTCAGCAAGGTCGTCTCTCCCTAATTGACATAATCGATGTTTTTCAATTCTTAAGACTAGTCTTTCCCCCGAAGCACCTGTTTCTAGATCTTGTTCTGCTTTGGCGAGGTAATCCGTTTTCTTCACTTTTTCTGTCGTCTTTTTATAAATTGTGCGTCTTCCCTTGCGGGTAGGAATCGGCACTTCTTCTACAGAAGTTATATCAATCTCTTCTTGTTTAGATGCTTCCAAAATGTTTTTCTTAATCACTTGATCGGCTTCATCCGCTGAAAGGAAAGACACATCTTTCCCTGAATGAACACTCTCAATGGCATTCTCATATTCTTGAAGATTCGTGATAGACGCTTTTACTGATTCGAAAGCTCCCATCATTTCTTCTAAGTCTGCTGATAATTCCTCAGGATCCAATGAACGGGAAGGATAATACTTAGACATGATGTTGGCATGTTCATACCCATAACCTAAATCACCTTTATTTGATACCAAATCAATAGGTTCTTTGGAAAAGGTCGAAGATTCTAACTGATCACGAAAAGCATCGGCAATCTTGGTTATGGCTTTGTATTTCGAAGCACCGAATCGCTCTTGAAAGTAGGTGAATCCTTGATGTAAAGATAGGTAAAACCCTTTTAAGTCGCTTCGGAATAGGTAGACGACATATAATCCTTTTTGCGCCGATTTCGCTAATGTTCCATCAAAGATTCCAATCCAAGGATATCGACTTTTGTTTCCTTGCCCACAAGAAGCCTTCACTATATAGTCAGACCCAATGACACGACGAATGGCATTAGGAATATCATGATGTAGAATCCGATAATACTCCTTCTCCTTGTCGACAAGCTTGTCATCATCGGCCATGTAGAGTTCCATAAAACGCCGGAATAGATGATCCATTATTCACACCTCAATCTACATACTATAGTTTGATAACAAAACCGCACCGAAAAACGCTTTCTACGAAAGCCGGTGCGGTTCTTCTCTTCTTTTCGCAATACCCAAGGTACAAACATGGCATAATCCCCTTTGGTGCATCCCACATCATTATAGCACACGCCCTTCCGGAAAGAAAACCATGGCGTGGTCGACACTTCATAAAACAAGAGAGGCAACCCTCTGTCTTTTCCGGTTTTTCCCTCCCGATTTTGGTTGGAACAAGAACAGGGGATGCGGATCTTGCGCATCCCCTGTTTGCTTCATTGTCAACCGAAACGTGTCGGGAACTGTTCGCGTGTGGAGATTTACTGCCTATGGTCGGTCGTGATGTATGTGGATTTCCGAGGAAGTGAGATAGATGAAGGCATATTGCCCGTTCAGCGAGGCTTCGATGTAGGCGAAATCGTCAGCGTACAAATCGTGGGCGGATATGAACCATCCTTCATCATCGAAAAGAGTCATGTAATAGTCATAGACGACATCGATGGGATCATCCATCGCGAACACGTCTGCAAAACGCCCTTCATCATCGACATGATCTCTGACCCATGCGCTGTCCGGATAGTGCAAGCCGGTCGGGACGCATTACTCATCCCGAACATCGACCCAGATGATCACAGCCTCGGGATAAGAATGATCCACAATCACATAGATGCTCGCCCGGCGATGACCTTTGACAGCCTCGATAGCCACCCAGTCGGTGCCCGAATGGGTGTAATCCACTTCCCATCCGTCTGTGGCGAAGAAGTCCAAATAGAAATCCTGCACGTCATCGGGAGTAGATAGGGCCACATAGTTGCGGGTCTCGCCATGATGCATGCAACGGCCGCCCGCGACAAGGATGCTTCCCTCATAGCGCGGCAGGTCCGCGATGTCTTCCATGTCGATGAGGTCCTCTGCGGGGAAAGGCTCGACCGACCAGATGTCGAGTTGGATCTCGACAGTGTCAGGATAATCGGAGCCTTCCCGGATGGAGACAGTCACATGCAGATCGTCCTTGTTCGCTTCGATGTCGTAGATGTCCGAATCTGCATCGTGTTCGATTTTTACTTCCCAGCCGTCGTCCTCACTGAAGACACCCTCATAGAAGTCCTTCACGTTGACAGTCAGGGCTTCGGCCAGATAGCTGCGATGCTCTCCCCATTCCGGATCGAAATGGCCCCAAGCGAAGATACTACCGGGATAGCGGGGCACAAGGGGGTGTTCGTCCACATGGACGAGATCCGCGGTGGGGAAGTCTTCCGGCCAGGGGTCGGCGACGTCGTAAAAGACATTGATACCGATGGAGACGCTGTCGGGATAGGTGTATCCGGGGTCGATATGGATGTCTGCCGCGTAATCACCATGATAGGCCCCTATATAGTACCATTCCCCGCCGTCGTCGAAGATGCCGTGATCTTCCGTGTCCACAGTCCAGCCTGCGGTGGCGAAGATATCGAGGAACCAGGCGTTCACGGTCGCGGCATCAGCTTCTGCGTTATAATAACGTGATCCGCCGGAGGGCCATATCTCCGCCCATTCGAGGATGCTTCCGGGGTAACGGTCCACCAAAGCGTCATCACCGGCGGTGACGAGATCCTCGTCAGGGAACCCCGGCGTCGCGCTTTCAAGATGGATGTCGATCAAGACCGCATCCGGATAATCCCAATGAGGCTCGATGACGATGGTGAGTTCATGATCGTCGCTTCTCAGCCACAAAGTATGGTAGCCCCCACCGTCATCCGTGACGTTGATGTCCCAGCCGCCGAGGGCTTGAAAATGCTCGACATACCAGTCCTTCACTGATCCAGCCGGGATTTGCGCTTCATAGCTTCGCTGCTCACCATCGGGATGGATGAATCCC
>PWYL01000081.1 GCA_003568315.1 Mollicutes bacterium | reverse complement strand
ATCGTGTTGATGATCTCGGCGAGGATGTTGTCGCGGTTGTTGACGTGGATGCGTATGCTCACGCGGTAGGCACTTTCTTCGTCCTTGGCCCAATAGACATCGATGAACCGCTCGGGCTCGAGGCTCTCGAGGTTCTTGCAGTCGCTTCTGTGGACGGCGATGCCGGCGCCTTTGGAGATATAGCCCTTGATGGCATCACCCGGTATCGGTGTGCAACAGTTCGAGAGTTTCACGGAAGGATTCTCGAGTCCCTCGACGAGGATGTTGGAATCGCTCTTGGCCTCGGCACGTTGTTGGCGGTTGATGGCCTCGATGAGTTTCTCGTCCTTGACAGTTTCCTCTTTCAGGATGGCGTTCAAGGCCGTCCGGGCGGTGATGGTGTTCTTGCCGATTTCCACATAGAGGTCCTCGGCGTTCTTGATGCCCTTGTGCTGGAAGAATTTCTTCGCGGTCTTGTCGTTGAGGGAAAAATCCGTCTGCCGGCGCTCGATTTCTTTTTCGAACTCTTCCTTGCCCATCCGGTGGAGCACGTCCCGGCGCTGTTTGTTCAGATAGTTCTTGATTTTCGATTTCGCACCCGAAGTCTTGACGATCTTCAGCCAGTTCTCGTTCGGGCCATAGCTCGCCTTCGAGGTGCGGATTTCGCAGACGTCTCCCGTCTGCAGTTCGTAGTCCAAGGGGACGATCTTGCCGTTGACGATTGCGCCCACGGCCCGGATGCCGACCTCGGTGTGGATGCGGAAGGCGAAATCGATGGGGGTGGAGCCTTTCGGCAGGTCGATGATGTCGCCGTCGGGCGTGAAGACATAGACGTTGGATTGGAAGATGTCGTCTCTGAGGAGGTCGAGGACGTCCTCGTCCCGTTCGCGCTCTTCGGTGAACTTGATGAGCTCGCCGTACCATTTGAGCTTTTCGCTCACGACTTTCGTCATCGGTGCGGAAGTGCCCTTCTCCTTGTAGGCCCAATGCGCCGCGACGCCGTATTCGGCGATCTGGTCCATGCGTTTGGTGCGGATCTGGACCTCATAGATCTTGCCGTCGGCGATGACGGAGGTGTGGAGCGACTGGTAGAGGTTGGGCTTCGGCATGGCGATGTAGTCCTTGAAACGGTTGGGGATGGGGGTGAAGCGGCTGTGGATGACACCGATGGCGCTATAACAGGCCTCGACGCTTTCCACGATGATGCGGAGGGCGAGGAGGTCGTAGATTTCGTCGAACTCTTTCTTCTGCGACTGCATCTTCTTGTAGACGGAGTAGATGTTCTTGACCCGGCCGCGGACGTCATAGGAAAATTTGTGCCTCGCGAGCAGTTTCTCGAGATTCGTCTGCATGCTGTCGAGATCCTCTTCCCGCGCTTCGCGGGTGTCTTTGATCATCTGGGCGATGCGCCGGTATTGGGCGGGGTTCAGATATTTGAAGCTCGTGTCCTCGAGTTCGGCCTTCATGATGTACATACCGAGACGATGGGCCAAAGGGGCGAAGATGTCGAGCGTCTCTTTCGCGATCCGTTTCTGCTTCGGGGGCTCGAGATTCGAAAGGGTCCGCAAGTTGTGGAGGCGGTCGGCGAGTTTCACGATGATGACCCGGATGTCCTTGGCCATGGCAAGCAGCATCTTCTGGTAATTCTTCGCTTGTGCTTCCCGTTTTTCTTCGCCGACGTTCTCGACGCCCTTGAACTTGTATTGGCCGAGTTTCGTCACCCCTTCGATGAGGAGGGCGGCCTCTTCACCGAACTCGGCCTCGATCGTGTCAAAGGTCGCGGAGGTGTCCTCGATGCAATCATGCAAAAGACCCGCCACGAGTGTTGTGGGGTCGGTCCGGTATTCGGCGAGGATGTTGGTCACGTTCACGGGGTGGCTGATGTAGTCCTCGCCGCTTTTGCGCGCTTGTCCCTCATGATGCGAGAGCGCGAAACGGTAGGCCTTCCTGATGAGTCCAAGGTCCTCTTCGTCCCGCACATAGGAGCCGATTTGCTCCATGAGCTCTTCGTATGTGAGCATCCGCATGATTTCACCTCCTTAACAAAATAGACGCATCAGCGTCTATTCGTCGTCAGTAGACCAGCAGACTGTGGATGGGGTAGTTGCGTATCCGGTGACGCCCCTTGAGACTTGCGAGTTCAATGAGAAAACCGATGCCGACGACGTTGCCGCCGCTTTTCTCGACGAGTTTGATGGTCGCTTCGATCGTGCCGCCCGTGGCCAGAAGGTCGTCGATGATGACGACGCGCTGGCCCGTCTTGATGTCGTCTTTGTGGATGGAGAGGGCGTTCTCGCCGTATTCGAGATCATAGGTCTCCGTGTGGGTCTCGCGCGGGAGTTTGCCGGGCTTCCGCACGGGGATGAAGCCCAATCCGAGAAGCGTCGCCACCGGGGTGCCCATGATGAAACCCCTCGCGTCGGGGCCGACGATGACATCGGCATCCCGTTCGAGGGCATAGTCCGCGAGCTGCTTGGTGGCGTAGCGGAAGGCCGCCCCGTCAGCGATGAGCGGTGTGATGTCCTTGAACATGATCCCCTCTTTGGGGAAGTCGGGAATCGTCTTGACATAGTCTTTGAGGTTCATAGCATCAACCCTTGTGAGAGTGGTATGTCGCTCGGAACGCGGCTTCTTTCTTGGTCTTACATATTATAACACGTACGGAGCGTGCAGAAAACACCCAAGCGCAAATTGCGTCCGCCCTACATCTTTTCGGGGGCGTCCACCCCGACAAGAGCGAGTGCGTCCGCGATGACGATGCGCACCGCTTCGAGCAGCATGAGTCTTTCGCTCCGTTCGCGCTTGTTTTCGGAAAGCACGATCACGGCGCCATAGAAACTGTGCAGAGATTGGGCGAGACGGTGGATGTAGGCGGGGATCTTGTGGAAGATGCGTTTCTGTGCGGCCTCCTGGATGAGAGTAGGATACCACGCGAGCCGCTCGACGAGGTCGAAGGTCTTCTCTCCCGAAAGCGTCCGGAAGTTTTCGAAGGAGAGGTCGAAATCGAGACCCTTCTCTTCGGCTTTGCGGAAGATGCTGCAAATGCGGGCATGGGCGTATTGGGCGTAATACACCGGGTTCTCGTTCGATTGTCTGATCGCGAGGTCGAGGTCGAGGTCCATGTGCGTGTTCAGACTGTGCTGGGCGAAGAAATAGCGCACGGCATCGGTCCCCACGGCGTCGATGAGGTCGCGGAGCGTGATGGCTTTGCCGCTTCGTTTGCTGAGTTTCAATTCTTCTCCGTTTTGAAGCACGCGCACCATCTGCAAAATGTCGATTTCGAGAACGCCTTTCTTCCCCGTGACCATCTCCACGCCCGCTTTCAGACGGGGGATGTAGCCGTGATGGTCCCCGCCGAGGATGTCGACGAGCTTGTCGTATCCCCGTTCGAGCTTGTTCTTGTGGTAGGCGATGTCGGGGAGGAGATAGGTGTAGGTTTTATCACTCTTCACGATGACGCGGTCCTTCTCGTCGCCCTTCAGCGTCGTCCGCAAAAAGAGAGCGCCGTCTTTTTCGTAGGTGAATCCCGCGTTTTTGAGCGTTTCGAGGGTCTTTTCCACTTCGCCCTTCTCATAGAGGGTACTCTCACTCGCGAAGACGTCGAAGGCGACCCGGAACGCCGCGAGGTCCTCTTGCATGTTTCGCATCAGATGGCCGACACCGAACGTGCGGAAGTGCTCGCGGCCGTCTTCTTCGAGGAAGCGGTCCCCGTGTTCGGCCTTGATGCGCGCGGCGATCTCTTTGATCTCTTTGCCGTGATAGCCGTCGGCAGGGATTTCGGCCTCTCTTTGGAAAAGTTGCGCGTAGCGGGCCGCGATCGATTGCGCCAAAGCTTCGATCTGGTTGCCGCCGTCGTTCACATAGAACTCCCGCGTCACCCGAAAGCCCGCCTTCTTCATGATGCGCGCGAGCGCATCGCCCGCGGCCGCGCCCCGGGCGTGACCGACATGGAGGCTGCCCGTGGGGTTCGCGCTGACATATTCGATGTTGATGTGTCCGGATTTTTTCTCGCCTTTCCCGTAGTCGCGACCTTTTGTGAGGATGTCTTTGACGACGCCGAGGAGGACGCTCTTGTCGATGAAGAAATTGATGAAGCCCGGGGGCTTCACCTCGACTTTTTCGACCGTGTCGCAGGCGGGAAGCTCTTCAACGATGTCTTGGGCGATCTTCAGGGGATTTTTCCGAAAGACGCTCGCGAGCGTCAAGGCGACATTCGTCGCATAATCACCGTGCGTCCTGTCGCCGGGCACTTCGATGTGGACTTCTTCCGCTTCGTGGTCAAAGGCTTTCGCCAAGGCTTCCTTGACGAGGTTCTGGAGGGTCTTCTCAACGGTTTTCATGGGGTCTCACCTGTCTATAACTTGAGATTGAGTTGTTCGTGGATGCTCTTTTTCTTGTTCGGATAGAGTTTCATCCATTTGGCGCTTCTTCCCTTTCCCAGGGGGCGGATCTTCTTCTCGTCCCGGAGTCTCCGGAGGGTCCTGTCGATGGTGGAATCCGAGACGGTGGGATGGGCCTCGCGGAGGTCGGCTTTCGTGAAGACCTCTTCGAGGCGGTTGATGGTGTTCTCGATGTAGTCGGATTTGTTCATCTGTTGGTCGAAGGTGTAGTTGCGGAGCAGTTCGTGTACGTCCTTGTAGGCTTCCAAGGCGACATCGAGCAAGAAACGGTGGAGGCCGATGGTGTCGGACAGCCCTTCGTTCCAGTTGTGGGAGGCTTCTTTGACGAGTTTTTGGAAGGTGTCGCGACGTTTCAGGATCTTTTCGAAAAGACTCGACAGATGGAAACACGCATACCCGCCCCGGAGCAAGAGCACATAGAGGCTCATGAGACCGATCAATTCGTTGCCCGTGCGGAAGGGACGGAGATTGATGAAATCGACATAGAAATTCGTGGCGATGAAGCCCTCCTCGAAGAGTTCGCGCTTTTTCGTCTCCTTGTAGCTCTTGACGAGATTCTCCAGCGCCTCGCGTTTGGTCTTTTGTCCCGTGGAAAGCAGGCTCACCGGGGCGGAGGGTTTCTTGTCGCTCTCGGCATAGCGGAGTCTCGCGGGGTGTTCGACGCCCTTGTAGAGGAATTGCAAGAGGTCGGAGAGTTCCCGGCTCATGAGCTCGAAGGTCTCGGTCTCGGCATGCATTTTCATGAAAGCCTCGAGAAGATGCTTCAGGAGGCGCTCCTCTTTCGTTTTCGCCGCGAGATTCTTGGCAAGCAGTCGTTTGGCCCGCTTCTCGGGTACGGACACACCGATGAAAGCGCCGAGATGGTGAGCGTCCGCTTCCACCGTGCGGCGCACGAGGGTGGAGAAGTCGCGTTCGGTGATCTCTGTCATCTCGTGGTTTTTCCCGATGAACTTGTAGAGCTCGAGATAGCGGCGCACGATGTCGTTGGGAATCTTGGCGGCGTCGATATTCTTCAGACAATACATTCTGACACCTCGATTCAGTCGTCAAAGAGGGTTTGTTGTTCTTTGGTCTCGTAGGGGAGTTGTTCGAAGTTGGAAAGGGGTGGGACGACCTCTTCTTCTTCCAATTCGACCGTCTCGATGCTCATCGAGATCGGCGAGCCGTCTTTCGTCTTCACGAACTTCTTGCCGACCTCGGAAGTCTGGGTCTTCACGCTGAAGGCCGAGACTTCGACATTCTTCTTGTCCGTGGCGACGAGGATCCGGGCCCGTTTTTTGTATTGGGCCGCATCCATCAACGCGAGATCGCGGACGAGGTAGGGTTTCGATTTCACCTGCTTGTAGAGTCTCTCGCCCCGGAGGGCGCGGCGCTTGCGGGTGATGGCGTCAAGCTCGATTCGCTTGATGGTGCCGCGCGAGGTCAAGACGAGAAGGTCGTGATAATCGGCCAGGGGGATGCTTGCGGCGAGGCTCTCGCCCTCTTTCAGATCCATCGCTTTCACGCCCTTGGCGGCGGTGCCCGTGACGGGGATCTCACGCAGATGGTAGCGGAGCGCCCGGGCGTTTTGGCTCACGGTGACGACTTCGCGGTCGAGGTCGGGGGTGTGGGCGATATGGCGGACCTCGTCCCCTTCATTCAGAGAAAGGGCCCGGAAGGCCTTGTTCGCGCGCATGACGTCGAAGTCCTGGATGTCGGTCACCTTCACGAGGTTCGCCTTCGTGGTGAAAAGGAGATAGCCCGCGTTCTCGTTGAAGTCGCTCACGGCCTCGACATGGATGATCCGTTCGTCGTCGTCGATGGAGACGATATGGTTCACGTGGGTGCCGAGGTCTTTCCAGCGGCAGGTGGGGACCTTGAAGACGGGGATGTAGACGTAATGCCCCTTGTCCGTGAAAAGGAGCAGGGTGTCGAGGTTCTCGACCTCTTTGACGAAAAGGAAGGCGTCTTTCTCTTTCAGTTCCACATCTTCGGTGGCCCTGAAACTCCGGATGGAAGAATGGCGGATGTAGCCCTCGCGGGTGATGCCGACGGCGACGCGCTCGGTCTCGACGAGTTCCTCCTCGGCCACGGTGATCTTCTCGATCTCTTGCTCGATTTTCGTGAGACGCTTTGCCTTCACTTTTTTCAAAAGGTCGCGGAGCTCTTGTTTGATGACTTTCTCGAGGACTTTCTCGTTTTGGAGGATCTCGTTCAAGTACTCGATTTGCTCTTCGAGTTCTATCTTCTCGTTCTTGAGGGCGTGCAAATCGGTGCTCGAAAGTCTGTAGAGCTGCAACGAGAGGATGGCGTCGGTCTGTTCCTCCGTGAAGTCGAACCGCTTCTGCAGACGTGTCTTGGCGTCTTTGCGGTCTTTGGCGGCGCGAATCTCGGTGATGACATCGTCGAGCACATCGACCATCTTGATGATCCCTTCGACGATGTGGAGGCGCTTTTCCGCTTTGCGGAGGTCGAAGTTCGAACGGTTCGTGACGACCTCCTTCTGGTGATAGATGTAGGAATCGAGGATGGCGAGGACGCCCATGGTCTCGGGGCGTTTATTGTTGATGGCGACCACGTTGTAGGAAAACGACTTGGTGAGGTCGGTCTTCTTGTGGAGGAAGTTCAAAATCGCCTCGGGGTCGAAACTGTCCTTGACCTCGATGACGATGCGGATGCCCTCCTTGTTCGATTCGTCGCGGACTTCCTTGATGCCGTCGACCTTCTTTTTCAAACGGATCTCGTCGATGCGACGGACGAGGAGGGCTTTGTTGACATCGTAGGGGATCTCGGAGACGATGATCGATTGGTCTTCGATTTCCACCTTCGATTTGATGATGATTCTTCCCTTTCCGGTCTCGAAAGCTTGTCTTATGCCTTCTTCGCCTTGCACGATGGCTCCCGTGGGGAAATCGGGGCCCTTGATGATCCGCAGGATGTCATCGATGGTGCACTTGGGCGAATCGATGCGTTTGATGACACCTTTGACGACCTCTTCCATGTTGTGGGGCGGGATTTCCGTCGCATAGCCGGCGCTGATGCCGGTGGCCCCGTTCACGAGGACGTTCGGGAAACGCGAAGGCAACACGACGGGCTCGTATTCTTCGTCGTCGAAGTTGGGGACGAAGTCGACGGTGCGCTTGTCGATGTCTTGCAACATGAAGCTCGCCTCGCGGGAGAGGCGCGCTTCGGTATAACGCATGGCGGCGGCGCTGTCGCCGTCGACAGAGCCCTTGTTGCCGTGCATGTCCGCCAACGGCGCGCGCATCTTGAAATCCTGCGAAAGCCGCACCAAAGCCTCATAGACACTCGAATCGCCATGGGGGTGGTATTTGCCGATGACATCCCCGACGATGCGGGCCGATTTTTTATAGGGCTTGTCATGGTTGAGTCCGAGTGTGTGCATGGCATAGAGGATGCGCCGCTGCACGGGTTTCAGACCGTCGCGCACGTCGGGGAGGGCGCGGTCTTGGATGATGTATTTGGAATAGCGGGCGAAACGGTCGCCGACGATCTCTTCCAGATTCTCGTCGAGGACTTTCCCTTCGACGAACTTGTCGATGATGTCTTGGATTTTCTCGGCCATAGGTCTACTCCTTTATCTCGAAATTGTCTTCGTTGGTGAACACGACATGGTTCTCGATCCAGTCTCTCCGGGGCTCCACCTGGTCGCCCATGAGGATTTTGATGAGCTTCTCGGTGTCGGCGAAATCGTTCACCGTCACCCGGATGAGGGTGCGGGTCTCGGGGTCCATGGTCGTCTCGTAGAGCTGTTCGGCGTTCATCTCGCCAAGCCCCTTGTAGCGCTGGATATGGACGTTCTTTTTCACTTCGAGGAGTTCTTGGAGTTCTTCGTCGCTCCAAGCGTAGACGGTGTGTTGTTTCCTGCCCTCTTTGAAGCTGAGCTTATAGAGGGGAGGCAGAGCGATATAGACTTTTCCCGCCTCGATGAGCTGCCGCATGTAGCGGAAGAAAAAGGGGAGGAGAAGCACCTGGATGTGCGCGCCGTCCGTGTCGGCGTCCGTCATGATGACGATCCTGTTGTAATTGCAGGCATCAAGGTCGAAATCACTCGAAAGGCCGGCGCCGATGGTGTGGATGATGGTGTTGATCTCTTCGTTTTTCAACACATCTTCAATCCGGGCGCGTTCGGTGTTGATGACCTTCCCCCTGAGGGGGAGGATCGCCTGGAAGCGGCGGTTGCGCCCCTGTTTGGCGCTTCCGCCCGCGGAATCGCCCTCGACGAGATAGAGTTCCGTCTTGGTCTTGTCTTTCGACTGGGCCGGGGCGAGCTTGCCGGAAAGGATGGGCTCCTTTTTCTTGTGTTTCTTTTCCATCCTCGCCTCTTCGCGCGCTTTCCGGGCCGCCTCTCTGGCCTCTTGGGCCCGGGTGGCGCGATTGATGAGGGTCTTGGCGAGTTTCGGGTTCTCGTTGAAGAAGTAGGTCATCTTCTCGCTCACGGTCTGTTCGACCGCCCCGCGGGCTTCGGAAGTGCCGAGCTTGTTCTTGGTCTGACCCTCGAACTGCAAGAGGTTCTCGGGCACTCGCAGGCTCACGACGGCCGTGAGGCCCTCGCGGATGTCGGCGCCTTCGAGTTTGCCGTTCTTGATGGCGCCGATCTTGTGGGCGTATTCGTTGAAGATTTTCGTGAAGGCGGTCTTGAAGCCGACTTCATGCGTGCCGCCGTCGATCGTGCGGACGTTGTTCACAAACGAGAGCACCTGGTCGGTGTAGGATTTCGTGAACTGGAAGGCGACCTCGACGCGGATGCCTTCGAATTCGCCCTGGAAGAAAATCGGGTCGTGGATGGTCTTTTTCGTCTTGTTGAGGTAATCGATATAGGAGAGGATGCCTTCCTCGTATTGGAAGACTTCGCGTTGTTCGCTCCGTTCATCCTCCAAGACGATCTTCAGTCCCTTGATCAAGAAGGCGCTCTCTTTGAGCCTTTCGGCGATGGTCTGATAGTTGAAGACCGTCGTGGAAAAGACGGAAGCGTCCGGCTTGAACCAGACCTTCGTGCCGCGGCGGCGGCGTTTGCCTATTCTTTTCAGTCCGCTCACTTCGGCGCCGCCGTTCTTGAAGGTCATGTTGTATTGCATGCCGTCGCGGGTCACGGTGACATCGAGGAATTCGCTCAGCGCGTTCACGACGCTCGCGCCCACACCGTGGAGACCTCCGGCCACCTTGTAGCCGCCGGATTTGGAGAACTTGCCGCCGGCGTGGAGTTTTCCGTAGATGACCTCGATGGTGTTCTTGCCGCTTTTGTGGTCCTCGATGGGCACCCCGCGTCCGTAGTCTTCGACCACGACGGAGTTGTCCTCCCTGATGGTGACCGTGATCTCGTTGCCATAGCCCGCGAGGGCCTCGTCGATGGCGTTGTCGACGATTTCCCAGACGAGGTGGTGCAGTCCCCTGGCGTCTGTGGAACCGATATACATCCCCGGACGCTTGCGGACCGCCTCGAGTTCCTCGAGGATCTGGATGCTTTCCGCGTTGTAACGTTCTTCGGTCGTTTTCTGCTGGGTCATGATCACACGTCCTTTTCTTGATAACCGTCACTTCATTATATCAAAAGGGAAACCCCATTTGTAGTGTCATTTTCGGCGGGACTATGATATAATCCAAATAACCAACAACAAGGGGGATTCGGAATGGATTTCACAACCGCAGAACTCTTGGGCTCGATCGGCCTTTCCGTCCTCGCCTATCTTTTAGGTTCGATTCCCGTGTCGATCATCGTCGGCAAGGTCGCCAAAGGTGTCGATATCCGCGATCACGGCTCCGGCAACCCCGGAACGACGAACGCCATCCGGGTGTTGGGGAGGAAACTCGGTTTCATCGTCTTCTTCGGCGATGTCTTGAAGGGCGCGGTGATTGTCGTGATTGTGCGGGTGCTTGTCGCCACGGGCGTTTTCGACCCCTTGCTCCATCCGCTCTTCTATGGCGTCTTGGCCGCCTTGGGACACAGTTTTTCTCTGTTTTTGGGCTTCAAGGGCGGCAAGGCCGTCGCCACGAGCGCGGGCGCCTTTTTGGCCTATGTGCCCGTTCTCGGTCTTTTCGGTCTTTTCGGCTATGTCCTGGCCTTGCGGGTCACCCACTATGTGAGTGTGGCTTCCTGCACGGGCGCGACCTTCATGTTGATAGCGGTCCTATCGGCCTTTTTCGCGGGTCCCGTGCAAGATAGCGCCGCTGCCTACGTTTTGGGCTCCAGGCACGATTACTGGATGCTCGTTTTGTCCTTTTTGGTTTTCGCTTTCATCATCTATCGCCACCGGGAGAACTTCAAGCGGTTGAAAGCGGGCACGGAACCGAAGAGCACGTTCTTTCAAAAGAAGGATGCCTCCGGCAAATAAAAATCACTTCGCGGGAAGTGATTTTTTTTCGATGGGCTATTTGTGCTGGTTCATGGCGTTCAAGACCTGACGGACCTGTTTTTCTGAAGGTTTTCGGCCCATCTGGGTCATCATCGCCCGAACCATTTTCTCGTTCACCGGGGGATTCTTCTCGAGGTAGCGCTTGAAATAGCGCTGAGAGAGGAAAAAGCCGATCAATGCTCCGACAAGGAGCGCCAGCACGATGAAGAGATATGCATACCAAGCCATATAGTACCACTCCTTCTTGTTCCTCTATCATTATAGGGCATGCGCCGCCAAATTACAAGAAAGAAGAAATTTGTCTTACAGGTGGTTTACAAATTGGTGGAAGTCGGTTAGACTATTGGCGGAAACCACAAATATCAAGGAGTGAGGACATGGCCAGACGCATCACGGACGAGTGCATCGCTTGCGGTTCCTGCGTCGACGAATGTCCCGTCGACTGCATCTCCGAGGGCGATATCTATGTCATCGACGAAGATGCCTGTATCGACTGCGGGGCTTGTGAGGAAGTCTGCCCCGTGGACGCGATCATCGAAGTCTGAGGTTGAAAGAACGCGGGAAGCCCCGCGTTTTTTCGTCCTTGAACGAAAATTTTTTCATTAAGCCTTATCGGTGCGAAAAAAGGTTTACAAATCCCGCCTTCTCTTTTACAATACACATATAAGAAAACAAGGAACATCGCGAAGGAGGAAGAGCCATGCCCAGAAGGATCACCGAGGACTGCATCTCGAGCGGCAGCTGCGTCGAGGAATGTCCGGTCGATTGCATCACCGAAGGGGATGAGATCTATGTCATCGACGAGGACGTCTGCATCGATTGCGGCGCCTGCGAGGTCGTCTGCCCCGTGGACGCGATTATCGAAGTATAGAAAAGAAATCTCCGACCGGCGGCCGGAGATTTTTTTTTTGCACTCAGAGGGTCGCTTGCTTCAAAGAGCGGATCCTCTCTTTGAGAGTGTTCTCATCGTCAAAGAGCTTGAGGACGGTGTAACCTACGAAGACCGCATCGGCCCCCGCTTCTTTGACGCAGCGAATGTCATCTTCATCGCGGACTCCTGACCCGGCATAGATCGGCAGCTCAACGTTATGCGTGTCGCGCAGATGACCGATGATCTCCGCAATCGTGGCGAAGGGGAGGGGGACTTCTTCCTTCGGTTTCGCCTGCAGATAGACGAAACCGTTCACCGATGGTATCGCCGCGAGGTCCTCCTCGGGAAGATGAAAACGGACGAAGGTGCTGATGCGAAGCCCGCGCTCGATGAAGCCCGCTTTCAGTCGTTCGTCTTTGGCGCCTGCGAGGACGATGTCGAAAAAACGGTTCTTCCGGCAGAAGGTGATGAACTTCTCCGGTCCGATCTTCTTCACCGTCCTCTCGTAGACGAGGAGGAGGAAAGCCCCGTCGGGGGGTTTTTCTCTGATCAGGGCCAAAGAATCCAAATAATCCTCGTAATCGGATGTTACCGCGAGCGCCTTTTGCATCCTGTCGGCGATGAAGGGGCCTTCGAGAAAGGGATGGTCGCAGGGGATGTCGATCTCCACCATGTCGGCTCCCGCCTCCAGATAGACATCGGCCAGCCGGCGGGTGTCTTTGAGTGAAGGGTATCCGTTCGAGAGATAACAGATGAGTTTCATGTCCTCACAACCTTTCCGGACCGTCATAGGCCCTCATGATGAAATCGGAAAGTGCGGATGCGCCGGGTATGACGGGATTCGTCTTCATGCACCCGTCCTGCAAAGACAAATCGATTAGCCGGTCAAGATTTGCCAAAAAGCTTTCTCTGTCAGGCACAAGACGGGAAAGAGAAAGCGGGATGTCCACTTCGAGGTTCAAATCGATGAGCGCTTTCGCCAGATTATCCTTGCCGAGTTGTTTTTCGAGACGCTCATAGATTTTAGCGGCATGCTGGTCTTTTTTGTTGAAGGAGACGGCATAAGGGAGCAACACCGCGTTCGTGAGTCCGTGTTGCAGATCGAAAATGCTGCCCAGAGAATGCGCCACGGCATGCACGATGCCCAACGAGACGTTGGTGAAGGCCATGCCCGCCAGCAAGGACGCATTGAGCATCTTTTCGCGATAATCGAGGTTCTCGGGGTCGGTACAAGCCTTTGGCAAGGCATGGAAACCGTCCACGAAAGCTTTTTCGGCCAAGAGGTCGCTCAACATGTTCGCCCGGTTGGAAACGAGCGCTTCCAGCGCATGGGTGAGTGCGTCCATACCCGTCTCGGCGGTGAGCCGCGGCGGCAGAGTGAGGGTCGTCTCGGGGTCGCAGATGGCTATGTCCGGCATCATCTCCATGTTGCCGATGCCGTGTTTGATTCCCGTTTCGTCATCCTTGATGACGATGGAGCGGCTGACCTCGCTGCCCGTGCCCGCCGTGGTCGGGATGCAGACCATGCGTGCTTTTTTGCGGAGTTTCGGGAACTTCTCCTTGTCTTGCAGGGCTTCGAGCCCTTCGATTTCGGGATTCTCATAGAAGATCCACATCGCCTTGGCCGCATCCATGACGGAGCCGCCCCCCAACGCGACAATGAGGTCCGGCTCATGTTCACACATGAAGGAAGCGCCCTTCCGGACGGTCGCAAGTCCCGGTTCGGGCTCGACGCCGTTGAAGGTCGCATGTTCCACACCGCTCGCATCGAGATAGGCCAGAGCCTTGTCGAGAAGTCCGGTTTTCACAAGCGCGTCGCCGCCGATGACAACAACGGCCTTTCTCGCCTTCACATCCGCCAAGTGAGCGAGCGTCCCTCTTCCGAAGAGAAGTTCTTTCCCACCAAGACGCATCGGTCGCATCATGCGCGATCCTCCCCTTTCTTCCGGGCGGCTTTGACGAATCTCGCCGCCAGCTCCAAAGACACAGGATTTTTCAAGAGACCGCCCTCTTTCAGGCTGGAACCGACGATGACACCATCCGCCAACGCGAGCTGTTCGGTGATGTTCTTCTCGTTGACACCGCTGCCGACGAGCAGAGGGTGCCGCAAGAGGTTTTTCAGCTTCTCGAGGAGTTCTGTCGAGACGGGTTTTCCGGTCGCGAAGCCTGTCACGACCACGGCATCCGCACCGGCCTTCTCGGCTTCGATGGCCGATTCTTCCAAGGGGATGCCGGAAGCCAGAAGATGGGTGTGCTTCACCTGGATGTCGGCATAGATGGAGACATCTTCCGCACCGATGCTCTTCCTGTAGTCCAGCGCTTCGCGGGCGCAAGGAAGGACAATGCCGCCATGATAGACGGCCGTGTCGACAAACACTTGGATACGGACAAAATCGGCTCCAACGCACTTGGCGACAGCGAGCGCTGTCTCATAGTCGTTGAACGCGGCGTTGATGCCCAAGGGGAGGGACGTTTTTCGACTCACTAGAGTCGCAAGGCTCGCCAAAGCGATTTTCTGGGCGGTCTCGAGTTCCGTATGAAACGGCATGTCTCCCATGTTCTCGATCATCACCGCATCGAATCCGGCCCTTTCCAATGCCAACGCATCGGCAACGGCCCGTTTTTCGATTTTTGCCGTGTCCCCGTCGAAACCGCTCGTTCCCGGCAAAGGCAGCAAATGCACCATGCCGATGAGACGGGGCGGAGTGTGGCGGCGTTTCTCAATCTCCATGCCATAACTCACCCTTTCTGAGGTGGAGTTGGTGCATGCTTTCGAGAGCGATGCGGCAGAGTTTTCTTTCCATCTCATCGCGTGGTTTGCCCTCTATCGTCTTTTCGAGATTCCCGAGCACTGTCACGGCGGTCAACACGGCGGTTTTCACGCCCATGAGCTTTCCGAGGACGAGCAGTGTGGACGATTCCATGTCGATGCCGCTCACACCCAGTTCGCGGAAGGAGGCAAGAGTCTTCTCGATATCGGTGCCGCGCTCTTTCGCGAGGCGTGATTCACGCATCTGGCTGTAGAAGCCGTCCACGGTGCAGTTCAGACCGTTCGAGTGCCTCTCACCGAAAATGGCGAGAGTGTCGTTCAACACTTTGACGAAATCGGTATCGGCGACAGCGGGATAGCCCGCTTCGACATAGGTCGCCGATGTCGATTCACGCCGCACGGAGGCGTGCGGCACCAAGAAACTCCCGAGGAGGTCCTCGGTGAGTCCCATCACCGTCCCGGTACGGAGGGCGACTTCCATACCGCATGCGTAGAGTTCTTCCATGGCGATGGCGGCGCTGGGAGCGCCGATGCCGGTGGATGTCACCGTCACGGGCATCCCCTTGTAGGTGCCCGTATAGGTGTTGTATTCACGCGAGAAGGCCACTTTGACGGGATTGTCGAGATGTTCTTTGAGTGTTTCCACCCGCCAAGGGTCGCCGGAAAGGACCACATAGGGGGCGATAGTCTTATCAGACGCTTTCATATACAGTGTCTCTTTCATGGAATCCTCCTATCTTTGTTCTCGTTCAAGCGTTTCATGAAGGCCTGCTTCGTCGGGGCATTGGTGGTGCATCCCGTCTTCTCGATGATGAAGGAGGCCATGACACTTCCATAAAGGGCGGAATCCCTCGCAGAAGCGCCGGAAAGGACGCCGTGGAGGTAACCGGCGATGAAAGCGTCTCCAGATCCCGTGGTGTCGACGACCCTTTGCGGGGCGACTGCCGGAGTCCCGAAACTGCCGATGCCTTCATCGCCACGCTTGTACGAGAGGCTTCCCTCCGCACCTCTTGTGACGACGAGCGTCTTCAACCTGTCATGGGTGAAGAGGTCGCAGATGTCGGAGAGACCGAAAAGATTTTTCAATGAAGCCTCTTCTTCCGTGTTCATGAAGATGATTTCCGCCGTGGCGAGAATCTCTTCGAGAAAGTCTTTCGGAAACGCGTCATAATCGGCCTTCATCCCGAAAGCGAGGGGTATGTCGTGTTGGAGGCACTGCTTGATGAAATGGGCGTTGTCCGTCCGTGAGTTCGCCGTTGTCAAGGCGTAGCGCGCCGAACGGACATGTCCTTCGGGAAACGGACGGGCATGACGCTCGTCCATGGCTCCGGGATAGAAGAGGGTGATGTGTTCCCTTTCGGCGTCTTCGATGAGATAGGTGTAGCTCGTGATTTCGCCTTCGACCCTCTCGACGGCGTCCGTGTGGACGCCCGCGCTTTCCATGTGTTCCTTGTATCCGCTCGTTTCATAGTCGTCCCCGACCCGGATCAGGGGAAGGGTACGCCAACCGAGGCGGGAAAGAAGCACACAGACATTCACCGCACACCCCCCGAAGAAGGGGTGGAAACTCTCCCTGTTCTCGATGATCGCGGTGTGGCCGGTGCGCGCTTTCTGCCGGATTTTGACGATGCGGTCGATGCTCGGGTATCCCCCGGCCACAAGGTCGCTTTCTCGCATCGTCATCCCTCCCCGAGTTTTTGTTTGACTTCGGCGAGTGAGGCGACTTCGCAAAGGTAGCGCTCCATGTCGCGTAGATAGATGCGATGGGCTTCCTTGTCATTCGTGGCCGTGCAATCGGCGACCACAGTCGTGTTGTAGGCACGATAATGGGCGTCGAGGACGGTCGCATTGACGCAGTTGTTCGTCTTGAGGCCGGCCACGATGAGGTTCTTGACGCCCCTTTCTCTGAGAACGAGGTCGAGGTCGGTGCCGAAGAAAGCGCTGTAGCGGCGTTTGACGAGGACATAATCCTTTTTTTCGTCGATGGGAAGGCGGGGGTCGATCTCATCGCCGGCCGTCCCCTCGATGCAACAAGGACGCATGGAAGAGAGGTTGGCATCCGGTTTGTCCTTGCGGTAGCTGTGCCGGATGAAAACGACGAGACAACCGCTTCTTCTCGCGACGGCAAGAAGCTCTGCCGTCTTATCGATGACGGCTTCGGCTTCCGGATAATACACCCGCCCTTCCGGCGTGGTGAAATCTTTCAGATAGTCCACGAGAATCAAGGCGGTGTCATTCATGGGTATAACTCCTCACATTCGTTCGTTGGTTGCGGATGATGGCCACGACAGCCAAGATGATGATGACCGTCAGATACGGCAGTGCCTGGAAGAGGCCCGCCACCGCTCCGATCATGAGCGAAAGCCGCACCGAGAGAGCCCGCATGAGTCCAAAAAGGATCGCATAGAGCGAAGAGGCCCCGGGGGAGCCGCGTCCGCAATATATGGCGGCGATGGCGATGAAGCCGATACCGGCGGTGATGACCGGGGTGTAGGTGCCCAGATGTTCCAACGTCACGTTGAAACCGGCCAATGCGACAAAGATGGAACCGATGACCACCCCGATGTATTTGATGCGGTCCACTTTGAGCCCGACGGCTTTTGCGGCTTCCGGGCTTTCTCCGGTCACCCGGAGATGGACGCCGAAACGCGTGCGATAGAGGATGACAAAGACGATAAAGATGCTGAAGTAGGCCACATAAGTGAAAAGAGGGTGGTTGTTCAGGAGTCTTCCGAGATAGGGGATGTCCCGGATGAGGGGGAAGTCGAGGCGGATCATCGTCGCCCGGTGTCTCACCACGGGGATGTCTGTGCGCCCGAGAAGGGCGAGGGTGTAGAAACCGAAGGACATGGCGAGGAGATTGATGGCGAAACCCGTGATGATGAAGTTCCCTTTCCGGGTGATCCCGAAATAGCAAAACAGAAGGCCGACGAGCACACCGGCCATGACAGCGCCGAGGACGCTCAACCAGTAGAAACCGAGAAAATAGAGAATCAAGGCCGTAGCGAATCCCCCGAAGAGCATGATCCCTTCGAGACCGATGTTGATGATGTTGGCCTTGTAGGTGAAGATGCCCCCCAGGGTACAAAGGATGATGGGCGCGGCGAAACGGATGGTGCTTTCAAGAACACTCATGAGGAAATCCATGATCAAGCGCCCTCCTCGGTATGGGATTTATCCGTCTTGAACCAACCCTTGAATCTGTCGAGAAGGCGATGGCGACGGATGAACTGGATGGAGAGGAACAAGATGAGGAAGGCCTGGATGACCCCGATGATCTCGCTCGGGACGCTCGTGTAGCGGGCGATGGTGTAACCGCCGTATTTCAAGGCGCCATAGAAGATTGCGGCGATGAGGATCCCAAGCGGTGATTCCGAGCCGAGGAGAGAGATGAGCAGACCCTCCCATCCGAGGCCGGGATTTGTGGAGAACCAGGGCGTGTAGGCATATGCGTGGCTCATCATCCATCCGGCACCCGCGAGTCCACCGAGAGCGCCGCTTATCGACATGATCGTGACGATTTTCCAACGGACGTTGATGCCGACGGCCTCCGAGAACTGGAGATTCTTCCCCAAAGCGTTCATCTCGTAACCGAGTCGCATGTATTTGTATATGACGAAGGCCAAGACGAAAACCGCCAACGCCACGAAGAAAAACAGCGTCAGACGGGTGCCGAAAAGCCGGCTGAATATCGCGTTGCTGCTGATGACATGCGTGGAGATGTAGCCCCTTGAAGGGTCGCGGAAGACATAGGTGGCAAGATACATCACAAGCAATATCACGGCATAGTTCATGAGCAGGGTCACCACCAGCTCGCTCACGTTGAAGAAGGCCTTCAAAAGTGCGGGGATGATGATGGTGAGAATACCGACCAAAATCCCTGCGCCGAGCAAAAGGGGAATGAGGACCGGTGAGGGCAGATGACCGAGACGGAAACCCAATACGGCCACGAAGAGGCCGCTCATGAGCAGACAGGCCTCGACTCCCAGATTGAAGAGTCCCGCTTTGAAACTGATGCCGATCGCCAATCCCGTGAGGATGAGGGGCGCGGCGAAATGCAATGTCTGCATGAGACCGCGGAAATCGAAAAGCGACCGTTGGACAAGTGTGGCATACGTCGTGAGCGGGTTTTCGCCGGCGATGGCGATGAAGACGGCTCCGAAAAGCAGTGCCAGAAACACGGGAAGCAAAACGTTCAGGACCTTCATGATTCTGCCGTCTCTATCCATGGAGGCTCGCACTTCCTTTCTGTTCGATTCCCGCCATCAACAAGCCGACTTCCTCCCGGGAGGCTTTGGCCGCATCCAGCTCGCCGATGATCTCACCGCGGAACATCACGATGATCCGGTCCGAGAGGCTCATGACTTCCGAAAGTTCGCTCGAGATGAGGAGTACCGCCTTTCCGCGAGCGGCGAAATCGAGGAGGGACTGATGCATGTATTCGATCGAGCCCACATCGATTCCCCGCGAGGGCTGGGAGGCGATGAGCAGATCGGGGTCGGCATGGAACTCCCGGGCGACGATGAGCTTTTGGGTGTTGCCGCCGGAAAGGGAGTCCACGAGACCCTCTTTTGTGGAAATCCTGACGTCGAATTTCTCGATCAGACTGTCCCGCCGCTCCTCGATACTCTTCTTTTTCAAAAACCCCCACGAACAGAGTTCGGGTGTGTTATGGTAGCCGGCGATGATGTTGTCGGCGATGGTGAGCTCCTTGCAGGCACCGTGGAGGTAACGGTCCTCGGGGATGATGCCGATACCGAGACGGCGGATGTCCTTGGGCCAGCGGTTCGTGATATTCTTGCCCTTGAAACGGACACGTCCCCGGGTTGCGCGCATGAGCCCCATCAAAAGATAGAGCAGTTCGGTCTGACCGTTCCCCTCGACACCGGCGACGCCTAAGATTTCTCCCCGCCGGACGCCGAAAGAGACGTTTTTGACCACTTCGACGCCCCGGTCGCTCACCGTCGAGAGATTCTCGACCTCATAGATGAGCACATCTTCTGTCCGTTTTTTGCGGGACTTTTCCACTTCGAGCAACACATCGCGCCCGACCATGCGTCGGGCGATGTCGACCTCGTCGGTCTCGGCTTTGGGCATGTCGCCCACAATCTCACCGTCCTTTATGACGACGACACTGTCGCTCACATCCATGACCTCTTTCAATTTGTGCGTGATGAAGAGGATTGTCTTACCGTGTTCCTTCATCCAGCGCATCGTCTCGAAAAGCGAGCGGATCTCTTGCGGGGTGAGAACCGATGTCGGTTCATCCAGGATGATGATGTCCACATCGCGATAGAGCATCTTCAAAATCTCGACCTTTTGCTGGGCGCCCACGGAGAGGTTTCGGACCCGCGTGTCGGCCGAGAGGTTGAATCCATACTTGTCGATGATCTCCTGTACGCGCCGGGTTTCTTTCTTGTAATCGATGAAGGGTGTTTTCAAGGTCTTTTTGCCCAGTTTCACATTCCTCGTCTCCTCGATGCCCAACAAGACGTTCTCACAAACGGTCAGGCTGGGCACGAGTTTGAAGTGTTGATGCACCATGCCGATGCCATGGGCTATGGCATCGGCAGGTGACTTGAATGCGACGGGTTTGTCGCGGATGAGAATCTCGCCTTCGTCCGGTTCCAAGAGACCGTAGATGATGTTCATCAGAGTCGTCTTTCCGGCCCCGTTCTCGCCCACGATCGCCTTGATTTCCCCTTCATCGACCTGGAAACTGATGTTCTTGTTGGCCATAAAGCCGTCATAGCTTTTCGTGATTCCTTTCGTCTGCACAATCGACACGGCCATTCTCCTTTGCGATGATTTTGTCCGAGGGGGATCAGTTGGCGCGTTCGAGATGACTCAGATCGTCATAGTCGAGTGTTTCGCCGATTTGGGCGTTGACCACATCGATGGTACCGTCGGCGATAAGGTCATGGACTTCCTCGATGCGTCCGAGGATGTAGGTCCAGGCATCTTGCGCTTCGGTGGTGTCTTTGATGTAGTCGGCGATGACCGACATGTCGGTGATGCCGGCGGCGCCGGAATCGAGGTCGTAGAGATAGTCCACACCGCCCTCGAGTTCCTCGGCCATGAACATGTCGATGAGTTCGCGGACCGGCACGTTGGTGTTCTTCAAGACACTTGTCAAGACGCGACCGGGTTGTTCGGCGTCCAGATCCGCATCGACATCGATCATCAGACGCTTGTTGTCTTCGGCGGCACTGCGCAGGTTGACGTTGACCCCGCCCGCAGCCGCATAGATGACATTGGCGCCCGCGTCATAGAACGAGTCGATGGTGTCGTAGTTGGACGAGCTCGGGGCGAAGCCCGCATCATGGATCTCATAGATCTCGTAGTTGACATCATATTCTTCGGCGATATAGTGGATTCCTTGTGCGAAGCCCCAGTTGAAGACCAGAATGCCCGGAGACATGCTGCCGCCGACGAAACCGACCGTCCGGGTGCCGTCAAGCGGTGCGAAATCGTAGTCGTCATCGTCGAAGAGGACATCGTGGTACTCGTTCACGAGCGCGGCGGCGACACCGGCGAGGAAGGAGCCCTCGTTGACGTTGAAGAGGATCTCGATGACATTGTCGTGGATCTTGTTGCCGTCGCCGTCCGTGTTGGCAAAGTCGTTGAAAATCACGAAGATGGTGTCGGGATACCGTGCGGCGATGCCCTGTCCGGTTCCGTCGTCGTGAATCAGGGCGTCAAAGTTGTACTCGAGCGAGAAGATGAGGTCATAGCCGTCTTCCGCAAGAGCTTCGAGCGATCCCGGGATGTCCTCGGGTGTCGTGACGACATGGGTGTGGATGCCGTGTTCGTCACCGGCAGCCTCGAGACCCTCGATGGCGAACTGGTTGTAACCCATGTCATGGGCGCCCGCTGCCGAGACAATCAAGCCGACCTTGATTTCGTCATCAGCGATGCGGCAGCCGGCAACAGTGAAGCCGAATGCGAATGCCAAAAACAGAAGAACCAAGCGTTTCATACGATTACTCTCCTTCACAACATATTATTTGGTTCCACACGAAACGCTGTTTCGTGGATAGCCCTCATTTCACCTGGTCAATGTAGAACTTGAACTGGTCCGTACGATAGAAGCACTTGAAGGTCTCGATCGGGACCTCCCGACCGTTCACTTCCCCGTGGGTCACGGCCTGGAAGAGGATGATCGGGGAGCCGTCCTCGATCCTGAGCTCGCGCGCCGTTTTGCCATGGGCCAAAACGGCTTCAATGGTCCGCTTGGCGCGCGTGATGGTCAAGCCGTACTCCCGTTCGAGAACCTCATAGAGCGACTGGGCGGTGAAATCGTGGTTCTCGAGACCGGGGAAGAGCCTTTTGGGAAGATAAGTGATCGTCCGGTTCACCGGCATCTCGTCAGCGTAGTAGATCCTGTCCAACCGGACCACGGGAGCCTCCGGGTCGATTTCGAGTAGCCGGCATCTTTTGGAGTTGGCGGGCTCGATATCGAGGTCGAGGATCTTTCGTCTCGGAATCATGCCGTGGTTGATGATGTCTTTTGTACAGCTCGTGATGGAGAAAAGGTCTTGTTCGGTCTTGTTGCCCTTGACATAGGTGCCCTTGCCTTGGAGCTTGTAGAGATAGCCTTCGTTGACAAGCTCATCGACCGCTTTGCGGACGGTGATGCGGCTCACGCCGAATTTTTCGATCAGTTGACGCTCGCTCGGGATTTTTTGGTCTTCGTGCAGGATGTCTTCATTGATGCTCTCGATGATGTTCTGTTTGATGCGGTGGTACTTTGGTAGACCTTCAAGTGTCATGGAATCGACCCCTCCCTGTTTTTTGTCATAATGTCATGACGTCATGACGTCATAACCAGTACACATTCATGATATTTTGAAAACGGTTTCTTGTCAAGACACGTTTTTCGGCATCGGGACCAAAGACAGACGAGCCAAGCCTTGCCAAGGAGTCAAGGGGCGTTTGAAAAAATTTCATATTGTAACATGAGAGAAAAAGAAAAAAGACCCCGTCCGCGGACGAAGTCTCCAAAAAGAATCAGGGATGGGTTGCACTCACACATATACGAAGGGGTCGCGCTCGCTTTCGGCGATGTGGACGGGGGCAGCGATCCCATAGGCCTCGAGCTCCTTCTTCAAAGCTTCGCGGAAGATCTTTTCGGCATAATGGCCGATGTCGAGTGTCGTGAGCCCGATCTGCAACATGTCGTGGGCCTGGTGGTAGCTCACATCCCCCGTGACATAGAGGTCGGCCGCTTTCATCTTGGCCGCGAACATGTGATGGGCGCCGCTCCCGCCGCTTATGGCGATGCGTTCCACTTTCTTTTCGAGCGGTTTCTTGGTGATGAGGCGGGCCTTTTTTATGCCGAGACGCTCTTTCACATGGCGGATGGCCTCTTCCAGGGTCATGGGGGTGATGTCGCCGATCCTGCCGATGCCCTCTTCTTCGGTGTCGAAATCGAGAATCCCGGTGTTTGTGAGTCCTATTCTCTCGGCTAGGGCCGCGTTCATGCCGGCCTCGCCCCGATCAAAGTTCGTGTGGCTCGAATAGACCGTGATGTCGTGTTTGATGATCGTCTCGATGAGCTGGCCCTTGTAGGCGTCGGTGGCGATTGTCGTGAGCGGTTTGAAGAGGAGGGGATGGTGGGTGATGACGAGGTTGCAGTCTTTCGCCAAGGCCTCCTTGACGATTTCCTTCGTCGCGTCGAGCGCGATGAGGATGCCCGTGAGCTCCTTGTTCATGGTGCCCACCTGCAAGCCGACGTTGTCCCATTCATAAGCCAAGGAGTCCGGATAGTGTTTTTCGAAGAAACGTTTAACCTTGATTCCACTCATGGAGAACCTCCTCGATGAGTCGCAATTTCTCTTCCAAGGGTCTTTTGGCGGCTTCCTCGGGGATGTCCAAAAGAAGCCTTTCCAAAAAGCCTTTCTGCCTTTCGAGCTCCCTTTGCAAAGGCTTTGGGGCCTTTTGCAGAAGCACGGGTCCGAAGAGCTCCTCTTTTCTTGAGAGTTCTTGTGCGCCTTTTTCCATGACGATGACGGTGTAGAGGATGTCGTTTTCTTCGATGACCTCTTCGTCGATGACGGCGAGAGGGTTTTTGCGCGCGAGCATGCGCACCGCTTCGGGGTGGTTCGCGGGTTGGAAGATGAAGCGGCGGACGTTTTGCAGATCCTTGCCGCCGATGATGCGCCGGATGGTGGTTCCGCCGAGACCGGCGATCGTCACCGTGTCGATCGATTTGTCCAAAGCGGAAAGACCGTCGGCATGCAAAAGGCGGATCCTTGCGGACAGTCCTGCGGCCGCGACGTTCCTTTTCGCTTGCGCCAACGGGCCTTGTTTGTTGTCCAGGGCGACGACATGTTCGGCCCTTATCCTTTGCACCGCGGCGATGGGAAGGAGGGCGTGGTCGGTGCCCACATCGTAGAGTCTCGCGCCTTCTTCGATGAAAGCAAGGCAGGTCTCGAGTCGTTTCGAGAGCATCAGCCGCCCATGAAGTCCTTCAGTTTCTTCGAGCGTGAGGGATGGCGCAGTTTGCGTAGCGCTTTGGCCTCGATCTGGCGGATCCTCTCCCGGGTCACGCCGAACTCGCGGCCTACCTCCTCGAGGGTCCGCGTCCTGCCGTCAAGCAGGCCGAAACGCATGCGGAGCACCTTCTCCTCGCGGTCGGTGAGGCTCTCGAGCACCTCGTCGAGCTCCCGCTTCAACATCTCCTTCGAGGTGTATTCCATGGGCGTCAACGTGTCCTGGTCGGGGATGAAATCGCCCAAGGAGGAGTCCTCTTCCTCGCCGACGGGGCTTTCGAGGCTGATCGGCTCCTGGGCCACCTTCTGGATGATCTGCACCTTCTCGACGCTGATGTCCATCCGCTTGGCGACTTCCTCGGGGAGGGGCTCCCGTTTCAATTCCTGGATGAGTTGGCGCTGGGTGCGGACGAGTTTGTTGATGGTCTCGACCATGTGCACGGGGATGCGGATGGTCCGCGCCTGGTCGGCGATGGCGCGCGTGATGGCCTGACGGATCCACCAGGTGGCATAGGTCGAGAATTTGAACCCTTTCGTGTGGTCGAACTTGGTCACGGCCTTGATGAGGCCCATGTTGCCTTCCTGGATGAGATCGAGAAACTGCATGCCCCTTCCGACATAGCGTTTCGCGATGGAGACGACGAGCCGGAGGTTCGCCTCGACGAGCTTGTTCTTGGCGAGCTCCCCCTTGAACATGAGGTCTTCGACCTGTTCTCTGTATTCGGGGCTGATGTCTTCGCCGTCCTCTTGCAGTTGGTCGTATTGTTCCTTGGCGATCTTGGCGTTGTAGATGTCCTTGGCGAGACTCATCTCCTCGTCGGCGGTCAAAAGCTCCACGCGGCCGATCTCTTTGAGATACATCCGCACGGGGTCGTCCACCTTGATCGACTCGATGCTCTCGAACGACTTGTCCTGCAGGAGTTCCTCTTCGATGTCCTTGGCGAAATCGAGATTGAGTTCGACCTCCTTTTCGACCACTTCTTCGTCAACCTCCTCGTCGTCCAAGGAAATCTTGGGCACCTTGTAGGTGACCATGTCCTCTTCGCTCACGACGTCGACGTCGCGTTTTTCGAGCTCGTTCACGATGTCGTCGAACTCGTCGCTCTCGGCCTCGACATAGCGTTCAATCTCCTTGACCTCGAGAAAACCCTTGGTCTTGGCGAGCTCAATGAGCTCCTGGATGATTTTTTCCTTGTCCATGTTTCACCTCCATGTTGATGGCATCGATTTTCTTCTGGTAGCGGATCTTCTCTTGGATGTCTTGCGTTTCGGCCTTTCGTCTCTTGAGATTCTCGATGCGGTTTCGTTTCACGTATTCGTGCATCACCCGCAAAAAGTCCTCGAATTCGTCCTCGTTGTAGGGGTATCTCTCGAAGCGGACGTGTTCTTCGAAATATTCCCTCTGTCTTTTTGTGAGGCGCGCGGCGAAGAGATCGGGGTGGATGCAGCTTTGGGGGTGCATCTCGTAGAGTTCGAAAATCTCTAACTGGATGTCCCGGGCCCGCTTGTCGACATAGGTCACCGCGTCGAAGTCGCGCAAGAATTTCCGGGCATAGTATTCGTCCTTGAGGAAATAGTGGATGAAACCCCTCTCGGCCTTTTTGAACTTCTGGTCGGGAAGGGGGAATGCCGCCTTCTCGTAGGTGGGGACACGGGGCATGTCGGGTCTCTTTTGCGCGCGGAAATCCTCTTCGAGGGTCTCCGGGCTAGTGCCCAGATCTTTAGCCAGCCGCTGCAGGAAATGGTCCTTTTCGAACGCGGAAAGCGGCTTGATGAGCGTGAACACTTTCTCTTTGAAACGTTCCTTGCCGCCGATGTCGGCGAGATCGGCTTGCCGCAAAGCGTCGTCATAGAGGAACGCGGATGCGCTTTGCGCCTTGTCGATTGTCTCTTGGAAGGCTTCGGCGCCCTTTTCCCGGATATAATCGTCGGGGTCGAGCCCTTCGGGCATGGGCGCCACCGCCGTCTCGAAGGCGTTCTTCCCGAGGTCGCCCAAGAAGCGGCGCACGGCTTCACGGCCCGCCTCGTCGCCGTCGAAGCAAAGAACGATCCGCTTCGCGACCTTACCGAGGATGCGCGCATGAAAAGCGGTGAGGGCCGTGCCCATGACGGCCGCGCCTTCTTCGATGCCCGCCTTCTCGGCCATGATGACGTCCATGAAACCTTCGAAGAGGACGAGACGCTTCTTCTCCTGCACCACCCGGCGGGCGCGGTGGATGTTGTAGAGGATGCGGTTCTTCTTGAAGACCACGGACTCGGGGCTGTTCATGTATTTGGCCGTCTCTTTCGACTCGTCCTTGTAGGTCCTTCCCGAGAAGCCGACGACTTGTCCCTCTTCGTTCTTTATGGGAAACATGACGCGGTTGCGGAAGACGTCGTAGACCTCATCCGTCTCTTTTTCGTTTATGAGACCGAGGTCTTTGAGGTCCGTTTTCGCGAGCCCCTTGTTTGTGAGGGCGCGATAGAGCGCATCCTTCTTGCCCGGGGCGAGGCCGATGTCGAAACGTTCGACAATCTCGCGGTCGAGGCCGCGGCTTTCTAAGTATTTCCTTGCTTCTTCCCCTTCTTTCATGTGGTGGAGATAGACCTTGAAGAACTGCATCGCCTCATAGTTGATGTCGAAGTATTTCTGATGTTTGTGTTCGAACGAGGAGAGTTCGACGTCGATGTCCGCCCTATCGGCGAGATGGCGGACAGCCTCGCTTGTCGAAAGGTGCTTGTGGTCCTTGACGAAGGTGAGGGCGTTGCCGCTCGCATGACAGCCGAAACAGTAATAGACCCCTTTCTCGCGGTTCACGGAAAAAGAGGGGGTCTTTTCGTCATGGAACGGACAAAGCCCCATGTAGTTCTTGCCCTTCTTCTCGAGAGGGGTCGCTTCGTTGATGAGTTCGACGATGTCGGTCGCCGAGAGGATTTTCTCGATGGGAGTGTTATCACGCGTCTTCACGTGCATCACCTAGAAACGGACATGTTTTCCGATGTATTCGACCAGATCCTCTTCTTTCACGCGGACTTGTTCCATGGAGTCGCGTTCGCGGATGGTGTAGCCTTCTTCTTCGCCTTCGTCGTCGACGGTCACACAAAGCGGCGTGCCGATGGCATCCTGCCTTCGGTAACGGCGACCGATCTTGCCGGATTCGTCATAGAAGACCAGGAAATGCTTGGCGAGCGTCTTTTGGAGTTCGAGCGCTTTTTCGCGGTGGCGTTTCTTGATCAAAGGGAGGATGGCGACCTTGTAGGGGGCGAGCGCGGGATGGATTTTCAAGCACGTCCTCGTCTCGCTGTTGTCGAGTTCCTCTTCCGTGTAGGCGTCGGCCAAGACGGCCAAGAAGAGCCTGTCCACGCCGAGCGAGGGCTCGATGACGAAGGGGAGGTATTTCTCGTTCGTCTCGGGGTCGTGATAGGCGAGGGAAGTCTTGGCGTGTTCTTCGTGCTGGGCGAGGTCGAAATCGGTGCGGCTCGCGATGCCCCAGAGCTCGTCGAAGCCGAAGGGATAGCGATATTCGATGTCGGTGGTCTGGTCGGAATAGTGGGAGAGCTGGCTTTCGTCGTGGTCGGCAAGCCGCAGGTTCTCTTCACGAAGGCCGATATCGACGAGGAAGTCGAAAGAAGCTTTCCGCCAATGGTCGAACCATTTCTTTTCCGTGCCCGGCTTCACGAAGAACTCGAGTTCGAGCTGTTCGAATTCGCGGGTGCGGAAGATGAAGTTCTTCGGGGTGATTTCGTTGCGGAAGCTCTTGCCCGTCTGGGCGATGCCGAAGGGGACCTTCATGCGGCTCGTGCGCTGGACGTTCTTGAAATTCAAAAAGATCCCTTGCGCCGTCTCGGGGCGGAGATAGATCGGCGTGCGCTTCTCGGCGGTGACCCCGAGGTCCGTCTCGAACATCAGGTTGAAGCGGCGGATCGCGGTGAAATCTTTCGCGCCGCAGTCGGGGCAGGGGACGCCATGTTCCCCGAGGTAGGCCTCGAGTTCCTTCTCGCTCAAAGCGTCGGCCTTGATGGAGGGATCGTGCGCTTCCACGAGATGGTCGGCGCGGTGGCGGGATTTGCAGTTTTTGCAATCGATCAAAGGATCGTTGAAGTTCTCGACATGACCGCTCGCTTCCCAGGTTTTCGGATTCATGAGGATGGCGGAGTCGATGCCGACGACCAAGGGGTTCTCCTGCACGAACCGTCTCCACCAGAGGTTCTTGATGTTCGTTTTCAGTTCCGTGCCCAAGGGGCCGTAATCCCAGGTGTTGGCCAAGCCGCCGTAGATTTCGCTTCCCTGGAAGACGAAACCGTAGTTCTTGGCGTAGTTCACGAGCGTGTCCATGGTGGTTTTCATGTCGTTTTCCTCCTGTCAGAGCAATGATTTGAGGATGCCCTTCGCCCTGCCCTTGTAGCCGAGATGCATGGCGTAAAGCGCATCGGTGAGTTCCAGCACGATCTTCATGTCGGTCTTGTCGGGCCTTTGCGGCCGGAAGGCCGCAAGGTCCGCGTAATAATAGTATTGCAAAAGCGCGGGGATTTCTTTTCCGTGATAGATCCTTGTCGGATCTTTTGCGCAATTGACGCAGATGAGCGCCCCTTCGCGGGAATCATAGCAAAGGTCCGCTTTCGTATGACAAAGGTGGCAGTCCTTGAGATGGATGCCCGCCCCGAGAAACCAGAGGAACTTCAATTCGAAGAGCGCCAAGAGCTCGAAAGGCGCGTCCGTCTCCAAAAGCCTGCCGATGAAACGCATGAGGAAATCGAAAAGTCTCTCATGATCGTCTTCGCCCACGTTCACATAAATCAGTTCGTTTACACACTGGAGCACGGTGGACTTGTCGAAATCGTCTTTGATTGCGGGAAAATAATCGAGAAGACGCGCTTCCTTCAAGGTGGGAAGTTCGCCTTTCGCGAGGTCGGCCTCGATGAGCATCGAGCTTTGCGTCATGTGTCGCAAGGGACTCTCCATCTTCTTCGCGCCCCGGGCGATCATGCTTATTGGGCCCGTCTCGGTGTAGGCCTTCAGAATTTTACCGTGGTCGCCGTAATCGATCGTTTTCAGGATGTAGGCTCGCAAGCGTCATTCCTCCCGGTAGCCGAAGTCCTTCAGGCGGGAAGGGTTGTTGCGCCAGTCCTTGACGACCTTGCAGTGGAGGTCGAGAAAGACTTTCGTCCCGAGGAGGTCCAAGATGTCGAGCCGCGCCTTTGTGCCGATTTTTTTCATCATCTTTCCGCCCTTGCCGATGACGATTTTCTTCTGCGACTCCCTTTCGACGACGATCGTCGCGCCGATGTGCAAAAGGTCGGGATTCTCCTCATCGGGCGTGATCCTCTCGACGATGACCGTGACGCTGTGGGGGACTTCTTCCCTCGTCTCTTCGAGCACCTTCTCGCGGATCCTTTCGGCGATGACGAAATGCTCGGGCTGGTCGGTCGCCATATCGGTTGGATAATAGGCGGGGCCTTCTTCGAGGTATTCCTTCAAGTCGCGGACGATCTCCGGCAAATGCCAACCCTTCAAGGCGCTCGTGAGAAAGACCGCCTCGAAAGGGAAACGTTGTTTCAGCCCTTCGACGAACTCTTTCAGTCTCACGAAGTCGCGGACGGCGTCGATCTTGTTCACAAGCAAAAACACCGGGGTGGAAAGGCCTTCGAGCCTTTCGAGGAGGACGTGGTCGAAAGGGTCCTCGGTCTTTTTGGCATCGATCATGACCATGACGATGTCGACGGCGTTCAGGGTTTTCAAGGCCAAACGGCGCATCTGTGCGCCGAGTTCGTGTTTGGGTCGGTATAGCCCCGGGGTGTCGATGAAGACGATCTGGCAATCTTTGTCGTTATAGATGCCGCGGATGGTGTGCCTTGTCGTCTGCGGTTTCTTCGAGGTGATCGCGACCTTCTCGCCCAAAAGCGCGTTCAAGAAGGTGCTCTTGCCGACGTTCGACGCCCCGACAAGCGCGATGAAACCCGATTTCATCGGGGGAGTTCCTCCTCGTTGAAGGCGTAAGGGAGGAGTTCTTCGTTCTTCAACGTTTTCACTTCGTGGTTCTTGTTGACGAGGTGGACAGCGATATCGGGGCCGACAAGTTCGCTCATCACCTGCCGGCAGGCGCCGCAGGGGGTGACGAAGCTCTTGTTTTTCGTCGCGACGGCCATCTCGAGGATATCCTCTTTGCGCATACCTTGGCTGTAGGCCGCAAAGAGCGCCGAGCGCTCGGCGCAATTCGTTAGGCCGAAAGAGGCGTTCTCGATGTTCGCGCCGGTGACGATGCGTCCGTCCTTGAGCCGGAGCGCGGCACCGACGGGAAAATGCGAGTATTTCACATAGGCGTTTTCCATGGCTGCCACAGCGGCTTTCACGAGTTCTTCTTTCATATCGGTCACCTCACCGGAAGATTTTCACTTCGTCCAGGATTTTCTCTTGCAGGTTGAACATCACGAGTTCCTTCTCCTCGGTGTCGTGGTCATAGCCGATCGCGTGCAGAAAGCCGTGCACGACGAGGAAGGCGAGCTCCCGTTTGAAGGTGTGGCCGTGTCCCCGGGCTTGTTCCAAGGCTTTCCTCGGCGCGATGAAGATGTCGCCGAGTTCCTCCTCGATGGTGGCGGTGAAGGTGAGGACGTCGGTCACTTCGTCTTTGTTGCGGTAGGTGCGGTTCAATTCCCGCATGTATTCGTTCGTCACGAGGACGATGTTGACGATTTGTTTCTTGTCGATCTTCATCCGCTTGTAGGCCTTTTTCAACACGGGTTTGATCAAGGGCTCGTAGTTCTCCTGGTCGCATTGGTTAACGATGTTCATCATTTTCGTATCGCTCCAGTATGTTTTGGATGAGGGGGTGGCGGATGACGTCGATGCGCTCGAAACGCACCACTTCGACCCCTTGCACGCCTTCGAGGATCTTGATGGCGTGCACCAGCCCGCTTTCCACCCGGGGCGGAAGGTCGATCTGGGTGAGATCGCCCGTGACGATCATTTTCGAGTGGAAGCCCAGCCGCGACAGAAAGAGCTTCATCTGACCTTTCGTGGTGTTTTGGGCTTCATCGAGCACGACATAGGCGTCTTCCAAGGTGCGCCCGCGCATATAGGCGAGTGGGGCGATCTCGATCACGCCGTCTTCGATGAGTTCGTTCGTCTGTTTGAAACCTAGCGCCTCGTTCAAGGCGTCATAGAGAGGGCGGAGATAGGGGTCGATCTTCTCTTTGAGGTCGCCGGGCAAGAATCCGAGGCTCTCGCCGGCCTCCACGGCCGGGCGGGTGAGGATGATCTTCCGGATATGGCCGTTTTTGAGCTGTCTCACGGCATAGAGGATCGCGACATAGGTCTTCCCCGTGCCCGCGGGTCCGACGCTGAAGACGAGGTCGTTTTTCACGATGGCTTCAAGGTAACGGGTCTGGTTGATGGTCTTGGCGTGGATCGGCTTGCCGGTCACCGTCTTGATGATCTCCTTGCGGTGGAGATAGTGTTGGAGGATGTCCTCCTTGTCCATCTCTCCCACGAGTTTCGCGACATAGATGACGTCGCGCTCGCTCACGGAGATGTTGTTGTCGACGAGTTGGATGAGCACGGTGAGGGTGTCTTCGAGGTGTTCCTTCTTGTCTTTGTCGGCGGCGGGGATCTTCACCGTGTCTCCGCGGGTGTGGATCGTCGTGTTGAAAAGACGCCCGAGCACGTCCAAATGGCGGTCGGCGACACCGATGACCGCACTGAAGGTGTTGATGTTTTTGAATGTGACATCGAGGGTTGTGAGTTCCAAACGACCCGCTCCTTTTTGGGGGATAATCGTAAAAGACCCTTTAATCATTATAGCATATAAAGGGTGCAAACCGCACTTCGGGGGGAAAAAAATAACGGTGGAAGTTTCCGCACCGTTATTTCTTTTCGTTATCGCTTGCGCTTGTTCTTGTTCTGCTTGATCTTCTTGGCGACACTCGGTTTCACATAATGTTTCCGCTTCTTGGCTTCAGAGAGAGTGCCCGCACGCGAAACATTCTTCTTGAAACGCTTCAAGGCGTTCTCAAGAGATTCGTTGTTCCGTACGACGGTCTTGGGCATGAGATTTCCCTCCCTTCCGCTTTGCGGTGAATAGACTACAGACATAATAACAGACTATCCGCCCCTTGTAAAGGATTTACCCCTTGACAACGCAAAGATTCAAGGTATGATCTCTCCTTCGGCGAAAGGATAGCCGGCAGCGGTGAGACGGATGGAAAGACAAGTGTTCACTTCGGCTTTTTGCGATGGAATCCGCACCCGGACATATTCGCCCGTGTGCCCCGTGCAAGTTGCTCCATCACAGGTCTCCAAAAGGAGCTTCAGTTCCTTCTTCTCTTTCAAAAGGCGCTCGCGGTAGGCTTTCGCGAGTTCTTCGTTCAGCTTGATGAGCTCTTTCACCCGGGCCTTCTTCACTTCATCCGCCACCTTTCCTTTTGCTTTTGCGGCTTTCGTGAGGGGCCTTGGCGAGAAGGGGAAGACATGGAGTTCGGAAAATCCGATCTCTTCGATGGTCGCGCGCATTTGGCGGAATTCCGCTTCCGTCTCGCCGGGGTAGCCGGCAATCACATCGGTCGTTATGGCCACGGTTGGAAGCGCGGCGCGGACCTTCTCGACCATATGCTTGAAGGTCGCGACATCGTAGCGGCGGTTCATCCTTTTGAGCACGGAATCGGCCCCGTGCTGGAGGGGGATGTGCAGATGCGGCGCGAGTTTCGCCTCATGCCGCAAAAGAAAGAGCAGTCGGTCGTCGATTTCCGCGATTTCTAGCGAAGAGATGCGGATCCGCTCCAACAAGGGAAGCCGCACAAGTCTTTCTATAAGCTCCGGAAGCGAAACACCTTCCCTATCCCTGCCGTAGGCACCCGTGTGGATGCCGGTGAGGACGATCTCTTTGTAGCCGTTTTCGGTGAGTCGCTTCGCTTCTAAGACGATCTCTTCTTCGGGTCTTGAACGGATGCGGCCGCGGGCGAAGGGGATGATGCAGAAGCTGCAGAAGTTGTCGCAGCCGTCTTGGATCTTCAAGAAGGCGCGCGTCCTTTCCATGAAGGAAGTCACACCGAGTCTATCAAAGGTCTTTTGTCTTGTGACATCCTCGATGTCGGTGATTCTTTCGCGCTCTTTCGTGATTTTTTCGACATGGTCTATGAGGCGGGTCCGGTTGACGGTGCCCATGATGATATCGACACCGGTGATCGCTTCGAAGACCTCTTTTTCGAGCTGCGAATAGCAGCCGACGACGGCGACGACGGCCTCGGGGTTCCTCCTGAGAACTTTGCGCACGGCCTGGCGGCTTTTTTTCGCGCTCGTCACGGTGACGGCGCAGGAGTTCACGACATAGACGTCGGCAAATTCGTCATCGGCGACGATCGCATGGTTTCTTGCCGAAAAGAGGCTTTTCAGAGCCTCGCTCTCATAGAGGTTCACCTTGCAGCCGATGGTCGTGAAGGCGATGCGCATCGTGTCCACCCCGCTTTTCCCCTTGCATTATAGCATGTGATCCTTCCCGTGTGGCGCAAGAGAGGAAAAAGGCCCCGCTAGAAAGCCGGGGCAAAAATCCAGTCATCCCTTTCGGGATTTGCGGATTCACTGCTTGAACTTGGATTTCACTTTGTCCCACAAGGACTCCGAGTTGCCGAGGTCGGTCTTTTTCAGCTCCTCGAAGAGTTTTTGTTGCTGCTTGTCGAGGTTCTTCGGGGTCATGGCCTTGATGATGACGTGCAGATCCCCCCGGCGTTTGCTGCGGACGTTCGTCATGCCCTTGCCGCGAAGCCGGAAAGTCTTGTGGCTCTGTGTTCCGGCGGGGATTTTCAATTTCACCTCGCCATAGGGGGTCGGCACGCGGATCTCGTCGCCGAGAGCCGCTTGGGCGATGTTTATGGGGACGTCCACGACGAGGTCGTCGCCGTGGCGCTTGAAGACGTCGTCCTCTTCGACCTCGAAGACGATGTAGAGGTCGCCCGGCGGGCCGCCGTTCACGCCCTTGTGGCCGAAGCCGGGCATGCGGATCTGGTTGTTCGTTTCGACACCGGCGGGAATGGTGACGTTGACGGTCTTTTGCTTGCCTTGGACGCCTTCACCGCCGCAGGTGGAACATTTGTTCTTGATGGTCTTGCCGGAGCCGTTACAGGTCGGACAGACCGTCTGCGTCCGCGTGCGGCCGAAGAGGGTCTGTTGTTCCATGGTGACAGCTCCCGTGCCGCGGCAACGGGAACAGGTCTCGATGTCGTTTTTCGATTCCGCGCCCGAGCCGTCGCAGGCGGAGCATTCTTCATAGACGGTGGTGCGGATCTTCTTCTTCGCGCCGTGCACGGCTTCCTTGAAAGAGACGCGCATCCTCTTTTGGATGTCTTGGCCCTTGCGCGGGCGGTTCCTGTCGCGCCCCCCGCGGGCGCCGCCGCCCCCGAAGAACTGGCTGAAGATGTCTTCGAAGTCGAAATCGCCGAAGCCTTCGAATCCCTGGGCGCCGCCGGCGCCCTGCCGGCTGAACGAATGGCCGAAACGGTCGTATTGTTCGCGTTTTTTCGGGTCGGAAAGGACCTCGTAGGCTTCGCGGACCTCTTTGAATTTCGCTTCGGCGTCTTTTTCCTTGTTGACGTCGGGGTGGTACTTTCTCGCGAGTTTCCTGTACGCGGACTTGATCTCTTCTTTCGATGCGTCCTTGTTCACGCCCAACACTTCGTAGTAGTCGCGCTTTTGTGCCATGGAATCACCTCAAATCGTGAGCGCGCGGGGCGGAATCCGCCCCGCGTTTGGTATCAGTCGACTTCTTCGTAGTCCGCGTCGACGACATCGTCGTCGTCATCTTTCTTTTCGGCGTCTTCGCCGCTTTCGTCTTCTTGTGTTTGTCCTTGGGCCTCTTTTTCTTTCTGGGCCTTTTCATACGCCTTCTGGGCGAGGTTCTGGGCGACTTCTTCCAAGGCTTCCTTCTTCTGCTTGACAAGGTCGATGTCTTCTTGCTTCAAAGCCTCTTTCAGTTCGTCGACTTTCGCTTCGATGTCTTTCTTCTCGTTCTCGTCGATCTCGTCGCCGATGTCTTTCAGGGCCTTCGTGGTCTGGAAGGCGAGCTGGTCGGCCTCATTTTTCAATTCGGCCTCCTCTTTGAGCTTCTTGTCCTTCTCGGCGTTTTCTTCGGCCTCTTTGACCATGCGTTCGATCTCATCTTCGGTGAGACCCTCGTTGTTCTTGATGGTGATGTTTTGTTTCTTGCCGGTGCCCTTGTCCTCGGCCGTCACGTGGACGATGCCGTTGGCGTCGATGTCGAAGGTGACCTCGATCTGGGGCACGCCCCGGGGTGCGGGGGGGATGTCGGTGAGTTGGAATTTGCCGAGGGTCTTGTTCTGGTTCGCCATGGGGCGCTCACCCTGGAGGACGTGGATGTCCACCGCGGGCTGGTTGTCCTCGGCCGTGGAGAAGATTTGTGATTTGTTCGTGGGGATGGTGGTGTTTCTCTCGATCAGTTTCGTGAAGACGCCGCCCAGGGTCTCGATACCCAAAGAGAGCGGGGTGACATCGAGCAGGAGGACGTCCTTGACATCGCCTTGGAGCACGCCGGCCTGGATGGCCGCGCCCAAAGCGACGACTTCGTCGGGGTTGATGCCTTTCGAGGGTCTCTTGCCGAGTTCTTTCTCCAAAAGCTCCTGCACGGCGGGGATGCGGGTCGAGCCGCCCACGAGCAGGATCTGGTGGAGGTTCTCCGGTTTCATGTCGGCATCCTTCAAGGCTCTTCTCAAGGGGCCGAGGGTCTTCTCTATGAGGTCGTTCGTGAGTTCATTGAACTTGGCGCGCGAAAGCGACATGTCGAGATGGAGCGGTCCGTCGCTTCCCACGGTGATATAGGGTAGCGATACCGAGGTCCGGGTAACGCTCGAGAGCTCCTTTTTCGCTTTTTCCGCGGCGTCTTTGACCCTTTGTAGGGCCATCTTGTCCTTTTTCAAGTCGACACCGTGTTCTTTCTTGAACTCGCTGACGATATACTCGATGACGCGTTCATCGAGGTCGACGCCGCCGAGACGGTTGTTGCCGGCGGTGGAGATGACTTCGAAGGTGCCCTCGGAAAGTTCGAGAATGCTGACGTCGAAGGTGCCGCCGCCGAGGTCGTAGACGAGGATGGTCTGGTCCTTGTCCTTCTTGTCGATGCCGTAGGCGAGGCTCGCGGCGGTCGGTTCGTTGATGATGCGTTTGACTTCGAGTCCGGCGATCTTGCCGGCGTCTTTCGTGGCCTGCCGTTCGGCGTCGTTGAAATAGGCCGGCACGGTGATGACGGCTTCTGTCACTTCTTCGCCGAGATACTCTTCGGCGGATTTCTTCAAGTGCTGCAGAATCATCGCCGAGAGTTCTTGCGGTGTGTACTCCTTGTCTTTGATCTTGATTTTCTCTTTCGTGCCCATCTTCCGCTTGACGGAACTCGCGGTGTGGGGGTTCGTGACGAGCTGCCGCTTGGCGACGTCGCCGACTTGGATCTCGTCGTCCTTGAAAGCGATGACGCTCGGGGTCGTGCGCCCGCCTTCGGGGTTGGGGATGAGTTTCGGGTCGCCGCCTTCCATGACAGCGACACAGGAATTGGTGGTGCCGAGGTCGATACCGATCATTTTACCCATTGGTTAACACTCTCCTTCTTGCGTGGGGTCTTTTTCTTCAGCGCTTTTTTCGGGTCGTTCGCTGACTTTGACCATGGCCGCCCGTAAGAGGCGGTCTTTGAACATATAGCCTTTTTGGAACTCTTCGACGACGATGCCTTCCTCCAAATCGTCCCTTTCTTCTTTGGCGACAGCCTGGTGGAGGGAGGGGTCGAAGACTTCCCCTTCGGCCTCGATCTCTTCGAGGCCCGCTTCCTCCAAAGCTTTCACGAGGTCGCGGAGGATCATCTCGAAGCCTTTGAGGTAAGGCTTCACTTGCCCGTCGTTTTCTTTCTCCAAGGCGATTTTGAAACTGTCGATGACGGGAAGGAGCGATTTCGCGAGTTCGGCGTTCGCGTATTTCAAGTCTTTCAAACGCTCTTCGTTCATGCGCCGTTTGAAATTGGCAAGTTCCGCCTGGTTTCTGAGAAGGCGGTCCTTGAGGCTCGCGACTTCCTCCCGCAAGGAAGCGATCTCTTCGTCCTTCTTGGAACGTTTCCGCTCCTTCTTTTTCGTTTCGGGTTGTTCTTCTTGTGGTTTCTCTTCTGTTTGGGCTTTCTTTTCTTCGTGCATCTTCTTCTCCTTTTCTTCCATGTTCATCCTCCCGGTGTCAGAGCTTGCTCAAATGCGCGGCGAGATATTGCAAAAGCGGAATCACTTTCCGGTATTCCATGCGGGTGGGTCCGACGACGGCGATGGTGCCCCTCTCTCCCGCATCGACCTCATAGGGGACCATGACGACGCTGCAGTCCTTCATGGCGGTGATTTGGTTCTCGCGGCCGATGCGGACCGTGAGGCCGTTGCCGCCTCCGTGTTCGACGAGCTGCAATATCTCGTTCTTTTCGAAGAAGTTCATGAGCTCGCGCACACGGTCGGGGTCTTTGAACTCCGGCTGATAGAGGATGTTGCTCTGGCCGGAGAGGTAGAACTTGCTTTGGGTGAAACGGGTGAAAGCCTCGAGGAAGGCGTCGATGATCTGCTGGTTGTAGGTGAGGATGTCCTTTATCCTTTCTTGGTCCACATCATAGCGGAGCTTTTCTGCGACTTTCGTGATCGGCACGTCATAGAGGATGTCGTTCAAAATCTGGATGATGCGTTTCAACTCCTCCATGTCGGTGCCTTGCGGGAGCTGGATGTTCTTGCTCTCGACATGACCGAGGTTCGTCACGACGAGGATGATGCTCGTATCACCATACAAGGGCACGAGCTCGATTTTTCGGACCCGGGCGTTTTCGCCCGAGGAACCGAGCGCGATGCTCGTGTAGTTCGTGAGCTGGCTCAAGAGATCGATGGCGCGTTCGATCGTCTCTTCGTGGCTCATCTTCCTCTCAAAGAGGTCGTCGATCAGGGTGAGGTCGACATCGGTGTCGAACCCCTCTTTCATCAGGGTGTCGACATAGTAGTGATAGCCCTTCTCGCTCGGCACACGGCCGCTCGAGGAGTGGGTCTTTTCAAGATAGCCGGCCTCTTCGAGGTCGGCCATGTCGTTGCGGATGGTGGCCGGGCTGAAACCGAGTGCCTTCGAGAGACTCCGGGAACCGACCGGTTCCGCGGTCCTGACGAACTCCTCGACAATCAGTTTCAACACGTTTTTCTGCCTGTTCGTGAGCATGTCCTCACCCCTTTAGCACTCGATGCCACCGATTGCTAAAAGTATTATAGAACATGTTGATAGCACTGTCAAGAGATGAGTGCTAACTTCTCGGCACGAAAAAAACCTAGAGAAACGGGTTTTCTCGCCGCTCTTTTTTGAGCATGCTCTCTTCGCCGTGTCCGGGGAAGATCCGGAGCTTTTCCGAGAAATTTCCCTTCAGACGCGCAAGCGTCATAGCGAGCGTCTCTTGGTCGCCGCCCGGAAGGTCCGTGCGGCCCACAGAGCCCTTGAAGAGGGTGTCGCCCGTATAGAGGGCATCACCAATCTGATAGATGACGCTTCCTTTCGTGTGGCCGGGTGTATGATGGCTCAGCACGCGCAAAGCGCCAAAAGAGAATTCCTCGTCTTTTGCAAAGGTTGCAATACGTGTTTTGTCGGCAAGGGCGAAGGACTTGCCGAAAAGTTGGGAGAGGTTCAACGAAGGGGCAAAGAGGAAATCCTCGTCCTCTTCATGGATATGGACCTTCACGGGGAAGGTTTCGAGGATTTCTTCGAGGTTCGCGATGTGGTCGTAATGGCCGTGGGTCAAAAAGACAGCCTTGAGCGTGGCTCCCGCATCTTTCAGGTCCTTCTTGATGGCGGCACTTCGAGAGGCGGCATCGATTAAGACGGCCTCCTTCTTTTCGATGTGGAGATAGGTGTTTTGGCCGAAATCATTGACGTAGCGCTTGATCATGACGCAACACCTCCATGGCGCCCCGGATGCCCGCCTCATTCCCCAGACGCGCCTTTTCGAGGGGCGTGTGGATCGTCTCTTTGAAGGCATAACGGAAATAGCGCTCGCGGATGCGGGGAAGAAGCTCTGTCCAGGCTTCGGTCAATCCCCCGCCGAAAAGGAGGGCTTCGGGGTCGAAAGCTGTCGTGATGATGCTCGCGGCGCGGCCCAAAGCTTCCACGGCGTCTTCGAGGACCTCTACGGCCGGGGCGATGCCCTCATTTTCCGCGGCGAGGATGTCCTCGATTTTCAAGGGGTCCTTGTGCAGGGGGTTTTGGGGGTCGCGGGCGATCTTTTCCTTGATGCGTTCACGGATACCTTTGAGCCCGGCGAAACTTTCGAGACAGCCCTTTTTCCCGCAGCCGCAAAGGGGACCGTCGGGATGGACTTTCATATGGCCGAACTCGCCGGCGAAACCGTTCTTCCCTTCGAGAATCTTCCCGTCAGCAACAATACCGCCGCCGATGCCCGTGCCCAAGGTCAAGAGGATGAAGGGGCTTTGCGCGCTCTCTCTCGCTTTGAATTCGCCGAAAGCGGCCAAGGAGGCGTCATTGCCGACAATGACAGGACAAGCTCCTTGGGAAACCTCCCAAAAGGCCTTTTTGACCGCGAAAGTCTTCCAGCCGAGGTTCACGGCGCCATAGACCGTGCCCGCTTTCACGGGGCCGGGCACGCCGATGGCGATGCCCGCAGGGCTTTCTTCCGCTTCAAGGGTCGCTTGCACCATCTCCCAAGTCGCGGGAATGATGCTTTCGCCATTTCTTTCCAAGGGAGTCTTGAACTTGCTTTGGCGGACAAGTTCGCCTGCGGTTGTGAAAATGCCGATTTTCACGTTCGAGCCGCCGATATCGACGCCGATGAGCCTTCTTTCCATCATCTGACCTCCATAAAAAAACTTCTTGGTCGGGCAAGAAGTTTTATTTTTTCTCCTTGTGCATGGTGACTTTGTCGCAGCGTTTGCAGTATTTTTTCACTTCCATGCGGGAAGGATGGGTCTGTTTGTTCTTCGTGTACTGGTAGTTTTCCGATTTGCACGTCTCACAGCGCAAGGTGAATTGTACTCTCATTGTCTATCCTCCTCAAGGAATTTCGAGACCATATTACCACCCTTGAAGGGAAAAATCAAGTTACAAACGTGCAAAAAGAACGCTTATGACGTATAATGGACGCGGTGATACCCATGTGGAGACGAACGGACACAAGAGCCGTCATGGTGGGAAACGTCCAACTTGGCGGACAAGAAAAAATCGTCTTGCAGACGATGCTAGAGAAGCCCGCCAAAGAGATCGAAGAGAACCTGGCCGAGATCGCGCGCTTGCAGGATGAGGGCGCCGAAATCATCCGACTCGCCGTCACGGACACGCTTGATGCGAAAGCCTTCCCAAAACTCAAGGCGAAGACGGATGTCCCGCTTGTCGCCGACATCCATTTCGACCATCGCCTCGCTTTGGCGGCTTTGGATTGCGGAGCCGACAAGATCCGCATCAACCCCGGAAACATCCACAAGAAAGAACACTTGGAAGAAATCATCCGTGCCGCGAAAGAAAAAGGCGTTCCCATCCGCATCGGCATCAATGCGGGATCTTTGGAAAAAGACATCGAGACAAGTTTTGGAAGAAGCCCGAAAGCGATGATAGAGAGCGCAAAAAGGCATGTCGCCTTCTTCGAATCACGCTCTTTCCGAGACATCGTCCTTTCCTTCAAGGCCTCAAGCGTACCTTTGACGATTGCGGCCAACATGCTCGCCGCGAAGACCTTCCCCTATCCCTTGCATATCGGCATCAGTGAAGCGGGCACCCTGAAAGGGGGCACCGTCACCTCTTCCTTGGGCCTCGGAGCGATCATCCACCAAGGCTTGGGTGACACGATGCGCGTCTCGCTCGCGGCCGACCGGGCGGAAGAGCTCCGCCTCGGAAAGAGGATCCTCGCCGAGTTCGGCCTCGCCCAAGCGGGCAAGCTCATCGTCTGTCCGGGCTGCGGCCGCTTGGCCTATGACATGCGGCCCCTCGTCGAGAAGGTCGAGGTCTATCTCGAAGAAAACCCGGCCAACCTCACCGTGGCCATCATGGGTTGTGCCGTGAACGGGCCCGGAGAGGCGAAAGAGGCCGATGTCGGCATCGCCGGCGGCAAGGGCGAGGGTCTTTTGTTCATGAAGGGCGAGGTTTTGAAAAAAGTCCCCGAAGAACGACTCTTCGAGGCTCTGGTGGAAGCGATCGAATCCCGAAAAAAATAGCGCTCATGCGCTATTTTTTT
>PWYL01000004.1 GCA_003568315.1 Mollicutes bacterium | reverse complement strand
TTATAGCATACATACGGGTCGCTTGTCGTCGAGGCGGGATGAAGATTTGCCAAAGTGGGAGCTCTGTGCGATAATGTTCTGGGTGATTTCATGAACCGTTATCTCATCGCACTCGATCTGGACGGTACACTGCTATATGATTGGGAGACGCTGGAAGAATCCACACGCGACTATCTCGCGAGCCTGAAGGCCGCGGGACATGTCCCCGTGATCGCGACCGGACGTCCCTATAGAAGCAGCGTCCGCTATCATCGGACTCTCGGGCTCAATTCGCCCATGATCAACTACAACGGCGGTCTCATCACCTGGAGGAACAACCCTTCGTTCGAGGAGGTCAATATCCGCTTGGAAAAAGACGTCGTCCTCGATGTCTTCACGGCGATGGAACCCCACATCTACAACGCCTTCTGCGAAATCAAGGACGACATCTATCTTCTGCGGAAAACCGACAATGTCAAGGACCTCCTCCATCTCTTCGGGGACACGAAACTCCACGTGGGCGATTTCCGGGGCACATTGCCCAGCGGAACGAACGGCTTCATCATCATCGCCCGGAAGCATGAGGGCCATCTCATCGAGGAATATGTCCGAAACCACCATGCCGGCAAGGCCCGCACGCGTAACTGGGGCGACGACTACCAGTTCATCATCGAGCTCTACACCCCGTTGACCAACAAGGGGCGCGCCCTCGAACACGTGGCCACACATATGGGGTTCGAACAAGCGAACATCATCGCTTTCGGAGACGGGATGAACGATATCGAGATGTTGGAATACGCCGGCACCGGTGTGGCGATGAAAAACGCCCCTGAAGAGGTCAAGGCGGCTGCCGACCTTGTCAGCCCCTTCTCTCATGAGGAACGTGCCGTCGAACGTTATTTGAAAGAGCATTTCAAAAAGGTGGGTCAGGTCAGAACCTGAACCCACCTTTTCCTTTGCCTTTGCCCTTCTTCTTTTTTTTCGGCTGTTTCGGGGCGGGCATGCCCGCTAAAGGATTTTCGGGATTGACATTTTTCGGATCCGTCTTGGACATCTGTTTCATGGCCCGGGCTTGTTCGTCGAGTGTGGAGATGAGCCGGTTCAACTCGGCCACGCTCCTTCCGGCACCCCGGGCGATGCGGCGGCGGCGGGAACTGCTTTGTTTGACGAGCGCGGGACGTTTCCGCTCCTCTTTGGTCATGGAGCCGATCAAGGCCTCGATATGGACGAGGCGCTTGTCGTCGATGTCCATGTTCTTCGTCATCTTGTTCAAACCGGGAACCATCTTCATGAGCCCGCCGAGCGAACCCATGCGTTTGATCATCCTGAGCTGCTTGCGATAGTCGTCGAAGTTGAATTTTCCCGAAGCCATCTTTTCGACCATGCTCAACATGTCGTCCTCGTCGACGTTCTCGGTCACTTTGTCGATGAGGGTCAACACATCGCCCATGCCGAGGATGCGACCGGCCATCCGTTCGGGGTGGAAGATTTCCAACGCGTCGAGTTTCTCGCCGAGGCCCATGAACTTGATGGGCACCCCCGTCACCTTCCTGAGCGAGAGCGCCGCGCCACCGCGCGTGTCGCTGTCGAGCTTGGTTATGATGCTGCCGGTGAGACCGAGGGATTCGTGGAAACTTTTCGCGACGGCCACGGCGTCTTGCCCGGTCATCGCGTCAAGCACCAACAAGACCTCATCGGGAGCCAGTTCATCCTTCACGGTCTTCAGTTCATCCATCATCTCTTCGTCGATGTGGAGCCGGCCGGCCGTATCGAAGATGAGGACGTCATGGCCGTTCTCCTCGGCGAACCGCTCAGCATCGGCGATGATGGTCGATATCGGGGTTTTTGTGCCTTCTTCGAACACGGGGACGGATATTTTCTCACCGATCGTCTGCAACTGCTCGATCGCCGCGGGGCGACGGGTGTCGAGAGCCACGAGCAGGGGGTCGGATTCGTGATGCTTCCGCAAATAGGCCGCCAGTTTCCCCGCACTCGTCGTCTTGCCGCTTCCTTGGAGACCGGCGAGCATGATGGTGGCGCGGTCCTTTTTGGGAAGCGCGAAACCGCTGGTCTCGCCGCCCAAGAGTTCCTTCAGTTCCTCATGGACGACCTTGACCACCTGCTTGGAAGGGTTCAAACCTTTCAGGATGCGTTCGCCGAGGGCTTTTTTCTTGACCTCGGCTGTGAACTCCTTGACAACCTTGAAGTTCACATCCGCTTCCAAAAGCGAAAGCCTGATCTCCCGCATCATCGAATCGATATCATTTTCGGTCAGACGGCCCTTGCCGCTCACCCGGCGAAGGGCCATCTGTAAACGTTCGGACAAATGGTCGAATGCCATGTTCAATCCACCTCTTTCAGTTCCTCGAGTAGTTCAAGGAGATTCTTGTCGGATATCTCATCCTTGAGTTCGTCTATGCGTCGATGCCGCTCTTCGGACTTCTTTTTCAGTCCGAGGCGCCTTTCGTATTCACGCAATTTCTTCTCGGTCTTTTTGATATGGTCATGCACGGCGTTCCGGCTCGTCCCCGTCAGTTCCGCGATTTCCGACAGGGTATAGTTGTCCCGGTAGTAGTAGCGCATGATGCTCGCTTGTTTGTCGGTGAGTAGCGGCTCATAGAGGGAAAGGAGAGCATCGATCTCCACGTGTCTTTTCAATTCGTCCATTCAGACCACATCCGCAAAGAGGCCGTAGATGTATTCCTCGATGTCGAAATATTCGAGGTCCTCGAGTTTTTCGCCGAGACCGACGAGCTTGACGGGAACCCCGATCGCTTCCCGGATGGCGAGCGCGATACCGCCCTTGGCGGTTCCGTCCAGTTTCGTGAGAGCCACCCCGGTGAGGCGCGTCACCTCATGGAATATCTTCGCCTGCGCGAGTCCGTTCTGTCCGGTGGTCGCATCGACGACAAGCAACGTCTCTTGGGGCGCGTTCTCGATCTCGCGGCCGATGACGCGGTGGATCTTGCCGAGTTCCTCCATCAGGTGTTTCTTGTTGTGGAGTCGGCCGGCGGTATCGCAAAGGAGCACGTCGACGCCTTCCCTCTTCGCTTCGAGGATGGCATCGAACATGACGCTCGTGGGATCGGTCCCCGCCGGTTTCGCGAAGAAACGGCAACCCACACGCTCACTCCATATCCTAAGCTGGTTGATGGCGCCGGCACGGAAGGTGTCGCCCGCCACCATCATCACGTCCTTGCCCCCTTCTTGCAGAAGATGGGCGACCTTGGCGATGGTCGTCGTCTTGCCGACACCGTTCACACCGACAAAAAGGAGGACCGAGGGCTCATCCTCGACAGCGAGGTTCGTATCGAGAATTTCGTCCTTCACATAACGTTTGAACATCTCGCCGACGATGATTTCTTTCAAATCTTCGGCGTTTTTCACGTTTTTCGTTTTCACCGTCTCGCGCAAATGACCCACGAGGTCCAACACCGTCTCGACGCCCATGTCGGCGGTGATGAAGAGTTCTTCGACCTCCTCGAAAAGGTCCTCGTCGATGGCGCGCCCTTCTTGGAGAAGTTCGTTCAGGCGATTGAAGACGCCTTCACGCGTCTTGGCCATGCCGATACGGTATTTGTGCGCACGCTTCTTTCGTTTTTCCGATTGGAAGAGTCGGGTGAAGAAACCCATGGCTCACACCCCGCTAGCAAAGAATCAAAGGTATTATAACACATTCCCCTTCCCGCGGGAAGATGACGCCTCCCGACAAGAAAAAGGGGCGGAGCCTTGGAAAGGCGCCGCCCGATGTATGAAGGGGGGAGTCGGAAAAAATGGACCCCTTACATAGGGAAATCCGCCTTGCGGCGGATTAAGGAAGGGGATGTGTGAATAAGAATATTCACCATGCTATGTAAGGGATAAGCTGCAACCTTGCGATTGCGAGTAAATGGTAACATAGCTTTGACACGCTGTCAAGGTGGCCTGCAAAGATGCCCTCTCAAGTTGCTCTTTTCACGGAAAGGCCCTTGTTCAGGGCGTTTCCGGATTCTTCCATATGAAATACGGGCAAAAACCCAATTTGTCTACGTACATTTTTTGTCGTTGCATTCGATACTTCCCTCTTCGGTCTCCACCATGAGATCGTCGCAGTTATCACAGCGCTCTCCGGTGGGCTTCCCCCGGAGGATGTTCTTGCATCGGGGAAAATTGTCGCAGGCATAGAACGACTTGCCCCGGTTCTTGCCCTTACGGGCGATGCGTTGGACAATCTCGCCCTTGCCGCATTTCGGACAGGTGATGCCGGTCTTTTCTGGTTCTTCCCGCTTGTTCTCGTCGGGCTTGATGTATTTGCATTTCGGAAAACCGCTGCAGGCTTCGAACGTGCCGTAGCGGCTCTGGCGATAGACCATGTCACGACCGCATTCGGGACATTTCTCGCCCGTCAGTTTCGGGGGCTCCTTCTCCATCTCTTTGTTCGCTTTCTCGACAAGAGGGAGGAAACGGTCGTAGAAATCGCGGATCACTTCTATGTGGTCGGTGTCGTTGTTGGCGATATCGTCGAGGACGCGTTCCATGCGTGCTGTATAGCCGACGCTGATGATGCGGGAGAAGAACTTCTCGAGTTTGTCGATGGTGAGTTGTCCTTGTTCGGTCGGCACGAACTTCTTGTCCTTGATATGGACATAGTGGCGTTTCTTGAGTGTCGAGACGGTCTGGGAGTAGGTGCTCGGCCGGCCGATTCCCTTCTCCTCCATGGTCTTGATGAGGCTCGCTTCCGTGTAGCGGGCGGGGGGCTTGGTGAAATGCTGGCTCTTCTCGATGCGTTCGGGCTCAAGTGTGTCGCCCTCTTGCAAATCGGGAAGGTCGCCGACATCGATTTTTTGATATTCGCCATAGACTTTCAGATAGCCGTCGAAGTCGAGTTGTTGTTCTTTGGCGCGGAATTCGCAGTCGTTGTTCTCGAGCGTGATGGTCGTGCTCTCGAATTTCGCCGGTTTCATCAGTGATGCGACGGCGCGGGCGTAGATCATCTTGTAGAGACGGTATTCGTCCCGTTTGAGGCGGTTCTTGAGTTTGTCGGGATGGTGCTTGATGTTTGTGGGACGGATGGCTTCATGAGCATCTTGTCCTTGGGGTTTTTTCTGTCCGCGCCGGTAGACTCCGACGTAGGACTCGCCATAATGCTTCTTGATGAAAGCTTTGGCGGGCTCTTGGAACGCCCGGCTCAAGCGGGTGGAATCGGTCCGCATGTATGTGATGAGGCCGACGGTCTCTTCGCCGATGTCGACACCTTCGTAGAGTTTCTGGGCGACGATCATCGTCCTCTGGCCGCTCATGTTGAGCTTGTTCGAGGCCTCCTGCTGCAACGAGGAGGTCGTGAACGGCGCATAAGGCGCTCTCCGTCGTTCCTTCTTCTTGACCTTTTTGACGGTGAAACGGTCGGACAGTCCCTGGATCAGTTCATCCGCCTTTTTTTCGTTCCCGAGACGGGGTTTCCTCTGCTTGAATTTCGACAGTTCCGCCTCGAAATTCGAGAAAGCCGCCTTGATTCTCCAATATTCTTCGGGGGTGAAAGCCTCGATCTCCCGCTCACGGTCGACGATCATCTTGAGCGCCGCACTCTGGACCCGGCCCGCCGATTTGGAGCGAATCTTGCTTTGGAGGAGTTTGCTCAGTTTGAATCCGATGATCCTGTCGAGGATCCGTCTCGTCTCTTGCGAAGAGACCAGGCGGTCATCGATACCCCTGGGTTTCTCGAAGGCTTCCTGTACGGCATCCTTGGTGACCTCGTTGAAAATGACGCGATGAACGTCCTTGTTCTTCTCGTCGAGTTCGAGGACCTCTTTGAGATGCCAGCTGATCGCTTCGCCTTCCCGGTCGGGGTCCGTGGCGAGATAGACCGCGTCAGCCTTTTTCGCGGCCTTTTCCAAGGAAGCGATGATCTTCTCTTTGTCCTCGAGGATGCTGTAGCGTGGTTGGAAATTGTTTTCGATGTCGAGCCCGAGTCCACCGGGGCCGCTGATCGCCAGATCGCGGACATGTCCCTTCGAAGAAAGCACCTCGAAATCATTTCCGAGATACTGCTTGATGGTTTTCGATTTGCTCGGGGATTCGACGATGACAAGTTTACCCATGGCACTCACTCCCGCTTAGCGTATTATTGCACAAAATGCGAAACAGTGTCAAGAACCACGATTGGGCGGATGTCCTCAAACGCTTCGGAAGAAGGTCATCCGCTCTTTTCCCGCCAAATCTTTCTGACAGGTGATAGGGGCCTTCGGGAAATGGCGCCGGATGATGTCGGCGATTCTTTCCGCCTGGTCATGGCCGTGTTCGAAAGCGACGAGGTGATCCGCCGCCAGGATTCTCTTCAGATCCTCGATGATCCTCCTATAGAAACGGAGACCGTCCTCGCCCCCGAAAAGAGCGATCTCGGGCTCATGGTCGCCCACGAGCGGATCGAGTGTCTCCCCTTGGGGAATGTAGGGCGGATTCGCCACCACGACATCGAATATCTCTTCTTTGACGGGTTCGAGAAGATGTCCTTTCCGGAAAACGACATCACCGCCGAGGCGACGGTGGTTCTTTCTGGCGACAGCAAGCGCTTTATCAGATATCTCCGTGGCCACGACCCGGGTGGCTTCCCTTTCTAGAGCCAATGTGATCGCGATGCATCCCGAGCCCGTTCCCACATCGAGAATGCGTAAAATCTTCTCGACGGGAAACTGCTCATCGAGACGATAGAGGATATGCTCCACGAGTTCTTCCGTCTCGAAACGGGGAATGAGCACATCCTTGTTCACCAAGAATTCACGGCCGAAGAAGTGTTCACTCCCGATGATGTGCTGGATGGGCCGTCCTTTGTCGAGATAATCGCGGACGGCGAGCGTGACCAGACGCTCGGTATCTTTTGGGACGCATTCGTCCAACGAGGCCACAAGTTGGGCACTCCCCATCCTTGAACAATGCAAAAGAAGCCGCTTGATGGCGCTCGGCTCCTTGTCTTTTTCCAAAGCTTCCCTTGCAAATTTTCGCAAGAGTTCCCGGTAAGTGGTCATGTCTTCCTCCCCATGGTCAATCCGCTTCGAGTTTGCGCTTGTATTCCTCATCGATCAAAGCGGAGACGATCGGGTCGAGCCGGCCTTCCATGACCTTGTCGAGTTCATGGATCGTGAAGTTGATCCGGTGGTCGGTGACCCGGTTTTGCGGGAAGTTGTAGGTGCGGACCTTTTCGCTCCTGTCTCCCGTGCCGATCTTGCTGCGGCGTTCTTCGCCTTCTTCTTCCCGGCGTTTCGTTTCGGCGAGGTCATGCAGGCGGGCGCGGAGGATTTTCAAGGCTTTCTCTTTGTTCTCATGTTGGCTCTTGCCCTCTTGGCAACTCACGACGACACCCGTCGGATCATGGGTGAGTCTGACGGCGGAATCGGTCTTGTTCACGTGCTGGCCGCCGGCGCCGCTTGAGCGGTAGGTGTCGACGCGGACGTCGTTCATGTCGAGTTCCACTTCGACATCCTCGGCCTCGGGAAGGACCACGACCGTCGCCGTCGAGGTGTGGATGCGTCCTTGGGACTCGGTCTTCGGGATGCGTTGCACCCGGTGGGCACCCGACTCGTATTTCAATTGTGAATAGACCAAATCGCCCGAGACGGTGAACTCGATCTGGCTGAAGCCGCCGGCATCGCTCTCGACGGCATTTGCCACGTTGACATCCCAATTTTTGCTTTCGGCGAATTTCATATACATGCGGAAGAGGTCCGCCGCGAAAAGGTTGGCCTCATCCCCGCCCGCGGCGCCGCGAATCTCGACGATGACGTCCTTCTCGTCGTTGGGGTCTTTGGGGATGAGTTCCCTCTCCAGCTTTTCGACGAGTTCTTCTCTTTTCTCTTTCACTTCCGCGAGTTCTCCTTGCGCCATCTCGCGGATCTCTTCGTCCTCGTCTTTCGACATCTCGCGCAATTCTTCGATGGTCTTTTCGGCCTGCTGCAACTCCTCATACAACGCGACGGTGCGTTCAAGCTCGTGGCGTTCCTTTCCGAGGATCCGCATCTTCTCGATATCGTTCGCGATATCGGGGTCGGAAAGCTCCCGGTTGATTTCAACGTAACGTTCTTTTATCTTTTCCAGACGGTCTTTCATACGATCAACTCCGAACAAATATTATATTACAGCGCCCGGTAGTTTTCAAGCGCGACTCTTTCCCTGTGACGCGCCGAGAGGCGGCTGAAGAACACCACGAACAAAAGGACGAGAGCGAGGCCCTTGAAGACCGAGGTGGCGCTGAGGGTCCACCAGATACCGGCCATGGTGGCGGCGCCATAGGCGAAAGGGATCCGCATGATGTTGCCGACGATGCCCACACCGGAAGGCGCTACGGTCTTGCCGAGCCCGTTGAAGGCGCCTGCCGTCACAAGCTCGAGAATCATGAAGAGTTGGGATATGCTGATGATACGGAGATACTCCGCGCCGAAGGCAAGTGTCGGCTCTTCATCGATAAAAAGCGCGAACAACGGCTCCGCGAAAAAGAAGAGGACGAGACTCACGGTTATGCCGTAAGGCACGAGAAGGCGCATGGAAGAAAGGTATCCCTGTTTGATCCTCCCTATTTTCATCGCACCGTAGTTTTGCCCCACGAAAGCGCTGATCGCGACTTGGAACCCCAAAGCGATCATCCAGCTCAACGCCTCGATCTGGCTGCCGATGCGCGAGACACTGATGGCGGCTTCGCCGAAAGAAGCCACGAAGATGCCGACGATGATGGAGATGGTGGCCATGGCCATGCTCTGGATGCCGACGGGAAGACCCAGGATCACGATCCTTTTCATGGTCGAAGGGGAAAAGTGTCTGATCGGGGCGAGGACGGCCGGGCGGCGTTGGGAGGCATAGACGAATAGATAGACCAAGACGGTGAACCCCTGGGCGATGACAGTCGCGATGGCGGCGCCTTGGACACCGAGTCCCGCCCAAAGGATCAACAAGGGATCGAGCACGATGTTCAAAAGCAGCCCCGCCGCCATGATGTAGAAAGTGTTGATCGTCTTTCCCAGCCCGTCATAGACACCGTTGAAGACATTCGCGACGAAGATGAACACCATGAACATGCTGACGATGGCGAGATAGTCCTCCGCATGGCCTACGACTCGCGTGTTCTCGATGTTGAAGATGCCGACGAACTCGCTTCGGAAGAAATAGCCCGCGAGCGAATAGAAAAGCGCCAGCAGGACCATGACCAGAAGGCCGTTGCTCAGATGGCTGTCGACGGCCTCCTTGTCGTTCCTGCCGGCGGCTTGGGAGACATAGACGCTCACGCCAATCTTGACGATGAGCATGACCCCCATGCCGAACCACGTGTAGAAGGCCGCCGTGCCGACGCCGGCCACCGCCTCGGTGGGATCCAAGCCGATCCTGTCGACACGGGAGACAAAGAATATGTCGACGAGGTTGTAAGTCATCTGCATGAGGCTCGTGAGCAGCGTCGGCACGGCGACAATGAGGATCTTTTTCAGGATGCTTCCCTCGGTCAGATCGATCTTCCGCTTGAGAGGGGTCTCGGAAACATGCAGGGTCAAACCGGGGCCTCCTTTCGGAAAAAGCGGTCTCCTTGAAGGCTCTCACAAAGAAGAATAACACGCGGTGCGTGTTATTCGAGGTCGTCGAGGTCGATGTCCCGGGCTTCGTGTTTCGGGTCCTTCGTGGTCTTGAACTGGCTGAAGCGACGGCGAAAGATCAGCGGAAAGCCCGTGACGTTCGTCGCGCCCGAGCGGTTCTTGGCGACCATGACATCGACGATGTCGGGCCTTTCGGTGGTCTTGGGATTGTAATAGTCCTCACGATAGAGGAAAAGCACGACGTCCGCATCCTGCTCGATGGAGCCCGATTCCCTGAGGTCGGCCATGATCGGGCGCTTGTTGGTGCGTTGTTCTACGCTGCGGGAAAGCTGCGAGAGCGCGATCACGGGGACTTTCAATTCACGGGACATCTCCTTCAGGGTCCTCGAGATTTCCGAAACCTCCTGCACCCGGTTCGATTGGGGGATGGAGCCCGAAAGCAACTGAAGGTAGTCGATGACGACGATGTCGAGACGCCCCTCCTGTTTGAGCTTGCGGCACTTCTGGCGGAGGTCGGTCACTTTGACCGTCCCCGAATCGTCGAAGAGCATGTTCAACTTCTGCAAACGGTCGCTCGCCACGGAAAGACGTTGCCATTCGTTGGAACTCAAATCTCCGGTCCGAAGACGGGCGCTGTCGATGTTCGACTCGGCAGAAAGCATCCTTCCGACAAGCTGTTCCACACCCATCTCCAGGGAGAAATAGGCGATATAGGGTCTCTTTTTCAGTTTCGCCACATTGGTGGCGATGTTCAACGCGAAGGCGCTTTTCCCCATGGAGGGGCGGGCGGCGATGATATAGAGTTCCGTCGGCTGCAGGCCGAAGGTGTAATAGTTCAACCGTTCATAGCCGGTGTCGAGACCGAGGATCTCGCCTTGTTTGTTCTTGGCCTCTTCGGTCTTCAAGATGACTTCCTCGGTGACTTTACCGAGGGTGACGAAGTCGGATGTGCGCCTGGATGTCGCCACATTGAAGATGCGCCGCTCCGATTCGTCGATGTAGGTTTCCATCTCCTTGGCGGTGAAGCCTTTTTCGCTCACATCGCGGGCGATTTCTATCATGTTGCGGACGACCGCCTTGTCGCGGACGATGTTGATGTAGTGTTCCAAATTGGCGAGCGAGGGCGTCGTGTCGGAAAGACCGAGGATATAATCGGCACCTCCGGCATCGAGCAACTGCTTTCTCGTCTCGAGCTTGTCGGTGAGCGTGGTGTAGTCGATATCCACGCCCTCATCGTGCAAATCGATGATGGCGCGGTATATGAGCCGATGACGGCGGGCGAAGAAGTCCTTTTCGGAAAGGGCGTCGCGAATCGGTTTTACGGTGTTGGGATCGAGGAAGACGGAGCCGAGGACGTTCTGTTCGGCTTCAAGATTGTGCGGCAGCGTCTTTTCAGCCATCTTGCTGCTCGAGGACCATCAGTTCGAACGTCGCGGTGACGTCTTTGTGGAGTTTCACATCAATCTGGTAGTTGCCCAGGGTGTCGATGGGCTCGTCCAAGACGATCTTCCTCTTGTCCAAAGCGACACCGTGTTGTTCCTCGAAGGCCTCCGCGATCTGTTTCGTCGTAATCTTTCCGAAAAGTTTTCCGTTCTTCCCGATTTTCACATAGACTTTCACGGCCCTATAATCGATGCGATCCTTCAGAGCCTTCATCTCCTCGAGGTGTTTCTCGGACTGCTCTTGTTCCTTCTTCTTTTTCTCCTCGAGGTTCTGGATGTTCTCGGGGGTGGCCTCAATGGCCTGTCCACTCGTCAAAAGATAGTTTCCGTATCCGGGTTTGACGTCGATGACCTCACCTTTCTTGCCTTTGTTCTTGAGGTCCTTTTTCAGTATGACTTTCAAGGGTCTCTCCTCCTGACTGGAATCTTCCAATAGTTCTATGAGTTCTTTCTTCACATCGGCTTCGTCCCGTTTTTCGATCTGGGCTCCGGCGTTGTTGAAGTGACCGCCACCGCCGAAAGACTCCATGATGGTCTGGACGTTGAAACCTTCCAGGCTTCGCGCACTGATGCCGATCGTCTGTTTGCCGATCTGTCCGAGCGCGAAGGCGGCGACGATGGCATCCACCTCGAGCAGGCTGTTGGCGACTTGGGCGAGAAGTTGCCTGTCGGCGTTGAAATCCTCGGGGACGATGGTGATGGCGAAACGTTTGTTCACCACTTCGGCGTTCTTGATCAGTTCCGCTTTCATCTTCTTCTCCTGCAAGGACTCCCGAAGGATGTTCTTGACGCGGTAGGTGTCGGCCCCGTAGCGGCGCAGAAAGGCGGCCGCCTCGAATGTCCTCGAGCCCGTACGGTAGGTGAAGTTGTTGGTGTCGACCACCATCCCCAGCAACATCACCGTCGCCTCGAAGGCGTTCAGATGCACATTTTTGGGATACACGCTCACCATTTCGGCGACGAGTTCGGTGGAGCTCGAGGCATAGGGTTCGATATAGGCCAATCTCACGCCTTCGATGCTGTCTTTCATCCGGCGGTGGTGGTCGACGATGATGATACCGTTCGTCTTCTCGACGAGCCTTGCGTCCAGGAGTTGGCTTTCCGAGTGATGGTCGGCGAGCACGAGGAGACTGCGACGGTCGAAATATTGGAGGGCTTTCTCGGGGGTGAGGAAATAGTCGAGGAGGGAAACGTACTCGTATTCCATCCGGGTCATGATCTTGGCGACCGTCTGGTCGACGGCCTCATCGTCTATGACGATGTGGGCTTCCTTGTGGGCCGACAGAGCCATCTTCAACAGTCCGATGGCAGCACCGAGAGCATCGGCATCCGCATAACGGTGCGGCATGATGAACACCTTGCTGGCGGATGTGAAAAGCATATCGATCTTCTTGGCATTGATCCGGCTCGAGATGCGCGTCCTCTTCTCCTGGGTGTTGGTGTTGCCGCCGAAGTACTTGAAATCCTCGCCCTGGATGTTGATGACGATCTGGTCGCCGCCGCGGGAGAGTGCGAGGTCGAGCGCGTCCTCGGCGATGCGGGCGAGGTCGGAAAGCGGAATCGAAGCGCAGGCGAAACCGCCCGACAGGGTGATGATGAGCTCGTTCTCTCCGGAAATCCGGGCAATCTCGTCGATGATGGCGAAATCCTCATCGATCAGTTCCTCAAGGTTCATCTTGTGGAGATAGACATACATCTTGGCGGCCGAGACGGGCACGATATGGAATCCCCGCTCTTCGGCCCAATCATCCAAAGCGCCGAGGAGCCTGCCTTGTATCTCGCCTTGTTCTTGGACATCGAGCACACCGACGGCATCTTCGAGATTGTCCAGATGCAAAACCCCGATGGCGCTCGTCAAGTTCTCGTGGTCTTCCTTCAATCGTTCACGTTCTGTCTCTTTGTAGAAGTAGAGACCCCGTTCCTGGTCATGATAATGGACTTCGAAATAGTCGTCATAGATCCGAAAAACCCGGGGATGGTCCAGCGTGTCCATCTGCAGCGCTTCATGTATCTCCCCGTGCAGGATTTCCAGGGGGCGCGCCTCGAGAGGGCTTTTGAAGATGTCTCGCGCCGCCCGGTTGGCGAAACGCACACGCAAGTCGTCATCGAGAAGGACCACCCCTGTCGGCATATCATGGAAAAGACGTTCTTCCGCTTTCTCTTTGCGTTTCAGGACGGAGTCCTTGGCTTCGATGTCCTTTTGCAGAAACTGCATGCGCATCCTCTTCTGACGGAAGAACAAGAGCACATAGAGCGCATTGAGGGCGACAATCACGATACTCACGATGATGATGGGAAACGGCCCGAGATCGGTCAGCATGAAACCGACCACCAAAAAAAGGGCCAACAGCACGAGTGATAGAATGGTCAAAGAGCCTTTTTCCATAGAGTCACCTCGATTGTCCCCGGTGTGGTTCGGTACTCACCCATTATATCACATATCGGTTCCGGATGGAGCGGGTGGGAACGGGGATTTTCTTGACTTTCCTCCGGGTGGACACTATAATACGGGACGTATACGCAGTTCGAAATTCCATCCTGCGTTATCAAAACTAGGAGGCTTTCATATGAATGAGTTGCTCTGGTTCGCTTTCGCCCTGGTCAATTTCGTCCTTGTGGTCGCGATCTACAAGGTGTTCGGCAAGACGGGGCTTTTTTGTTGGATCGCCATGGGTACGGTACTCGCCAACATCCAGGTGACGAAATCCATCGAACTATTCGGTTTCGAGGCCACACTCGGAAACATCATGTATGGTTCCCTCTTCCTCGTGACTGATACGCTCAACGAGAAGTACGGTCCGAAAGAGGCTCGTCGCGCTGTCTTCATCGGCTTTTTCGTCATGTTGTCGGCCGTAGTGGCCATGCAGTTCGCCCTGTTCTTCGTACCGGCAGCGACCGAACCCGCCGAAGAGGTGCATCAAGCGATGCGGACGATATTCAGCGTTCTCCCGCGGATTGCGCTCGGAAGCATCATCGCCTACATCGTGAGCCAGCTTTTCGATGTCCACATCTTCCAACGCATCAAACGCCGTTTCGCCTCGGACAAAACCCTCTATATCAGGAACCTGGGATCGACCATGCTTTCGCAACTCCTCGACACGGCCATCTTCGTGCCCATCGCCCTTTCGGGTCTCTATGGGTTCTCGACCCTCGTCAGCATCTTCGTCACGACCTATCTCATCAAACTCCTGGTCGCGGTACTCGACACCCCGTTCGTCTATCTCATGAAGAGGATCCGCCCCGTGAGCGGTTGGGAATAGTGTCTTCATATCGCTTGTGTTCCAAAAAGAGGAAGCGTTCAACGCTTCCTCTTTTCCATTGTCTTCATCATGCCTTACGATTCTTCTTCAACGTAGGGCAGAAGCGCCATGTGACGGGCGCGTTTGATGGCGACAGCGAGTTTCTTCTGGTGTTTCGCCTTGGTACCCGTGACGCGTTTGGGCAGGATCTTGCCCCGTTCCGAGATGAAACGTTTGAGCAAAGCCGCGTCCTTGAAGTCGATGTATTCTATCTTGTTTTCCGTGAAATAGCAGGTCTTCTTGCGGCGGCGACGGTAGTTGCCTCTTGCCATGTCTCATTCCTCCTTCAAAATGGTAGATCGTCGTCGGCGATGTCGATATCCTTGAGATCGTCATCGTCACGACGGTTTTCGTTTTGGGAAGGTTCCTTCCGGCTTGTGTCCTCTTCCCGCGGTGCGCTTGTGCCTTTTGGCTCCAAAAACTGCACCGAATCGGCGACAACCTCGGTCACGTAACGGCGATTGCCTTCCTGGTCGTCATAGGTCCTGCTCTGTATGCGGCCATCCACGCCGACAAGGCTTCCCTTGGAAACGTATTGGGCGACGTTTTCCGCCTGGCGACGCCAGACGACGACCTGGATGAAATCGGCGTCGGTCTCCCCCCGTTGGTTCCTGAAGGGACGGTTCACCGCCAGGGTGAAGGTCGTGACGGGAATGTCGTTTCCGGTTTTTCTGAGTTCGGGGTCCTTGGTCAGTCTCCCGACCAGCACGGTGCGGTTCAACATATGCAAAACACCTCGTTTCGTCTATCGTTCATCACGGATGACGATATGACGGATCACTTCTTCTTTGAGGCCGATGACGCGATCGAATTCGGCCCGCGCTTCCTGTGTGGCCTTGACGTCCATGACCACATAGTAGCCCTTGGCATGGTTGTCGATTTCATAGGCCAGTTCGCGCATGCCCCATTCGTCCAGCTTTTCCACTTCGGAATCGAACTTGGGGAAAATGGCTGCGAGTTCCTCGACAATGGCCTTTCGGGCCTCTTCCTCGAGGTCGGGGCGGATGACGTACATGATCTCGTACTTTCTCACTTTTACTCCTCCTTCCGGTCTGATGGCCGCATGATGCGGCAAGGATGTGAGTATGCTCACGATAGAGTATTATAGCACAGGGGGATAGGCTTGTAAACACCTTCAGGAAGGTTCGAGAAGCTCGAGAAGTTCCTTGTGCATGGGGCGCACGATGCGGTGTCCGGTATCGTAGGTCCGGAAGACGACATCTTTTCCAAGAAGGTCTTCGACGAAACGGGCGGTATGTTTGGACGGGATGATGACATCCTCTTTTCCGGATAGGAGGATGGCGCGAGTGAAGTTGAGGCTTCCCGGGTCTCGTGCGGGGTTCATGCGGTCAATCCTCTTCCGTTCTTTCGCGATGCGGTCTTGGTGTTTTTCGTGGTCTTCTTCCGTGAAGCCGTTGAATGCCGTCGCGCTGAAATCGGGGGAGCCGAGGAGGGCGATGAGCGTTTCCACCCTTTCGGTGACAGCACTTGTCCTATAAGTGACATAGGCCCCCATGGAGACGCCGAGAATATCGAAACGGGAATATTTTTCGACGAAGAACCTTTCATGGACCTTCACGATGTCCAGGGCGGTCTTCTCGACGACATCGAAGAGTTCGAGCTCGCTTGCCACCTTGTTTTTCGAAAGGAAGGGCTCTTCTGCCCGGGCTCCGTGCTTTCGGGCATCGACGGAGACGACATGATAGCCCTTCTTCACGAACGAGGACGAAAGCAGATGCGCGATACGGTCTTTGTCGCCGAAGATGCCGTGTTGGAAGAATATCAGCCTCCGGGAGTCGTTGGCGAAATGTTCGAGCACGGGAACATCGGCGAGCTTTCTTCTCCGAATCTCAATCTTCATGGTCCCTGAGCACCTTGAAAACGAGATGGAGAGCGTGTGTCGCCGCACGCGCGCGGATGGTCCGCCTTCCTCCCGTGAATTGGCGATGGTCGGTTTCGGTGACACCGTCGTGGGAGAGGCCGAATTGGACGGTTCCGACCGGTTTTTCCGCAGTTTCTCCGCCGGGACCCGCGATACCGCTCACGGCAAGGCTCACATCGCAACCCGTGCGCTTTCGGAGATTCGAAGCGAGTTCATAGACGCACTGCGGGCTGACGGCTCCGTATTGCGAGAGGATTTCGGGATTGATGTTCAACTGGCGGATCTTCGCTTCGTCGGAATAGAGCACATGGGCCTCGGAAAAGACGTTCGACGCTCCCGGCACGTTCACGAGTCTCGAGGCGATCATCCCGCCGGTGCAGGATTCCACGATGGTGATGGTCTTGTCTTGTTTTTCCAAGAGTTTGACCACACGCTCCTCGAGTGTCTCTTCGTGACTTCCCGTGATGTGCTCGGCGAACCGTTTTTCAAAATCGGCCATCGCACGGGCCAAAGCGTCTTCATCGTTCGCGACGAAGATATAGCGGATCTCCCCCAAGGCGGGGTAGGAAGCGATCTCCACATCGGGGTGTATCTTTCGCAAAGGACGCACCTCGGTTTCCATATCGCTCTCGCCGCGGCCGACGATGCGGAAGCCGCCCGAATGGATCGGCTCTCTCTTGAGCTCTTGCAGATAGGCCTCCACCGCGGGAAACATCCTGCGGAGTTCATGGGGCGGTCCCGGCAAGGCGATGATATGACGGCCTTGCACTTCCATCGTCATGCCGGGCGCCGTGCCCGCCGTGTTCTGAAGCATTTCGGCGCCTTTGGGGAAATAGGCCTGTTGGCGGTTCGTCGCTTTCATGATGCGCCCCGTGCGTTCGAAGTGTTCTTCGATGGCTCGAAGCGCCTCTTCGACAAACTCGAGAGGCCGTGCATAATAACGGGAGAGACATGTCTTCGTGATGTCGTCCTCGGTGGGACCGAGGCCCCCGGTCGTCACGATGATCTCGCCGGCGGCTTTGTCGAGCGTGTGAAAGAGGCCTTCCTCCTCGTCTTTGAGGATGAAAGCCTCCACGGTCTCTATGCCCAGAAGGCGGAGCCTCTCGGCTATGAAGGTGAGATTCGTGTTCGTCGTCTGTCCGGAAAGAAGTTCGTTCCCGAGAGAAATGACTGTCGCTTTCACAAAACCACCATCCACTAAGGGCTCGATTCGCTGGTTTTTCCGGGTCGTCACAGAATCACATTGAACGTCACAAAGAGGGCGATGCCGAAAACAAGACCCAAAATGAACGACGCTCGGACGATGAAATGTCCGCGACCCGTGAGATATTCCTTTTTTTCGTCGGGCTCGAGTTTTTTCACTTTCGCCGTGATCGCGAAGACCACATAGAAGATGAAAACGAAAAGGAAGATGAAAAAGATGGTGAGCGGGACGAAGAAGATGAACTGTTGGACGATTGTGGCCACGATGTTCACCTCTTCCTCTTCCACGGGGAAGGGGGTGAGTCCGAAAGCGGCATGGAGCAAGCCGAGAACGAGCAACATGAAAAACACAATCCGATAATGCTCGAAAAGCCCGCCCGGATTGAAGGTGAACATCTTGCGGGGGACAATCCTCTGATAGCGGAAATAATGATAGAAGATATCCGCGAAGAACGTGATGAAAAACAGGAGGAACGCGAGATAGAGATAATTGATGATGACGGGACCGAGATTTTCCATGGCGATGACTCCTTTGTATGAATGTTATACGTTGAACTTGAAAAGGATGATGTCGCCGTCGGCGACTTTATAGTCCTTACCCTCGAGACGCATCTTTCCCGTCTCTTTGGCCCGGCCGATCGAGCCGGCTTCATCGAGGTCGGAGAAGGCGATGACCTCGGCTTTGATGAATCCCTTCTGGAAATCGGTGTGGACGAGCCCGGCGCACTCATAGGCAGTCATGCCGGCGATGAACGTCCAACCCCGGGCCTCTTTCTCGTTGTGCGTGAAGAAGGTCCGTAAAGAGAGCGTCTCGTAGGTCTTCTTGACAAGTCTTTCGAGACCGGTGGCCTCGAGGTCGAAAACCTCCAGGTATTCGGCGCGCTCGTCTTCTTCCAAGGAGACGATCTCCTCCTCGACCTTGGCGGAGATCATGATGATATCGCTCCCTTCGGAGGCGGTGAATTCTTTGAGGGAGGCCACACGATGGTTGTCTTCTCCCGCGAGGTCGTCTTCGCTCACATTCGCCACATAGAGGACGGGTTTCATGGTGAGCAGGCCGAACGGCTGCAGGATGGCCCGCTCGTTCTTGTTCAAATCGAGGTTTCGGACGGCGATGCCCTTTTCGAGAGCCTCTTTCACCCTTTCCAAGAGGGCGTGCTCCCGGACGATTTCCTTGTCGACGGCGAGACGGGCCTTCTTGGAGATTTTCGGCAATCTCCGTTCGACGACCTCCAAATCCGCAAGCAACAACTCCGTCGCGAGAATCTCGACATCACGCAGCGCATCGACCGAGCCTTCCACATGCGGAACGTCGGAATCATGGAAACACCTGACCACCTGGATGATGGCGTCGACCTCGCGGATGTGGGCGAGAAAACGGTTCCCGAGCCCTTCTCCGCGGCTGGCCCCCTTGACGAGGCCCGCGATATCGATGAATTCGTAAGTCGAAGGCACAACCCGCGGCGGGGAGACGATTTCCGCCAAGCGGTCCAGACGCGCATCGGGCACAACCACGGTGCCGACATTCTTGTCCACGGTGGCGAAAGGATAGTTCGCCGCCAAAGCGTTGGCATCGGTCAAGGCGTTCAAAAGCGTGGATTTTCCCACATTGGGCAGACCGACGATACCGGCTCTCAGTGACACAGTCGACCATCTCCTTTGCGCAAAGACCATTGTAAACCATTGCGCACAGTTTTACAATCCCGCCCCTGAAACCTTCATACTCGCGACATGGAGCATTCCTTTCCTCGGCGGTGCTTCAGCATCATCACAATATTCGAAGGAATACGACAAGTGGTCCAGACCGAGTTCGAGATGGGCCAAGGCGATACCGGCGTCCAAAGCGCCGATATTGACGGGGAAAAGGCTCTTTACGGCGCTTTTCTTGATGTATAGACGGATGATGCCCTCCTCGATGAAAAGGCGCCAGGGTTGCCGGTTCCCCCCGGAAGGGGCGATCCGCACGAGTTCGAAAACATCTCCGAGTGGATGTCCCTTCGGCAAGGGTTCATCCAAAGAAGAAAGGAAGAAGAGTTCTTCCGGAGGCCTCCTTGTTCTCGCCCGGGCCAATCCCGCGATGGCTCGCTCCCGCAAGGATTTTTTTCTCGCGGGAATCCCCACGGGACTCACGGCGGGGATGAACCCCTCCACATTCGTGATAGAGGAAATTTTGCCCCGTTTGAAGGTCTCGGCCAACCAGCAGGTGCCGAAACCTTCCGCCACGAGATCAAGCATGAGGTGTTCGAAAGCGTGGGCGAAATCCACAAGGGCCAAAAATTCCTTGTTGGCCACACCGCCCACGAAAGCGGGAGCGTTCTTGATGAATCCATATGTGCCGATCCTTCCCGTCGTTTTGACGTTCTCGACAAAGAAGGGACGGAAGGTGTGCCCGAAAGGCCCTTTCCTTCCCGCATGGGAAGTGGTCAACCGGCGGATGGTCTCCTTCATCTCGACAGTCGAGGGCGCATCTGCGAACGACCGGACGGAGACGCGCTTTCTGATCGCTTCGATACGTTTCTTCGCATCCACATCCATCACTCCTCGTCGTCAGGATGGATACCCAAGGTGGTGTAGGGGGATTCGTGGATCTCGTCATTGCGGATGTAGCGGAGGCTGACATCGTCTCCGACCGAAGAGTTCAGGATGGCCTCGCGCAAATCGTTGAAGTTCAACACCTCGACATAGTCTTCCCATTCGGCGAGTTTGTAGCCGATGATGATGTCGCCGGGGCGGAGCCCCGCGGCTTCGGCGCCACTTCCATCTTCCACCGTGCTCACACAGACACCGTATTCCTGTCCGCAATCGCTCACCTGGGCGAGAGCGCTGATCCCCAAGAAGGGACGTTGCACGAACCCTTTCTCCTCGAGGTCGGCGATGATCCTCTCCACTGTCCGGGAGGGAATGGCGAAACCGATGTCGCCGGCCAGTTCACTGACGATTTTCATGTTGTTGATGCCCAGGATTTCGCCTTCAAGGTTGAAAAGCGCTCCGCCGGAGTTTCCGGGACTCATCGCGGCATCATGCTGGATGAATGGGACTTCCAGCTCACTTCCCGGAACATAGCGGGCAAGTCCCGACACGACACCCATGGTCAGGGTGCCGAAATAGTCGAATCCCAGGGGGTTCCCGACGGCGAAGACGAAATGCCCGACGCGGGCCTCGTAGGAATCGGCGAAGGTCGCGACGGGGAAGTTGTGCTCCGCTTTGAAAGAAATCACGGCGAGGTCGGTGGTGGCATCCTTGCCCAAGACCTCGACATTGCGGGAAGGGATGGTGAAGAGCATGCCGTTTTTTTCATAGACGACCTCGATGCTTTGGTAGTTGTCGATGACGTGGTGGTTCGTCACGGCGTAGAAACGTCCCTCTTCTTTCCTGTAAATCACGGCGGATCCGGTTCCGCCCGTGAAGAAGGTGCTGCCTTGGACATTGAGACCGACCACGCTCCTACGGTTCTGCTCCATCATCTCGACCAGGGTCTTCTCGAATCCCTCGAAATCGTAATGGACCGTTCGTTCAGCCTCCGGCAACAAACCCTCGATGAGTTCGATGAGTTCCTGTTCGGTGTATTCATTGATGTTTATCCGTTCTTCCTCCTCGAAAAAGAATTCACAACCGGAGAAGAAAAAGAGGAAGAAACCCAGCACTACAAGAATGACGGCTTTTCTAAAAGTTTTCATGGTCTCACTCTCCGAAACGGAATAGGTCGTTGGCGTTCATCGTGGTGGTGTGGGCGATTTCTTCGTACTCCATGCCCTTGATTTCGGCGATCGCCTTGGCGATCAAGGGAAGGAGCGAGGGTTCATTGCGTTTCCCTCGGTGGGGATGCGGGGCGAGAAAAGGGGCGTCCGTCTCCACGAGGAGTTTGTCGAGCGGGACGGATTGCGCCACCTCTTTCGGGGTCTTTGCGTTCTTGAAGGTCACGGGACCACCCAACGAGATGTGAAGGCCCAAAGAAAGGAAGCGCTCCATCATCTCCCTTGAACCGCTGTAACAATGCATCACGCCTTTGATCGGCGCGTGTCTCTCCAAGAGGCGGTAGGTGTCGCCGGCCGCATCGCGCATGTGGATGACGAGCGGCAGGTCTTTTTTCTTGGCGAAAAGGATCTGTCTTTCGAAGACCTCGAGTTGTTGTTTCTTGTGTTCCTTGCCGCGATAGTAGTCGAGACCGCATTCACCGACGGCGCGGATTTCAGGATGGGAAAGGGTCTCTTCCAATGCGGCGAAATCCGCCTCGGTGACTTCCGGGGCCACGCCCGGATGCAAGCCGGCCGTGGCGCGGATGAACGGGTATTCTTTCGCGATTTCTATCGCCCGCGTGTTCGTCAAGGCATCGAAACCCACGACGAGGAACCGTTCGACACCTTTCTCACGCGCTCTTGTCAGCACGTTTTCGAGTTCTTCATAAAGCTGTTCGTTGTTCAGATGGACATGTGTGTCGACCAACATGCAATCACTCCCACTTTCCATTATACAATGTCTGTCCGTTGTCGGAAGGCGCAAGGATAAAAAAAAGAGGCTCGCGCCTCTTTTTTGTCATTGTGTGGTCACTTGATGATGTCGGCCACGACACCGGCGCCGACGGTGCGTCCGCCTTCGCGGATGGAGAACTTGGTGCCTTTCTCCAAGGCGATGGGATAGATCAGTTCGACATCCATCTCGACGTTGTCGCCGGGCATGACCATCTCGACGTCTTCCGACAGTTGGATGGTGCCGGTCACGTCGGTGGTGCGGAAGTAGAACTGCGGACGGTAGTTGGAGAAGAAGGGGGTGTGGCGTCCGCCTTCGTCCTTGGAGAGGACGTAGACTTCGCACTTGAACTGGGTGTGGGGCGTCACGCTTCCGGGCTTCGCGAGGACTTGTCCGCGCTGGATGTCATCACGGGTGATGCCGCGGAGGAGGGCGCCGATGTTGTCGCCGGCTTGCGCTTCATCGAGAAGCTTGCGGAACATCTCGACACCGGTGACGACGGTCTTGCGGGTGGGTCTGATACCGACGATTTCCACTTCGTCTTGGACTTTGACTTTACCGCGTTCGACACGGCCGGTGGCGACGGTTCCGCGACCGGTGATGCTGAAGACGTCCTCGATGGGCATGAGGAAGGGCTTGTCGGTTTCACGGACAGGATCTTGGATGTATTCGTCGATGATGTTCATGAGTTCGATGATCTTGTCTTCTTCCTCTTTGTCGCCTTCGAGGGCTTTCAGGGCGGAGCCGCGCACGACGGGGATGTCATCGCCGGGGAATTCATACTCGGTGAGAAGTTCGCGGATTTCCATTTCTACGAGTTCGAGAAGTTCTTCGTCGTCGACCATGTCGGTCTTGTTCATGTAGACGACGAGGCTCGGGACACCGACCTGGCGGGCGAGCAGGATATGCTCGCGGGTCTGGGGCATGGGGCCGTCGGCGGCGCTGACCACGAGAACCGCTCCGTCCATCTGGGCCGCACCGGTGATCATGTTCTTGACATAGTCGGCGTGTCCGGGGCAGTCGACGTGTGCATAGTGACGCTTCTCGGTGGCGTATTCGATATGCATCGTATTGATGGTGATGCCCCTTTCTTTCTCTTCGGGGGCATTGTCGATGGAATCATAGTCCTGGGCCTGTGTATCGCCGATGCCTCTACGATTGAGAACGGCCGTGATGGCAGCCGTCAGCGTCGTTTTGCCGTGGTCGACATGTCCGATGGTGCCGATATTTACGTGTGTTCCTTTACGTACGAATTTTTCCTTGCCCATTTGTATTTTTCCTCCTTAATTGGTCTTGTAACAAGATTATTTTACCGTATTATAGCCTATAATGCAAGTTAATTCAATCTCTAGCCGTTGCGTTTTTCGACGATCCTTTCCGCGATGGATTTCGGTGCGGGCTCGTAGTGGGAAAAGTGCATCGTGTAGTTCCCGCGGCCCTGTGTGTTCGACCGGAGGCTCGTCGCATAGCCGAACATCTCGGCCAGAGGCACAAGCGCCCGGACCTGGTGGGCGTTGCCGCGTCTTTGTTGGCTTTCGACCTTGCCTCTTCTTCCGGTGAGGTCGCCGATGACGTTCCCGAGATAGTCGTCGGGAGCGATCACATCGACCAGCATGACGGGTTCCAAGAGGATGGCCTTGCAGCGGTCCTTGGCCTCGCGGACGGCCAGGGACGAGGCGACCTTGAAGGCGATCTCGCTCGAGTCGACATCATGGTAGGAGCCATCAAAAAGTGTGGCTTTGACGTCGATGATCGGATAACCGGCGAGTACGCCGTGTTCGAAAGCCTCTTTGATGCCTTCTTCGACCGAGGGGATGTATTCGCGGGGTACGACGCCGCCGACGATTTTGTCGACGAATTCGAACCCTTCACCCCGGTTGGGCTCGAAGCGGATATAGACATGGCCGTATTGGCCGCGGCCACCGGTCTGGCGGACAAATTTTCCTTCGATTTCCGCTTCGGTGGTGAAGGTCTCCCTGTAGCTCACTTGCGGCCTGCCGACGTTCGCTCCGACCTTGAATTCGCGTTTGAGCCTGTCGACAATGATCTCAAGATGGAGTTCCCCCATACCGGCGATGATGGTCTGTCCGGTCTCCTCGTCGGTGTAGGTCCGGAAAGTGGGGTCCTCCTCGGCGAGTTTCTGGAGGGCTTCTCCCATCTTGTCCTGGTCGGCTTTCGACTTGGGTTCGATCGCGACACTGATGACGGGCTCGGGAAAGTTCATCTGCTCGAGGATGATCGGATAGTTCGCTTCGGCCAGCGTGTCGCCGGTCGATGTGTTCTTGAGCCCGATCGCCGCTGCGATGTCGCCGGAATAGACGGCATCGATCTCTTCGCGGTGGTTGGCATGCATCTGCAGGATGCGCCCGACGCGCTCTTTGTGGCCTTTTGTCGTGTTGCGGATATAGGAGCCCTTCTTCATCACACCCGAATACACGCGGAAATAGGTGAGCCTTCCCACAAAGGGGTCGGTGGCCACCTTGAAGGCCAAGGCGGCGAACTTCTCTTCATCGGAAGATCTCACACGGACCTCTTCGCCGCTTTTCACCTTCCCTTTGATGCGGACGACATCGGTCGGTGCGGGGAGATAGTCGATGACGGCGTCGAGGACGAGTTTGACGCCCTTGTTCTTGAAGGCGCTGCCGCAAAGGACGGGGAAGAATTCGACATCGAGCGTCGCTTTCCGGATGACCTCCTTCAGTTTTTCCACGGGCACCTCTTGGCCTTCGAGATACATCATCATGATGTCGTCGTCGAAATCGGCGAGCATCTCGACGAGTTCGCCCCGTCTCTCTGCGACGATGTCTTGATAATCCGCGGGGATGTCGATCTCGACGGCGTTTTCTTCCGGGCGGCCGTCATAACGGTAGGCTTTCATCTCCACGAGGTCGATGATGCCTTCGAAATCCACTTCGGCACCGATGGGCCACTGGATGGCCGCCGCCTTCACGCCGAGTCTTTCGTCCAGGGATTTCACGCTGAAAGCGAAATCCGCGCCGATCTTGTCCATCTTGTTGACAAAGACGATGCGGGGGACCATGTAATCGGTCGCCTGTCGCCAGACGGTCTCCGTCTGGGGCTCAACGCCGGCTTGGGCGTCGAGTACGGTCACCGCACCGTCAAGGACACGCAAAGAGCGGGAGACCTCGACGGTGAAATCGACATGGCCGGGAGTGTCGATGATGTTCACGCGGTAGTCGCGCCAAAAGGCGGTCGTGGCCGCGGAAGTGATGGTGATGCCGCGTTCTTGTTCCTGGTCCATCCAGTCCATCTGGGAGGAACCTTCGTGCGTCTCGCCCATCTTGTGGATTTTTCCAGTGTGAAAGAGAACGCGCTCCGTCGTTGTTGTCTTCCCGGCGTCGATATGCGCCATTATGCCGATGTTCCGGGTCTTTTCCAAGCTGTATCTGCGTGCCATGGGGCGTTCTCCTTCCTGCTATTACCAGCGGTAATGCGCAAACGCTTTGTTCGCTTCCGCCATCCTGTGCATGTCTTCGCGTTTCTTCACGGACTGTCCTTCGCCGTTCGCGGCGGCGACGATTTCCTTGGCGAGACGTTCTTCCATGGTCTTCTCGCCACGAAGTCTCGCGTATTGGGTGATCCAACGGAGTCCCAACGTATAGCGTCTTTCTTCTCGCACTTCCATGGGGATTTGGTAGTTCTGTCCCCCGACGCGGCGCGCCCGGACTTCGAATGTGGGCATGACGTTGTCCAACGCCTCCTCGAACACTTCAATGGGGGGGCGGTTGGTGATTTCCTCGATACGGCCGAACGCTGTGTAGAGGATGCGTTGCGCCGTGTTCTTCTTGCCGTCCTTCATGATGCTGTTGATCAGTTTCGTGACGAGTTTCGAGTCGTACACCGGGTCGGGCAGTACATCCCGTTTCGCCACATGTCCTCTGCGGGGCATGGCAGGTTCCTCCTTTCAAGAATCGTTCTGTTCCTACCTACATTTCTTCCTTCTTGGTTCCGTATTTCGAACGTCCCTGTTTCCGGTCGACAACGCCTTCTGCGTCCAGCGTGCCACGCACGATGTGATAGCGCACGCCCGGAAGGTCCTTGACGCGGCCGCCACGGATGAGGACGACGCTGTGCTCTTGCAGTTTGTGGCCGATTCCCGGGATGTAGGCCGTCACTTCCACGCCGTTCGTCAAGCGGACACGGGCGTATTTACGGAGCGCCGAGTTCGGTTTCTTGGGCGTCATGGTCGCGACCCGCACGCACACACCACGCTTCTGCGGACTGGGCAGATGCGTGTAACGCCGCTTGATCGAGTTGTAATTGATGGCGAGATGCGGGGACTTGGACTTCTTCTTGCGGCTCTTGCGTCCTTTTCTGACGAGTTGGTTGATGGTCGGCATGTTGTTCCTCCTCTCCTGTTTTTTTGACAACACATCCATGTGTGTCGAATGTGACAAGATGATGGCGAATACCCGTGATAGACGGGAGCTTTTCGCACTTGACGCACGTGTAATTATATAACACCGTTCCAGGTGTGTCAATGGTTCGGCGCCCTTTCCGGAAAAAAAGCCGGGACGCCTCAAGGCGACCCGGCATTACCGTCTCATGACTTGTCGTCGAGACCGGACATCTCGTCATGGCCTTGCTTTTCGAATTCCTCGTCGACGTGTTCGAAATCGGGGTCGACAAAATCCTCTTCCCCTTCGAACTCCTCGTCGAACTCGCTTCCTTCGGGCCGTTCATAGTCGAAACTCTTGTGGCGGAGAATGCCGGTCCCGGCGGGAATGCGGCCGCCGATGATGACATTTTCCTTGAGTCCCGCGAGTTCGTCGGTCTTGGCGCGGATGGCCGCGTCAGTCAGAACCCGGGTGGTCTCTTGGAAACTCGCGGCGGAGAGGAACGAATCGCTCCTGAGGGACGCACGGGTGATGCCGAGGAGGGCGGGACGACCGATGGCCGGCCGCTTCCGTTCGGCGATGGCTTGTCTGTTCGCTTTGCGGAATGTCTTGTGGTCGACCTGGGCGCCCGGGAGTAGTTCGGTGTCGCCTTCGACAACGATGTCGATCTTGCACATCATCTGGTGGATGATGATCTCGATATGTTTGTCGGAAATCTCAACGCCCTGCGAACGGTAGACCTTCTGCACTTCCTTCAGGATGTATTGTTGGACGGTCTCGGCGTCGGTCACTTTCAGAAGCTGGCGGGGGTGGATGGAGCCTTCGGTGATCTTTTGTCCCGCATGCACGTTATCGCCTTCCTCGACGAGGAGGGTGACGTTGCTGTCGGTCTCGTATTCGCGCGACTCGATCTCACCGGTGACGGTGACCTTGTAGCGTTCATCGATCTGCTCGATCTTTTCGATCGTCCCGTCGAATTCGGCGATGATGGCCTTACCTTTGGGATCGCGTGCTTCAAAGAGTTCCTGGATCCGGGGGAGACCCTGGGTGATGTCGGCACCGGCCACACCGCCGGTGTGGAAGGTGCGCATGGTGAGCTGTGTCCCCGGCTCACCAATGGATTGGGCGGCGATGATGCCGACGCTTTCCCCGACTTCGACCTCTTCGCCGGTGGCGAGGTTTCTTCCGTAACATTTCCTGCAGACGCCGCCGTGGGCGTTGCACATGAGCACATTGCGGATTTTCATTCTCTCGACACCCGCGTCGACGATTTCTTTCGCCAGTTCGTCGGTGAGGTAGGTGTTCTTCTCGACGAGGATTTCGCCCGTCTCGGGATGCGTCAAGGTCTCTTGGCTGTAGCGGCCGACAATCCGGTCGTAAAGGGATTCGATGTTGCTGCCGTCGTTATCCTTGAAATCTTCGACCAAGGTGCCGCGGTCGGTGCCGCAGTCGTTCTCCGTCACGACGAGGTCTTGACTGACATCGACGAGACGGCGCGTGAGATAGCCGCTGTCGGCGGTCTTGAGGGCGGTGTCGGTGGAGCCTTTCCTGGCACCGTGGGTGGAGATGAAGAACTCGCTCATCGTGAGGCCTTCGCGGAAGGAGGCCTTGATGGGAAGCTCGATCGTCTGACCGGAGGGGTTGCTCATGAGGCCCCGGATACCGGCGAGCTGGGTGAAGTTGGAGATGTTGCCGCGGGAACCGGAAGAGCTCATCATATGGATGTGGTTGTCGACGGTGAGTTCTTCGCGGATGCCGGATTGGATCTGTTCCTTGGCGTCCTCCCAGACCGAGATGACAAGACTCCTTCGCTCATTGTCGGTGAGAAAGCCGGCGTCATGCATCTTTTGGATCTCTTCGACCTTCTTCTCGGCTTCGAGGATGATCTCGCCCTTCTTGCTGTAGGGCTGGATGTCGAAGGCGCTCACGGTGATGCCGGCGTCGGTAGAATATTTGAAACCGAGGTTTTTCATCTTGTCGAGCATCTTCGAGGTCTCGTTGATCTTGAAATCGGCGAACACGCGACTGATGATGCGGGAGAGGAATTTCTTGTCGAAGGGCTTCGCGAGGCGGCAAGCACCCTTGTCCTCGAGTTTGATGATTTCCTCCTCGACCGCTTTGACTTCTTCGGGGGTGGCGTCGACGCTCCTTCTTTGGAGCCTTGCGAGTTCATGATAGAGTTTTTCGAGTTCCAGGCGGTTCTGTATGACTTCGCGGATGTTCTCGCCGCGGCCGACGAAGTATTTGTCGGGGGTGTTCTCGGCGAGATTCGCCGCTTCGGGCTCGTTGAGATAGGGGAAGCTCCTCGGGAGGATCTCGTTGAAGATGAGTTTCCCCATGGTGGTCATGAGATAGCTCTCTTTCTGTTTGTCCGTCAAAGGGGCGTTGCCGAGGGTGGAAGCCCTGAGGGCGATGACGGCGTGCAGGTCGATCTCGTCGTTCTCGAAGGCGAGACGCGCTTCCTTGGAATCCTTGAAGACCTTGCCTTCGCCTATCTGGTCGGTACGTTCAAGAGTGAGGTAGTAGTTGCCGAGCACCATGTCTTGTGAAGGGGTGACGACGGGCTTACCGTCTTTGGGATTCAGGATGTTGTTCGATGCGAGCATGAGGACGCGGGCCTCGGCCTGTGCTTCCTCCGAAAGCGGCACATGCACCGCCATCTGGTCGCCGTCGAAATCGGCGTTGAAAGCGGTGGTGACGAGCGGATGCAAGCGGATGGCCTTGCCCTCGATGAGTTTGGGCTCGAATGCCTGGATGCCGAGTCTGTGCAGGGTGGGCGCCCGGTTCAGAAGGACCGGGTGCTCCTCGATGACTTCCTCGAGGACCTCCCAGATTCTCGGATCGTAATCCTCGATCAGTTTCTTGGCGTTTTTGATGTTGTTGGCGATGTCGCGGTTGATGAGTTCGCGGATGACGAAAGGTTTGAAGAGACTGATCGCCATCTCGCGAGGGATGCCCGCCTGATACATCTCGAGGTCGGGACCGACAACGATGACGCTCCGGCCCGAATAGTCGACGCGTTTGCCGAGCAGGTTCTGACGGAAACGTCCCTGCTTGCCCCGGAGCATGTCGGAGAGGCTCTTCAGGGGACGGTTCTTCTCGACGACGGCTTTCCGGCCGCGTTTGGAGTTGTCGATGAGAGCGTCGACCGCCTCCTGCAACATCCTCCTCTCGTTCTTGGTGATGAGATGCGGGGCGTTTTGTTCCTTCTGGCGTTTCAGGCGGTTGTTGCGGTTGAGGATGCGGCGATAGAGGTCGTTCAGATCCGTGGTCGCGAAACGGCCGCCGTCAAGCTGCACCATGGGACGGAGTTCCGGCGGGATGACGGGAAGAACGTCCATGACCATCCATTCGGGTTTGTTGTCGCTCTTCCGGAAGGCCTCGATGATCTCGAGCCGTTTGATGTGTTTTTGACGTTTCTGCTTGGAGGCGGTGGGCAGGGCCTTTCTGAGTTTGTAGGCCTCTTCCGCCAAATCGAGCTTCTGCAGGAGGACCTTCACGGCTTCGGCGCCTGTGAGGGCTTTGAAGCGGCTGCCGAATTCCATGTATTTCTTCGTGTATTCGGCTTCGGAGAGGATCTGTTTGTAATGGAGGTCGGTGTCGCCCTTGTCGATGACGATGTAGCTCGCGAGATAGACGACCTCTTCGAGGTCCTTGGACTTGATGTCGAGCAGGGTCGCGATACGCGAGGGCGTGTTGCGGAGATACCAGGTGTGCACGACCGGGGCGGCGAGTTTGATATGGCCCATCCGTTCGCGGCGGACCTTGCTTTCGGTGATCTCCACACCGCAGTCTTTGCATTTTTTGCCGGTGTGGGCGCTTTTCTTCTTGTTGTTGCAGGCGCACTGGTAATCTTTCTGGGGTCCGAAGATGACCTCGCAGAAAAGGCCGTCACGTTCGGGTTTCAACGTGCGGTAGTTGATGGTTTCGTGTTTCTTGACCTCTCCGAAGGACCAAGAGAGAATCTCCTCGGGGGATGCCAAGCGGATTTTGTAATGAAGGTATTTCTGGCTCATCAAATCACCTTGTCCTCATTCAGGAATCGAAACCGTATTTTTCCACATAGTCGTGTTCGGCGGAGTCTTCCACGAGGCTCTTGCGGGCCTCGTTCTCATGTGTGTCGCGGTTGATGAGTTCCACGCTGATGCCCAAGGACTGGAGTTCCCTTGTCAGAACGCGGAACGATTCGGGGAGACTCGGTTCGGGGATGCTCTTGCCGTCGACGATGGCGCGGAAGACTTTGTTCCGGCCGATGATGTCGTCACTCTTCACCGTGAGCATCTCTTGCAGACAATAGGCCGCACCGTAGGCCTCGAGCGCCCAGACTTCCATCTCGCCGAAACGCTGGCCGCCGTTTTGGGCCTTTCCGCCCATCGGTTGCTGGGTGACGAGCGTGTAGGGACCCACACTCCGAGCGTGGAGTTTGTCGTCGACCATGTGGTCGAGCTTGATCATGTGCATGATGCCGACGGCGACATCGTTGTCGTAACGTTCACCTGTGAGACCCGAATAGAGAGGGGTCTTGCCGTTATGACTGAGTTCCGCCTCGCGCATGATCTCGTCCAAATCTTCGCTTTCGACACCGTCGAAGACGGGGCTCGCGATGTGGACGCCGAGTTTCTCGGCGGCCATGCCGAGATGGATCTCCAGCACCTGGCCGATGTTCATCCGTGAAGGCACGCCCAACGGATTCAACATGATGTCGACCGGGCGGCCGTCGGGCAGGAAGGGCATGTCCTCCTCGGGGAGGATTTTCGAGATGACGCCCTTGTTGCCGTGGCGTCCGGCCATCTTGTCGCCTTCGGAAATCTTGCGTTTTTGCACGATGAAGACGTGCACGACCTCGTTCGCGCCGGGCGGGAGTTCGTCGCCCGCTTCACGGGAGAAGTGCCGCACACTATGGACGATGCCGCCACCCCCGTGGGGCACGCGGAGCGAGGTGTCGCGCTGTTCGTGCGCTTTCTTGCCGAATATGGCGCCCAGAAGACGGTCTTCGGGGGTCTCCTCGGTGAAACCTTTCGGGGTGACCTTGCCGACGAGGATGTCGCCCTCTTTCACTTCGGCGCCGGGGATGATGATGCCGTTCTCATCAAGGAAACGGCGTCCCTTCTCACCGACATTGGGCACCTCGCGGGTGATTTCCTCTTTGCCGAGCTTGGTGTCGCGGGCTTCGGCTTCATATTTCTCGATATGGATGGAAGTGTAGATGTCATCTTTGACGAGACGCTCGGACAGGATGACGGCGTCCTCGTAATTATAGCCGTTCCAGGTCATGAAGGCGACGACGACATTCCTGCCCAAGGCGAGTTCGCCTTCATCCATGGCCGGTCCGTCGGTGATGACTTCGCCGGCTTCAACCTTGTCGCCGGGTCGGACGATCGGTTTCTCGTTTATCAGCGTGCTCTGGTTGCTGCGTTCGAATTTCTCGAGATGGTAGGTGCGGTTGTTGCCGTCTTCCTCCTCGACGAGGATTTTTCTTGCGTCGACATACTTCACAACGCCGTCACGCTGCGCCACGATGCAGGCACCGCTGTCTTTTGCGGCCTTGTGCTCGATGCCCGTGCCCACATAGGGGGCCTCGGGTTTCAAGAGGGGAATCGCCTGCCGTTGCATGTTCGCGCCCATCAGGGCACGGTTCGCGTCATCGTGTTCGAGGAAGGGGATGCAGGCTGTGGACACACTGACAATCTGTTTCGGCGAGACGTCGATGAGGTCGATCTCGTGCTTGTGGTGCATCTTGGTCTCGCCCATGTGGCGTGCGACGACGTGGTCGTCGACGATGCGCATGTCGTCATCGAGGTTGATGTTGGCCTGGCCGATGACGTATTCTTCTTCTTGGTCGGCGGTGAGGAAGAGATGTTCAGCGGTCACATAGAGCTCCACGTCTTTTTTGTCTTTTTCCTCACGTCGCACCTTGAGGTAGGGCGTCTCGATGAGACCGTACTCGTTCACCCGGACATAAGTGGAAAGACTGTTGATAAGCCCGATGTTCTGCCCTTCGGGGGTCTCGATGGGACAGATCCTTCCATAGTGGGAGTAATGCACGTCGCGCACCTCGAAACCGGCGCGGTCGCGGGTGAGACCGCCGGGACCGAGCGCGCTTATGCGGCGTTTGTGGGTGATCTCGTCCAAGGGGTTCGTCTGGCTCATGAACTGCGAGAGCTGCGAAGAGCCGAAGAACTCCTTGATGGAAGAAGTCAAGGGTCGGATGTTGATGAGGTTCTGCGGCGTCATCTCCGAAGTGTCGCGGGTGCTCATGCGGTCCATGACGTTCTTTTCGAGTTTGGAAAGGCCGATCCGGAACTGGTTCTTGAGCAGTTCGCCGATGAGTCGGAGCCGACGGTTGCCCAGATGGTCGATATCGTCGAGTCTTCCGTAATCGTCCATGAGGTTCAGATAATAGCTCACGGAAGCGATGATGTCGGAAGGGGTGAGATGTTCCTCCGTCTCGGAAGAGTCGTTGCCGATCACCCGGACGTCGATTTCTTCATCGTCCTTGTTCGTGTGCTTGATGTCGAGAATCTCGACTTTCGCGAGCGAGAGTTCCAGTTCGTCCTTGGCAAGCGTCTCCTCGATGGATGTGACCATCTCGTCGTAGGCCTTGTTGCCTTCCTTGTCGATGAATTTCTTCTTGGTGAGGCCTTGGGCTTCGAGATGCGCTTTTGCGTATTCTTCGGCCGAAAGGAAACGCTGCGCCTTGATAGCGGAGAGTTTCTCCTCGTCGGAGAGATGCTCGAGATAGGGGTTGGCGTCGAGGATGTCCTTCTGCTCGGCGAAATCATAATCGAGATCGTGCGCCAAGACACCGGGCACCGTGTGGGTGAAAAGGTGGCGGTTCGCATCGAGGATCTTCTCGGTCTTCTTGTCGATGGTGACACCCTTCTCGACGAGGACCTCCCCGGTCTCGGGATCGACGAGATCCTCGGCCAACGGCTTGCCGCGGACATGGTTCAAGACGTTCAGTTTCTGGTTGACCTTGAAACGTCCGACCTTGGCGAGTTCGTAGCGTTTCGCATCGAAAAGACGGCTCACGAAGAACTTGATGGCGCCGTCGACTGTCGCGGTCTCGCCTTGGCGGAGTTTCGAATACACTTCGAGGATCGCTTCTTCGCTGGATTTCGTGTTGTCGCGTTCGAGTGTCTGGTCGATATGGGCGTGTTTCTTGTAGAGGTCGAGGATGCGTTCGTCCGTCGAAAGACCGATCGCCCTGAGAAGCGTTGTCAAGGGAATCTTCTTCGAACGGTCGAGTTTGACGTTCAGCACATTCTTCGAGTCGGTCTCGTATTCGAGCCAGGCGCCGCGGTTGGGGATGATCTGTCCGAGATAGCGGCTCCGGAGGGTCTTGCGGTCGACTTCCTTGTCGAAGAATACGCCCGCGCTCCGGACGATCTGGCTCACGATGACCCGTTCGGAGCCGTTGATGATGAACGAGCCCCGGTCGGTCATGAACGGAAAATCACCCATGAAAATCTTCTGACGTTGAATCACGCCTGTGCTGTGGTCGACGAGTTTCACGCCGACGCGCAGCGGACAGGCGTAGGTCAGTTCTTTTTCACGGGCTTCATGCACGGTATGCTTCGGTGCATCGAATTCGATGTCTTCGAAATAGAGTTCCAAGCCGCCGGTGAAGTTCTCGATCGGCGAAATGTCCTTGAGGAGTTCTTTGAGCCCCTCTTCTATGAACCAGTAGAAAGACTTGGTCTGGACTTCAATGAGATTCGGTAGTTCCACTTGCGATTTGATGCGGGAATAGTTCCTTCTTTCGCGCTTTCTACCGTATTTGACAATCGAGTAGCTCACTACGTATACACCCCGTTCGAATGGATAAAAAGATCATGGCAAGACAAAAAAGCGCATTGTAACGCAATTTGACATTATATCATAGCACCGTCAAGTGGTCAATGTTTTTTCGTCAATACACGAGCGTTTCTCCCGACAAGGTCGGGAAGTCAGGAAACGACCACGTCATGGGAGCTTGGATTCGGATGACAAAGAGACAAGGAATCGTCCTTTGTCAAAGCGGGCGGCAGACGAAAACGTGAAAACCCTTCTTTTGTTCTTTGGCTTCGACGTCGTAGGTCTTCTCGAGATGTTTCCTCATGGTCTTCGCTCCGTGCTTCTTGTGGCAGACGAGCCAGAGGGCTCCGCCCTCCGACAAATGTTTGCGGGCCTTTTCCAGCATGGGAAAGAGTCTGTCTTTCCCGATGCGGATGGGCGGATTCGTCACGATGAGGTCGAAGCGTTCACCCGAAAGGGCGGCGAAACCGTCACTTTTCAACACATCGGCTTCGACGCGGTTCTTCTCGAGATTCTTTCTGGCGAGTGCGAGGGCCCGCTCGTTCACATCCGTCATGGTGACTTTGAGATCATAAAGCGCACCGAGCACGACACCGATGACGCCATAGCCGGTGCCAAGGTCCAAAAGACGCGTCGTCCCTTTTTCGATTTCGATGGTCGCGATGAGGAGGCGGGTGGCGAAATCGACTTCGTTCCGGGCGAAAACGCCGCGAGCGGTCGTGAAAGTGAATACCCTGCCCGCATGTTCGTAGGAGAGGGTCCGCTCGTCCTTTTCCAGCCCTTCCTGCTTTTCGCTGAAGTAATGGCTCATCGCCACTCACCCCCTCTTTCCTCCATCGAGGCGAAAACCTGAGCTTTCCACTCAGGTTTTTCAATTGGATGAAGGTTATTTGATTTCGACTTCGCCGCCGGCTTCTTCGATTTTCTCTTTGATGCTCTCGGCTTCTTCGGGATCGATTTCTTCCTTGATGGGGGCGGGGGCGCTGTCGACGAGCGCTTTCGCCTCTTTCAACCCGAGACCGGTGAGTTCGCGGACGACTTTGATGACGCCGATCTTCTTCTGACCGGGGTTGGTGAGCGTGACGGTGACTTCGCTCGGTTCTTCGTCCTCTTGCGCGGCGCCGGGTGCGGCGACGGCGACGGCGCTCGGATCGACGCCGAATTCCTCTTTCATCATGTCGACGAGTTCCTTTAATTCAAGCAGTGTCTTCACTTTCAAAGCTTCGATGATTTCTTCGTTTTTCAGATTGGCCATTTCCTTTTCCTCCTTATTCGGTTTGGTCGTTTTGGCTTTCTTCCCGGTTTTCTTCCTGGTTCTCGATGTGCATGTTCAACCCCATGGCGAGATGTTTGACGGGCTCCAGGATGCCTCCGGCAAACATGGTGAGCAGTTCCTCGCGCGAGGGAATTGTGGCGATCATCTTGATATTCTCGTTGTCCATGAACTCGCCGTCGACAATGCCGACCTTGAGTTCGAGTTTCTTGTGGTCTTTTGCGAAATCGTAGATGACTTTCGCCGCGGCGACGCTGTCTTCGAAACTGAAAGCGAGGGCGTTGGGGCCTTCGATGTGTTCGAGGATTTCCTTGTGGCCTTCAGCTTCGGCGGCGCGACGGATGATGTTGTTCTTGACGACCTTGAATTCGCAGCCGTTCTTGATCAGTTCACGACGGAGCTCACTCGCTTCGGCGACCGTCAAGCCGAGATAGTCCACGACGACGACGGAGTTCGCCTCTTTCATCTTCTCCGCGAGTTGTGCGACTTGGTCTTTCTTCTTTTCAATCGCTTTTTCGGACACGGTTCCACCTCCTTGGTAATGTCCATGAAAAAACCTCTTCTGTCAAGACGACAAAAGAGGCGGGAAATCCGGTTTCTTTTGTCTGCTCAGGAGATTAAGCCCGAAGGCGCCTGAGGTCTTCGACAGATATCGATTCAATTGTGCCACGCCTATTGTCCTACAAAATGGTCGTGGTGTCAACCTTAATGCCGGGAGACATCGTCGTCGCGATCGCCATGTTGCGGACGAAAATGCCCTTGACGGTCGCGGGGCGCGAACGCTGGATGGTCTCATAGAAAGCGCGGAGATTCTCGATGATCTTCTCTGATGCGAACGAGCGCCTGCCGACGGGGATGTTCAGGATACCGGCCTTGTCGACACGGTATTCGACCTTTCCGGCTTTGATCTCGCCGACCGCTTTCTTGATGTCTTGGGTCACGGTGCCGGTCTTGGGGTTCGGCATGAGACCGCGGGGTCCCAATGTGCGTCCGAGTTTTCCGACTTTCGGCATCATGTCCGGTGTGGCGACAACGGTGTCGAATTCCATCCAGCCGCCGAGGATCTTCTCGACGAGTTCCTCGTCGCCGACGAAATCGGCGCCGGCGTCTTCGGCCTCTTTGGCCTTCTCGCCCTTGGCGAAAACGAGCACGCGTTTGGTCTTGCCCGTTCCATGCGGCAAAACCATGGCACCGCGGATGTTCTGGTCGGCTTTCCGGGGGTTGACGTTCAAATCCAAAGACACCTCGACGGATGCGTCGAAACCTTCGAAAGAGATGTCCTTGAGCAGCGCGACCGCTTCATCGATAGCGTATTTCTTGGTCCTGTCGACCTTTTCGAGGGCCGCGCGGTATTTTTTGCTCTTTTTGCCCATGCTTCTTCCTCCTAAATGTGGTATTGACGGATTTTCCTCCCACATCCAGCTGCGATACACAACCAAATGCTCAGTCTTTGACGGTGATTCCCATGTTGCGGGCGGATCCTTCGATGATCTTCATGGCCGCCTCGATATCGTTCGCGTTCAAGTCGGGCATCTTGATCTCGGCGATCTCTTTGACCTGCTCGCGGGTCACCGAACCGACCTTTTCCGTGTTCGGTTCGCCGGAGCCCTTCTCGATGCCCGCCGCCTTCAGAAGCAATGCGGCCGCGGGGGGCGTCTTGGTGATGAACGTGAAGGAACGATCTTTATAGACCGTGATTTCGACGGGGATGATGTTTCCCATCTGGTCGCGGGTCTTCTCGTTGAACTTGGTGCAGAATTCCTGGATGTTCACGCCGGCCTGGCCGAGCGCGGGTCCGACGGGAGGCGCTGGATTGGCTTTCCCCGCGGGGATTTGCAGTTTGACGACGTTATTGACCTCTTTTTTTGGCACGATGGTCACCTCCTCTGACTCATGATGTGGTAAGCGGGCTCTTGGCCCTCCCACTCATAAAACAAGCATGACATGCGACATGCCACGCCATTATAGCCTGCATGTTTCTTGACTGTCAAGTTCAAACGTTCGTGTCGATCTCGTCGAACGTGAGTTGTGCGGGGGTATCCCGGCCGAACATCTCGACCAGCACGGTCACCATGGCCTTTTCATGGTCGATGTTCTCGACGCGGCCGATGCGGTTCATGAAGGGGCCGGCCGTGACCCGCACCCTTTGACCGATTTCGACATCGAGGCTCGGCGTCTCGAGCAATCCGGCGCGTTTCAGGATGGGATTAATCTCGTCGGGGGGGAGAGGGATCGGCTTGGTCCCGCCGCCGCTCGAGCCCAGGAATCCCGTGACGCCGGGGGTGTTCCGGACCACGAACCAGGAGTCGTCCGTCACAATCATCTCGATGAACACATAGCCCGGATAGAGCTTGACGATTTTCTCCTTGGTCGTTCCGTCGGGTTTTCGCTCGCGTTTTATCTGTTCGGGGATGACGACCTGGAAGATCTTGTCTTCCATCTGCATCGACTCGATGCGGCGTTCCAGGTTCGTCTTGACCGAGTTTTCCTGACCGGAATAGGTCTGGACGACATACCATTTGCGTTCGCTGTTTTCTTCACTCATGCTCAGACACCCATGTCATAGAGGATTTCGAATATGGGACGGAGCACGAGGTCGTAGATCATGAACATGAGGCCGAGAAAGATGACGAATCCGAAGACGCGACCGGTGTGTTCATACATGGTCTTCTTTTTCGGCCAAGAAACGCGACGCATCTCTTTGAGCCCGGGAAAGAAGAAGGGAGCGAGAGCCACAAAGAGTGCCGCCACACCGATCAACATGACGATGATGGCGAAGATGTTGATGCGAATCGACGTCGCGAAAATCCAGAGGTCGGTCCAACGGATTGTCACGTGGCGTCCTTCGAAGATATAGATGCCGAGTACGAGAACGAGTGATCCGAGCAACCCCAAAAGGAGGCTCTCGAAAGGATACTCCTTCTTCAGCACTTGCAGAACTTTGCTTTTTTTGTCCATAGGTTCTTTTGCCATGGCTGATTCTCCTATTTGCTTTCTTTGTGCACGGTGTGTTTCTTGCAACGATTGCAGTATTTCTTCACGGACATGCGCTCCTTCTCGTGAGCATGCTTCATGGCCGTGTAGTTCCTCGACAGACATACTTCGCATATCAGGCGGATACGTTTGCGCATGTTATCACAACCTTGCACTTGCAAATATATAATGTATCAAAAAGGGGGGGCTTTGTCAACGATTAATCGCCGAAATATGCGCGTATTTTGGCTTTCGCGCGATGCAAGGCATTGTAGACGGACTTGGTGTCGCAGCCTTGGGAAGAGGCGATGGAGGCGTGGTCCTCGCAACGCATCTCGCATCGGTGGTACACAACGAATTCGAGCGGCGAGAGCACCTCCCGGACTTCTTCGAGATAGAGCGGGTAGTAGACCGAGGATTCCCGGACGCGGTGGTTGAACGAGGCGATATCCTTCTCATAGACGCGGCCCGTCTCGCTCCGCCTTTTCAAGGTCTTGATGCGGGAGATGAAGAGCCTTTCGAGATTCATCTCGAAAAAACGGGTGAAAGTCTTTCCGCGGGACTCGTCGAAAATGAGCGCGGACTTGTGGAGGAGGATGAGTCCCTCCTGCACGAGGTCCTCCTTTTCATAGGCCAGATTGAATTTGTGGATCTTCTTCTTGATGAAACGCTCGTATTGGCCGGCGAGGAGGTCGAATGCCTCCTCGTCACCTTCTTTGATCCTGTCGACAATCTCGTAGTCGTTGTGTCTTGGATACATCTCTCAATTCCCCGTCACTTCGTAGAGAGCGATACCGCTCGCCACCGAAACATTGAGACTCGCCACCCGGCCGCGCATGGGAATCCTGGCGAGATAATCGCAGTTTTTCCTGACAAGCGGGCGCAGACCCTTGTGTTCGTTCCCGAGGACCAGACAGAGGTCAGTGTCCTTGGGGATGGAAGCGATGGTCTTTTCCGCCTCGCCCGCGAGACCCACCACCCAGATGTTCTCTTTCTTCATCCTGTCGATGGCCTGATTGAGGTTCGTGACCCGGACGAGGTCGACATGCTCGATGGAACCGGCCGAAACCTTGACGACGGCCGGGGTGATTGGCGAACTCCTGTGTTTGGCGAAAATGACAGCATCGGCGCCGAAAACGTCCGCATTGCGGATGATGGCGCCGAAATTCTGGGGGTCCTCGATGGAATCGAGCATGAGGAACACACGCCGTGAAGGTTTTTTCAAAACCTCTGCGAAATCCATGCATTCATAGGGCGCCACTTCCGCCGCGATGCCTTGGTGTCCTTCACCGAATTCGCTGTCCAAAGCGTCCTTGTCTTTGACCTCCACGGACACCCCTTGTCCTTTCAGTTCCGAAACAAGGGGGTCTTTCGGATTCGCCGCATACACCTTGTGGATCTGGCGGTTCGCCCGCAACGCTTCACGTATCGGGTTTTTCCCGGCGATTTTCATCGAATCATCCTTTCGGCTCCATTGTAGCACGGAGTGAACCGTCTCCATTTGCGAAAATTGCGCATGCAGAGAACGATGACTGCGGGGTTTCCGCAGTCATCCAAAAAAGATGAGAGACATCAGTTCATCGATTCTGTCGGTGTTCTCTTCCAGATACAGATGTCCGAAAAGCGCCTCCAGGCCGCTCGCCCGCTTGTAAGTCATGATATCGCCGTTCTTGGGTTTCTTCGCGATCGAAGCGTTGCGTCCCTTTTTGACGATCTCTTTCTCGGAAGGGCTCAAATGGGACGTCAGGGCTTCGAGGATCCTTTCCTGCGCCGGAGCGCTTGTCTTCTCGATCGCCGCGTTGTGGAGATTCTCGGGCCGGACCTTGCCGCTTGCGAGAAGACGTTCGCGGACGTAGAGTTCGAAGACCGCATCGCCGATATAGGCCAGGGTCCTCCCGTTGTAGGAGGGCATCAGAGAATGCCTCGCTCGAGGAGTTTTTCGCGGAGGCGGTCCGCTTTGTCGAATTCCTTGTTCTTGCGGGCGGCGGTCCAGGCCGTGTAGATGGCGCGGTCGTTCTGGGTGAGTCGCTGCACCTCGGGACGGAGTCCCAAGATGCGGAAGAAGGTGTCGAAGACCTCCAAGGCGCCGCGCATCTCCGGATAGGTGTCCCGCTGCCGGAGCTTCTGGTTGGCGTATTTCATGAGGTTGTAGAGTTCACTCAGAGCGTTGGCGGTGTTGAAATCGGAATCCAAGGCCGCCATGAATTTCTGGTTGATCCTTTTCAGATGATTGTCGATGAAGGGCTTGCTGTCCAGACGGTCCGCCAAATCGAGCTGATAGAAGGTCTGGCTGTAGGTCCGCTTGATTTTCTCCCACTGGTTGACATGGCTCTTCAGGATCTCATCGGTGTATTCCAACGGGCTCCGGTAATGGTTGGAAAGCGTGAAGAGGCGGAATCCCATGTAATCCTGGTCGAGGTCCTTGACGAGGATGATGCGTCCTTCGCTCTTCGACATCTTCTTGTCGTCGATCATGAGTTGGCCGTTGTGCATCCAGTAGTTGGCGATGTGGTGCTCCGCGAACGCGCGGTTCTGGGCTATCTCGTTCTCATGATGCGGAAACATCAGTTCGCTGCCTCCGCCGTGGATGTCGATCTTGCCGCCGAAAATGTCTTGGATCATGGCCACACACTCCGTGTGCCAACCGGGTCTGCCTTCGCCCCAGGGAGCGGGGAAGGTGATGCCGGCGTCCGTCTTCTTCCAGAGCGTGAAATCGAGCGGGTTCTCTTTTTTCTCGTCGATGCTGATGCGGGCGCCCTCGATGAGTTCTTCTTTCCTCCGCCCCGAAAGGATGCCGTAGTCTGCGACCTTGTCGACGCGGAAAAAGACTTCGCCGTCGACTTCGTAGGCATACCCCTTTTCGAGGAGTTTCTCGATATAGGAGATGATCGAACTCATGTATTCGGTCACGCGCGGAGCGAGGTATTTCGTGGAACTGCCCACACGCTCCATGTCGCGGTAGAACGCCTTGATGAACTTGTTGGCGATGGTCATCTCGTCGGTCTCGTCGGCGAGGGCCTTCGTGATGATCTTGTCGTCGATGTCGGTGAAATTCGAGACGAAATTCACCGTGTAGCCTTTGTGCTCGAAATAGCGCCTGACCACATCGAAGAAGATGACGGGGCGGGCGTTGCCGATATGGATGTAGTTGTAGACCGTCGGTCCGCAGACATACATGTTCACCGTGTCTTTGTGGATGGGGGTGAATTTCTCCACCCGGTTCGTGAGGGTGTTGTGGATTCTCATGGTCGTCACCTTTTTCTCGATAATCGGGCTATCCTCTATTTTATCATATCGGTCCCGGTTTTTCATGATTTACACGGTCGGTCGCCGTTATCATTTTTCTTCCCACATAAAAAACAGGGCGCTAACCCTGTTTTTCCATCTGTCGGTCAAACTTTCTCTACGCTGGAAGCTTGGGGACCACGATCGCCTTCGACAACTTCGAACTCGACTTTGTCGCCTTCGTTCAAAGTCTTGAAGCCTTCTTGATTGATCGCGCTGTAATGGACGAAGATGTCGCGTTTCCTTTCGTCATCCTTCTCTTCTTCGGTGACGAACTCTTCGTCTTTCGTGATGAAACCGTAGCCCTTTTCCGAATTGAACCACTTGACTGTTCCTGTCATGTAACCAAAAATCTCCTTTTCAAACTTGATATTGCCATTATACAATGCCGATGGGAAAAATGCAAATATTTTCGCTGAATACAGCCATGAAACGGAAATTATCAAGGCATTCGGATTTTTCCGAGCGTCGTTTCGAGCCTCTCAAGCAGGGTCTCCCGGCCGAGAAGATTCATCATCTCGGGGAGGTCGGGCCCCTTCATAGAGCCGCTTACGGCAATCCTTACCGGCATGAAGAGCATCTTCCCTTTCATGTTTGTCTCTTTGCCGGTCTCCTTGATGAGGGTCTTCAGGGTTTTCGCATCCAACGTGTCCGCTTGATGGATCTTTTCGCGCAATGAGACCAGAAGTTCCTTGACACCGTCTTGACGGAGGAAATCGAGAGCCTCCCCCTCGATGACGAAGGGGGCGGAGAAGAATTCTTCGTAGTGGCGGACGATCTCCTTGCCGTAGCTCAAACGGTCGTGAAAGACGGCGACGAGGCTTTCCAACCATGCCTCGTCTTTTTCCTTGCCGATGCCGGCTTCCTCGAGGAAGGGGCGGCAGAGCGCGAGGACCTCCTCGCGGGAGAGTCTCTTCATATGGCGGTTGTTCACATAGTGGAGTTTTCCCGTGTCGAAAGTCGCGGGGGCGGAAGCCAGACGGTCCTCGTCGAAACGCTCGACGAGTTCATCACGGGAGAAGATTTCCTCGTCCGCCGCGGGACTCCAGCCGAGAAGGGCGATGAAATTGAACATCGCTTCCGGCAAGAAACCCAGGGCACGATATTGTTCGATGAACTGGATGATGGACTCGTCGCGTTTGGAGAGTTTCTTGCCCTCCATGTTGACGATAAGCGGCATATGACCGTAAACGGGGCGGTCGAAGCCGAGTTCGTCGAGGATCATGAGCTGTCGCGGGGTGTTCGTGATATGGTCCTCCCCGCGGAGCACATGGGTGATTTCCATGAGAGCGTCATCGACGGCGCAGGCGAAATTGTAGGTCGGGATGCCGTTTTGTTTCATGATGACGAAATCACCGACGTCTTCGCTCTTGAAGGTGACCTCGCCTTTGATCATGTCGAAAAAGGTGTATTCGGCATCTTGGAAAACGAGGAAGCGGATGGCGTAGGGCCCGTCCCTCTCGGGGCCGTGCAGGCATTTCCGGGAATAGTGGAGGCGGGTCTCGCCCCTTGCTTTCTGTTGCCGCCTCTCCTCGGCGAGTTCTTCCTCCGTGCAGTAGCACTTGTAGGCCCTGCCCGCATCAAGGAGTTTCTCCCCATATTCTTTGTAGATGTCGAGACGTTCGAGTTGCCGGTAGGGCCCGCGGGCACCTTCCTTGTCGATGGATTCGTCCCAGTCGATACCGAGCCAGGCGAGCTGTGCGAGTTGGCTTTGCGTGCCTTCCTCGATGTTTCTCGCCATGTCGGTGTCCTCGATCCGTATGATGAAGGATCCCCCTTTCTTTTTGGCGAAGAGATAGTTGAAGAGGGCGGTCCGGGCGTTGCCGATATGGAGATGTCCGGTCGGACTCGGGGCGTAGCGCACACGTGGTTTCATAATCGTTCCTCCCGTGGTGGTGGCGTTTGCGTATCCATTATAGTATGCGGGACACATGTCTGGCAAGACATAGAAAAAAAGCACGCGGCGGCGTGCTTTCGAAACGATGGTCAACGTTTGCTGAACTGGGGCGCGCGACGGGCTTTTTTCAGACCGTATTTCTTGCGTTCTTTCTCACGGGGGTCGCGGGTGATGAAACCGGCTTTCTTCAGTGTCTTCCGATAATCCGGGTTCACCTCGACGAGGGCTCTGGCGATACCGTGGCGGATGGCGCCGGCCTGTCCGGTGATACCGCCGCCGTCGACGTTCACCTGGATGTCGAAGGAACTCTTGGTGTCGGTGGTCTCCAGCGGTTGGTAGATGTCGAGACGCGTGGCCGCCGAGGGGATGTAATCCTCGATGGGGCGTCCGTTTACGACGAATTCACCCGAACCCGGTTTCAAAATGACGCGGGCGGTCGAGTTCTTGCGGCGTCCTGTGCCTTTGTACATCGCTTCTGCTGCCATGATCCTACCTCCTAACCCTCGAGCTCGTACTGTTTGGGTTGTTGAGCCTGATGGGGATGGTCTTCATTTTCGTAGACATGGAGTTTCTTGAACATCTGCCGGCCGAGACTCCCCTTGGGAAGCATTCCCTTGACGGCGAGTTCCACCATGTGGCAAGGCTGTTTCTCCTTCATGTCCGCAGCGGTCCGGACTTTGAGGCTCCCGGGGTGTTGGGAGTGGCGGTAATATTTCTTGTCCTGCCATTTCTTGCCCGAAAGCTCAATGTCCTTGGCGTTGATGATGATTACGTGGTCGCCGCAATCGACATGCGGGGTGAACGACGGCTTGTGTTTGCCGCGAAGGAGCGCGGCCGCTTCACTGGCGAGGCGGCCCAATGTCTGCCCTTTCGCATCAACGACATGCCATGCTCTTTCGATATCTTCATTTTTTGCCATGAAAGTCTTCATAATGGTTGCCTCCTAGTTGGCCCGATGCAAACGAAAACATGTGCAGCCAAAAATGTACCGACGTATATAATAGCTCATTTGCGGATAAATGTCAATGAAGAAATGTCTTTTTGTGGGGCTCTTCACTGGACGGGATCGCCGGGTTCGAGATCCTTCACGAAAAGGATTTCCATGGTCTTTTCGTTCGACCCCGCGAGCAACATGCCTTCGCTCTTTTCGCCTCTCAGATTCACGGGCTCGAGATTGACGATGGCGACGACGAGTTTCCCTTCGAGTTCTTTCGGTTCGTAATGCTTGGCCACACCGGCCACGAGTTGTCGGGTCCCGAGGTCGCCGACATCGACGGTGAGGACGAGGAGTTTGTCGGCGTTCGGATGATTCCGGCATTCGACCACTTTCGCCACGCGTACGTCGAGTTTCGTGAAATCATCCAGGCTGACCAGGGTCTCATCCTCTTCGGTTTTTTCACTTTCTTCCTCGCCCCGGATGACTTTCTGGAGTTTTTGCACTTCCTCCTTGACATCCAAGCGGGGGAAGAGAGGCGAGGGTTTCTTCGTGACCGTGATTTCGGAGAGTTCCCCGAATGTCACGGTCTCATACTCGCGAAGCGATTTCGGGACGCCGAGCTGCTTGAAGAGGGCCCGGCTCGCTTCCAGAAGGATCGGCCGGAGGAGGATGCCGACGATGCGGAGCGATTCGGCGAGGTGGTAGAGGACGTTCTCGAGCTCGCCCGATTTGCTTTCGTCTTTCGCCAAGAGCCAAGGTGTCGTCTCGTCGATGTACTTGTTGGCGCGGGAGATGAGTTTCCACGCGGTCTTGATGGCTTCGGCGACCTTGAGCTCGTCCATGAGCGTCTCATAGTCCGCGACGGTCGCTTCGGCAACCTTGCGCAAATCCTCGTCATACGGCGTGGTCGCTTCGGAATAGGCGGTGACCTTCCCTTGGAAGTATTTGTTGATCATGGAGATCGTGCGGTTCAGGAGATTGCCGAAATCGTTGGCGAGATCGAAATTGATCCGATCGATGAAACTCTCGGGGGTGAACACCCCGTCACTTCCGTAGGGAAGTTCACGGAGTAGGAAGTAGCGCAGTTCGTCGAGACCGTAGTTCTCGATCAGGGTGTCGGGATAGATCACGCCGCCTTTGGATTTGCTCATCTTGCCCTCTTTTTGCATGTAGAAACCGTGGACATGGAGGCGGAACGTGATGGGGATATCGAGCGCCATGAGCATGATCGGCCAATAGATCGCATGGAACCGAAGAATGTCCTTGCCCACGACATGGACCACTTCATCTCCGAACCAGTACTTTTGGAATTTGGCATCGTCATCGGTCGAATACCCCAGAGCGCTCAAATAGTTCGAGAGCGCATCAATCCAGACATAGACGACATGTTTGGGGTTGCTCACGACCTTGATACCCCAATCAAAAGTCGTGCGAGAGACCGAGAGGTCCTGGAGACCCTGCCTCAAGAAAGCGACAACCTCGTTTTTCCTTGATTCGGGGGTGATGAATCCGGGGTTCTTCTCGATGAAATCGAGAAGTTTCTTCTCGTATTTGCTGAGGCGGAGGAAATAACTCTCTTCTTGGAGTTTCGAGGTCTCGCGGCCGCAATCGGGACAGAGGTTCCCTTCCTCCAGTTGACTCTCGGTGAAGAAGGATTCGCAGTGCATGCAGTAGTAGCCCTCATACATCCCGGGATAGATATCGCCCTGGTCGAGGAGACGTTCAAAAATTTTCTGTACGACGGTCTTGTGGCGCTTTTCGGTCGTGCGGATGAAATCGTCGTGCGAGATTCTCATCCGCTCCCAGAGTTTCTCGGTCTCCTCGGCGATCTCGTCGACATGTTTGATGGGAGGCAGGTTCCTTTCCTTCGCCACCGTCTCGATCTTCTTGCCGTGCTCGTCCATGCCGGTGAGATAGAAGGTGTCGTAGCCTCTCATGTCCTTGTAGCGGCGGAGGGCATCGCAAAGGACAGTCGTGTAGGTGTTGCCGATATGCAGTTTCCCGCTCGGATAATAGATCGGGGTGGTGATGTAGTAGGTTTTGGCCATGAGGTCTCACTCCTCGAAACGTTTGGAATTCTGGCGTTTCTTCTTATTCTGGAAAGCCATGTAGACCGTGTTCTTTTTCAGTTTGCGCATGCGGGCGACCTTTTTGATCGCCTCCATCTCCGGCAATCCGTCGGCGATGAGGATCTCGACATGTTCGGCGAGGTCGGATTCGGGCAGTTGCTTCCTCTCTTCTCCGCCTTCGACGACGACGACCATCTCCCCTTTCAAATCGGGAAGGTCGCTCGCCTCGTCGAGACGGAAGCGTCTCACCTCTTCGAAACGTTTGGTGAGTTCCCTACAGAGGGCGGCCCGCCTTTTTCCGAGAATGTCGGCCATGTCGGCAAGCGTCCCCCGGACACGATGCGGCGCTTCATAGAAAAGAAGCGTGTAGGGGAGGTCTCGCAACGTCTCCAGCGTGCGCCGCCTCTTTTCTTTCTTCGCGGGAAGGAAACCGTAGAACAAAAAAGGATGTGTGCGAAGACCCGAAACGACAAGCGCCGGCAAGAAAGCGCTCGGACCCGGAATGGCGACGACGGGGTGGCCGGCCTCGGCCACTTTCTTTGTCAGGACCAGACCCGGGTCGCTCACGAGCGGGGTACCGGCATCGCTCACGAGAGCGACCGAACCGCCTTCCCGCAACACCTGCAGGACGATGTCGGCGCGATCCTCCTCGTTATGGGCGTGAAGGCTCGCCAGTTTCGTCTTGATGCCGTGATGCGAAAGGAGCTTTCGGCTCACACGCGTATCTTCGGCATAGATGATATCGACCTCGCCCAGAATGCGTACCGCCCGGTAGGTGATGTCCTCGAGGTTACCGATCGGTGTGGCGACGAGGAAAAGCGTCGGTGCTTCCTCCGTGAAACTCTTCATCATTTCCATGGTCTCACGCGCTTTCGGCAAAAGATTCTTTCGACCTCTTCGGTGTAGCCGCTCTCATTGTGGACGATGAGAGGGGGAAGCACCGTGACGCCCGGAGCGGTGTTGTGGAGGGCTTCGATGAGTACCGTGGTCGCCGGGGCATCAATCCGCGGATGGACGAAACGGATGCGTTTCGGGTAGAGGCGCTGCTCGCCGAGTGCTTTGAACACCTCATCGATTCGTTCCGACCGATGCACGAGGGAGAGACAGCCCTTGTTCTTCAGGATGGAAGCGGCCACGCGGGCGATGGTGCGGATGTCGGTCGTGACCTCCCGCGAAGCGATGGTGCGACCCGTTGCGACATCGCTCTCTTCAATATCCCGATGCGGAAAGAAGGGAGGATTGCAGGTGACGAGATCGACACTCGAAGGCGGAAAGTGTGCGGAAGCGTTCTTGAGGTCGTCTTCGATGATGAAGATCCGCTCTTCGAGCCCGTTCAGTTTCACGTTCCTTTTGGCGATGTCGGCCGCTTCGGAATTGATCTCGATACCGTGGATTCTGATTTTTTCGGAACGTTTGGACAAAAAAAGCGGCACAGGTGCGAATCCGGTTCCGAAATCCACGACCACCCGGGTGTTTTTCCGGAGGGAGGCGAAATCGGCAAGCAAGGCCGAGACGATCGAGAAAGGATGGATGTCCTTCCTCTGGATGATTTTCATGTCCGTGTGGCCGAGCAGGGTGTGGACGGATTCCCGGGAATCAGCCGTTGTCGCTTTTTTCGTCATGTTTGTTGTTGTTCCCGTTCTTGTTGTTCACGAATTCAAGGGGGTCGTACTCATCGATATGGAGCAGATCGTCTACAGCGTAATGGTGCTGTCCACCCTGGTCCAACTCGACTTTCACGCTTCGTTCGAGGATGTTCTTGGCGACGACCCTGCCTTTTCCGTCCGCCGTCTCCACCCGGCTGTTCATTTTCGGCATCCCCTCACGATGGTGGATATATGTCTCATCCTCATAACGGATGCAACATAGGAGTTTCCCGCAAAGACCGGAGATGTTCGAGGGGTTCAAAGACAAGTTCTGGTTCTTGGCCATCTTGATGGAAACGGTCTCGAACTCTGCCAGAAAAGTGTTACAGCAGAGCAAAAGGCCGCAAGGGCCGATGCCCCCGAGGAATTTCGCCCCGTCACGGGCCCCGACCTGGCGGAGTTCGATGCGCAGGCGGAACTCGTTGGCGAGATCCTTGACAAGTTCGCGGAAATCGATGCGTCCCTCCGCGTTGAAATAGATGATGAGTTTCGCCCTGTCGAGCGTGTATTCGGCATCGAGGAGTTTCATACCGAGATCGTGCTTCTCAACATATTTTTTGGTCAGCGAAAGGATTTGCGGAATCTCGTCACGATGACGGGCATCCTTGTCCAGATCCTTCTTGGTCGCCTTGCGGATGATCGGTTTCAAGGAGGCGTGCAAATCTTCTTTGGGGACATTCTTCGCAGACTCTATGATATCGCCCAGTTCGACGCCGCGAACGGTTTCCACGACGACTCTGTCCCCGGGAGAAAGATCCATGTCCTTGGGATCGAAATAGTATTTCTTGCCGGCCGGGCGGAAGCGCACGCCGACGACTCTATTCTCCATGTTCCAAACCTCTTCCCAGTGCGAGCATGATATTGTCGAAAGCCAGACGGACGTTGACGAAGCTGCGGAAGCGCATTCTGAACGTCAACATCCTCTCGAGTACATCGAGGAGGCCGGAAAGCGAAAAACGCTCCGCCAAAGCCTCGATGGTATCGATCCGGTCGACAAAGGCTATTTGGTTGCGGTTTTCTATTTTACCATAGATCAGGTCTTTTTGGTAGTGGATGAAGACATCGAGGAGGATGGCCGCGCTTTCTCGCGAAGAAAGGAGGGAATCGGCCTCCCGGCGAAAGGCGATGAGCGGTGATTCGTCCTTGGCAAGCGCCTCATACAGATCGGAGACCGCGTCGACAACAACCATGGTGTTCTCGTCTTCGAGAAAGTCGCGGGCTTCGGTAACGGTCGGATACATCCTCGCGGCCAACTTGGCCAGGGGCGCATCGAAACCTTCACCAAGGAGTTTTTTCTCGATGACCGCTTTGGCGGGAGGATGGAAGGGGACGACCTGTGAACGGGAACGGATGGTCGGCAGAAGATTCTGTTCATCCTCGACGAGCAAGACGGCATACATCTCTCCCTCGGGTTCCTCGAGAAATTTGAGGAGTGCGTTCGAAGCTTGCGGATTCAACGTGTCCGCCTTCTCGATGATGTATATCTTGGGACCGTCCTCGAGTGATGTCTTCGAAAAGTCGCTCTGTAGCTCCTTGATCGACTCTTTCAGGATCTGTTCCCGCGTCGGGCGGACGATGTGGACGTTCGGATGGGTCGTACGGTCGATACGGCGACAGGCGGAACAAACACCACAAGGTCGCTTGTCTTCGCTTTCGCAAAGCAAAAGCGCCGCAAAAAAAAGCGCGGTGTCGAATTTCATGCCCCCCGCCTCGCCTTCGAAGATGTAGGCGTGGGAGAGCCTGTCACGGTGATAGCTGTTCACGAGCATCGACACGGCTTCCTTCTGTGCGTTTTTCATATCCAGAAAATCCACGGTAATCATCCTTTTTTGAGTCTGTCGATGAGTTCCATTGTCGCTTTCACGACTTCATCGAGGGATTTTGTTCCATCGACGGTCTTGATGCGGTCGGGCCATTTCGCAATCAGTTCCTGATAGCCCTGATAGACCCGCTTGTGGAATGCCATGTCCTCGAGATCCAGCCGGTCCACACGGCGATGGTTGTCGAATACCCGGCCCAAACCGACACTGGGCGGCACGTCGACAAATATCGTCAAATCGGGGAGACAAGCGTCGATGGCGAACTTGTTCAAATCGAAGACCGTCTGGAAACCAAGTTCGCGGCCATATCCCTGATAGGCCAAAGAACTGTCCACAAACCGGTCACAGAGGACGACCTTGCCCGTTTCCAGGGCGGGTATGATCTTCTCGACAAGATGCTGGCGACGGCTGGCAGCATAAAGGAGCGCTTCCGTACGAGCGTCCATCTCCGAATGATGCACATCGAGGATGATGTCCCTGATGAGTTCCGAGATCTTGATGCCTCCGGGTTCCCGGGTTGTCATGACATCCACACCGCGGTCTCGGAGTCTTTTTTCGACCGATTTCAACACGGAAGTCTTGCCGGAACCCTCCGGGCCCTCGAAAGTGATGAACATCTTCTCCACACGCTGTCACTCCTCTTTCTTCTCGCGTTCATTATCGCACATTTTCGGCAACTTTTAAATATCATTTTGCCCTTGAGGGGCGAGATGGGCCTTTTGTCGTTTGGGCAATCGCAAAATCATGATAGAATAAAAACGATGTGAAGTGTTTGTCGTTGTCCTGTCTCGTGATATAATGGCTTTGATTGAAAGCGGGATGATATGAGATGCGCGTCGAAGTTCGGAACCTCTCGTTCAGTTACGATTACCGTCCGGTTTTACGAAATGTCTCCCTGAATCTGGAAAACGGGGACTTTTTGGTCGTCGTCGGCAACAACGGCAGCGGGAAAAGCACGCTCGTCAAATGCATCTTGGGCATCAACCGCGTCCCCGAAAAGAAAATCTTCCTTGACGGCATGGAAATCAACGAGTTCCGGAGACGGCTCCGCATCGGCTATGTGCCGCAAAAACTGGATGATTTCAATTACGAGTTCCCCATCACCGTGAACGAGATCATGCATGTCTCCCGCTACTCGCGTATGCGCGATGAGGACAAACTCGCGCTCTTCGACCGGATGGGCATCCTCGAACTCCAAAACGAGAACATCAACACCCTCTCGGGTGGCCAACTCCAACGCGTTTTCATCGCCCGGGCGATGGTCAACAACCCCGATCTTCTCATCCTCGACGAGCCCACGGCCGGCATCGATGCCGAAAGTGAAGCGAAATTCTATCGCATCGTCAACGATTTGAACGACGAGGGTGTGACCGTCATCCTGATCTCGCACAATCTGAAACCCGGCAGATCGAACTTCAACCGCATCATGCGCCTCACAGACGGCCGGGCGCGCACCATCGCCGCAAGCGAGTATTTCGAGAGGGGGGTGGACTGATGGAGATCGATTCGTTAATCCTCATGGGTTTCATCCGCGCCCTCATCGAAAGACAGTTCATGCAATTCGCCCTCATCACGGGAATATTGGTCGGTCTTTTGGCCCCCGTGATCGGCTCTTTCGTCGTGATCAAGCGTTTGAGCCTCATCGCCGACACACTCAGCCACTTCTCTTTGGCCGGCCTTTCCATCGGGCTCTTCCTTCTGAACATCCTCCGGCTGCCGATCGGCGATCCGCTTTATGTCGGCATGACATTCGCCGTCATCGGCGCCCTCTTGATCGAGGCTCTCCGGAGCTACTATAAAAACTACAAGGAAATCTCGATGCCGATCGTCATCAGTCTCGGCACCGCGCTGTCGGCGCTTTTCATATCTTTGGCGGGCGGCTTCAACACCGAAATCTACAACTATCTGTTCGGAAGCATCCTCACGGTCGGCAGGAACTTCGTCTTCATCATGGCCGTCACGACATTTGTGATCCTTTTGCTCATCGCCATTTTTTACAAGCGGATCGTGATCATCAGTTTCGATGAACGCTACGCACGCTTGCTCGGTATCCGCGTGGGCGTCTTCCAGTTTTTCTCCACCATCATCCTCGGACTCGTGGTGAGTCTTTCCATCGAGACCGTCGGTGTCCTTCTCGTGGGCAGCCTCATGATTATCCCCGTGGCCGCCGCCATGAAAATCGGCAACTCCTTCAAGACGACGCTTCTCATCGCGATTCTCTTCAGCGAAGTCTCCGTCATCCTGGGGCTTTGGCTCTCCTACAGTTTCGGCTTCCCCTCGGGTGCGACCATCGTCCTCTTCAACATCCTCATCCTGCTCATGGTGATCATCATCAAGAAAATCTTCTCTTCCCCGCATGCCGAAGAGAAGGTCGCGATGGAGGCCGAAGTCCGGACCGAATGATGCGCATTGCCTACCCGACCTACCAAAAACACGGCCAAAGCCGTGTTTTTTCATGGAATTCTCATTTGTAATGGACTTTTTTCAAGCTGAGACCGGCGGCGGGCGCCATGAACTTGGTGTCGTCCCTTCCGGGCTCCTCCAGAGCCTCTTTCACAAGGTTCGTTCTCTTGGAGAGATCACGGAGGGCGTTTCCGACGATGATGCGCATCATGTGTCGTAAAAACCCCGTTCCCGTGATTTCGATGTGGGTCTTTTCCCCTTCGGAGAAGATCTCGACGGCCCGGAGGGTTTTCACGGGATCGCTGGCGGGTGTCTGTTTCGCGAAACCGCGGAAATCATGCGTGCCGAGACACGCCGAGAGGATGTCTTGCAATGCGTTCTTGTCGACAGGGGCATGATAGAGGCTCTGATGTGCGGAAAACGGGTCTTTCTCATGGCAAAGTGTGTAGCGATAGGTCTTCGCCAACGCGTCGTAACGGGCATGAAACACCGGCGGGACCTCTTCCATCCTCAATGGACGGATGTCTGTGGGCGCCATCCTTTGGAGGATGGTGAACATCTTGTCGGGCGCCATGGGGCTCGAAGTGTCGAAATGGGCGGTCTGGGCGAGCGCATGGACCCCCTTGTCCGTGCGGCCGGCGACTTTCAAGGCCACAGAGCCGTTGGTGATGTGGGCGAGGATGTTTTCGAGGACACCCTGGACTGTCCTTTTATCATTCTGGCGCTGAAAGCCGTGAAAGAGCGTCCCGTTGTAGGCGAAATCGAGCCGCACCCGGCGGAAGGGCGACTTCTTCTTGGTATAGAATCGGCGGATCCTCCCGTCCTCGGTCTTCACCTTCATGGTGTCGCCATTTGAAAAGACGACAATCCGGAGCGCTTCGTAGGTATGGAGTTTCAAAATGTCCGCGGGTATTGCCGAGAAGTTTTCGACAATCTCCTCCGCCCCCTCGAAAAGGGTCCCTTCCGAATCCCTGTAGACCGCTTCTTGATAAAGGAGCGAGCGGATTTTGCCTTTGTCCTCGGCCGCAAGGGCCGCAAAGAACCTTCTCACCATCCTACCACCCGGAGAAGGATCACTCCGATGAGTGCCGCGCAAGTGAAGGCGAGGGCCGTGGTGTCGAGTCCGCTCCAGTGGAGGATGTGCAGGCGTGTCCGTTTTTGACCGGGAACGAACGAGCGGGTTTCCATGGCATTCGCGAGATCGTCGGAACGTTGGAAAGAGATGATGAACATCGGCACGAGGAGGGAGACGACCTGGATGACCTTGTCTTTGAGCTTGCCCTCTTGAAAATCCACTCCCCGGCTCGCCTGGGCCAGCATGATCTTGTTGGCCTCATCGAGTAATGTGGGGATGTAGCGGAGACTGATGGCGATGATCATGGCGATCTCCTCGGCGTTGATGCGGAGAATCCGCAAGGGGCGCAAGATGCTTTCGAGGCCGAGGTTCAAATCCGTGGGTTTCGTCGTGATGGTGAGGATCGTCGAAAGGGTGATGATGATGACCAGACGCACCATGATGAAAAACGCCGTGGACAGTCCCTGTTCGTAGACGGAGAACGTGCCCTCGCCAAGAACGATGCCGAAAGGAAGATAATGGAAAAGCAGGAAGACACCGGCCACGGTGGCGAGGAAATAGAGGAGTCTGAACCGGAGGAAACGCTTGGTGAAACCCCACATGATCACGAGGGCCATGGCGATGGAGAGGTTCAACACCGTGTAGTGGAGTTCGAGCGAATAGAGCAAGTCTCCCTGACGGTTGAAAAGGACCTGGAAGAGGAACGTGAAAATGAGCAAAAAGACAAGGGGCCTGAGTCCCAGATAGACCCTTTTCACGCTGATTCCCCCAAAGACGAGAAGGAGAGCCACCAACAAGAGCGCCACGAGCATATGGATGAAAGACTGGATTAAAAAGACGCTCACCATGAGGAGGATCATGGCGATGAGTTTCGTCCGCGGGTCCATCCGGTAGAGGAAGGAGTTCCCCGGAATATAGCGGCCGATGACGATCCGGTTCATCCCACCACCTCCCCGAGGGCCTCGATGAGTTCTTTGCGGCTTCGCGGACTCTTGTCGAGTTTGATGCCGAAGCGTTCTTCGAGCGCCCGTTGGATCCGCAGGATCTCGGGCAGTTCGAGATTCCAATCCTCGACGTGTTTCCGGGAGAAGAGCCCGGAAGGGTCGCCGTCGTAGACGAGCGCGCCCTCACGCAACACGAGCACCCGTTTCGCATACTCATACACCGTGTTCATGTCGTGGGTGATGATAACGACAGTCTTGCCGAGTTGTTCGTGGATGTTGTGAAAGACCTCCAACAGCGCGTTTCTTCCCATCGGGTCGAGACCGCTCGTGGGCTCGTCCAGGATGAGGATTTCCGGTTCCATGGCGAGGATGCCGGCGATGCTCACCCTTTTCTTCTCTCCCCCGCTCAGGTTGAAGGGGCTTCTCTCGAGATAGCTCTCGTCGAGTCCGACGACTTTGATCATCTTCTTCGCCCGTTCCACAGCCTCATCTTGTCCAACGCCGAAATTCTTGGGGCCGAAGATGATGTCTTTGAGGACGGTCTCTTCGAACAGTTGGTATTCGGGAAACTGGAAGACCAGTCCCACGCGTTGGCGGATGGGATTCAAACGCTGTCTTCTGTTTTTCTTCTTGTCGCTTGTGAGTTTCACGCCGAAAACATGAACACGTCCCTCGGTGGGTGTGAGAAGCGCGTTCATGTGCTGTGCGAGCGTGCTCTTTCCGCTTCCGGTCTCTCCGATCAACGTGATGAATTCGCCTTTGGCCGCGATGGAGAGGTTGATGTCGGCAAGCGCGAGATAGCCTTTTTCGTCAATACCGCGGTACTGGAAGCTCACCCGTTCAAACTTAATTGCCATAGGAACTCCTTGATTTCCTCGTTCGTGGATTTCTTGTGTTCGAGTCCGTGGAGGACCTCCAAGGGCAAAAGCAACTCCAGATTCGATTTTTCCAGTGTCTCTTTGTCCTTGAGGACATCCTCGGACTTGTCGGCTTTCAGGATTTCGCCGTCTTTCAACACAACGATGCGGTCGCTTTGCACAGCTTCGCGCATGTCGTGGGTGATGGTCACGACTGTGACCCCGTCATCACGCAATTTCCGCATGTAGGAGAGTATGCGTTTCCTGCCGTCCGGGTCCAACATGGAGGTGGCCTCGTCGAAGATGATGACCTCTGTCCGCATGGCGAGGATGCCGGCGATGGCGACACGCTGTTTCTGACCGCCCGAGAGTGCTTGGGGCTCCTTGTTCAGGTAGCTGTACATGTCCACCCGCTTGGCGTAGTGTTCGATCCGTTCGATCATTTCCTCGCGGGGAATCCGTAAATTCTCGAGGCCGAAAGCGATATCGTCCCGCACGGTCACCCCGACGAACTGGTTGTCGGGGTTCTGAAAGACGATGCCGACCTTCTTGCGTATATCATGGACAGTCCGTTCCGAGAGTTCGACGCCGTCGACCCGGATGGTTCCCTTTTGCGGTTTCAAAAGACCGACGATCAATTTGGCGAGTGTGGACTTTCCGCTGCCGTTGTGGCCCAGTATGGTGACCCATTCACCTTTTTTCACGCAAAGAGAGACGTTTTTCAACGCCTCGACCTTGCCGCCGTAGGTGAAACTCAGATTCTCGATGTCGATCATGTTCATGTTCATCACTCCAAAAGTCTATTCCATTATAACAAACATGCCTGGGAATTGCGACAAAGTACAATGAATTGCCGATCGACAAAGCTTGGCCTCAAATAGGATTTTTCTCCGTTAAGAGAAACCTTGTCGGTTGCGATTGACGAACACGGAGACATCGTGGTATTATGACAATGTGTCATATCCCTGGCGACGCGGCTGGGAGGTCGATGACGGATGGATTCCGCCAGAAAGAACCTCTTCGAGCACCTCTGTTCTTTGATCGGAGCGACACCCATGGCCAAAGTCGCCTACACCTACAAAGGCGAGACCCGCCATGTCCACGTGAAACTCGAACACTACAACCTCACGGGCAGCGTCAAAGACCGGATGGCGCTCTTCATACTCTTTTCCTCAACCCGGAAGGGTCTCATCGGCGACAATTGTACAATCGCCGAAGCCACAAGCGGGAACACCGGCATCGCCTTCGCTTCCATCGGACGTCTCCTCGGTCATCCGGTGAAGATATTCATGCCCGATTGGCTGAGTCCCGAGCGGATCAACCTGATCAGGAGCTATGGCGCGGACATCGAACTGGTGAGCGCGGAAGAAGGCGGTTTCAAGGGATGCATCCGCAAAGCCGAAGAATACGCCGAAAAGAAGGGCACCTGTTTCCTTCCCTCGCAGTTTTCCAACGAATTCAACTGTAAAGCCCACTACCATACGACCGGGCCCGAAATACGCCATCAACTCGCCCATCTCGGCTGTGAAGCCGACGCGTTCGTTGCCGGTGTGGGCACGGGCGGTACCATCATGGGCGTCGGCCGTTATCTGCGAAAACATGACAAAAATGTGAAGCTCTTCCCCTTGGAGCCTGCGAACTCGCCCACCCTCTCGACCGGCCACAAGGTCGGTCGACACCGGATTGAAGGAATCTCCGACGAATTCATCCCCGATCTCGTGAAACTGGAAGAACTCGACGACATCCTCGCCGTCGACGACGGGGACGCCATCCTCATGGCGAAAAAGATCGCTTCGGCCATCGGCTTCGGCGTCGGCATCTCCTCCGGCGCGAATTTCCTGGGCGCGATCAAGGCCCAGGAGATGTTGGGAAAAGAAAGTGTCGTCGTCACGCTCTTCCCCGACGACAACAAGAAGTACCTCAGCACCGACCTCATGCAAGACATCCCCGTGAAAGAAGGCTATCTGACGCCAAAGATCGAGAATCTCCGTATCGAGACCGTGGTGAAGATGCGGGATATCGATCTCATTAAAGAAGAATACACCTTCTGCGACAAGACCCTCTGAACCGGGAATCCGCTCCTCCTCATGAAAAAGGCGCTCTCCTGCGTGTCAATCACGCGGGAAGCGCCTTTTTTTTCATCATCATGACATTCACTCGACGAACTCGATGATGGCCATTTCCGTGCTGTCGCCGCGACGAGGGCCCTTCTTCATGATGCGGGTGTAGCCGCCGTCACGGTCCTTGTAGCGGGGGGCGATGTCCTCGAAGAGCTTTTGCAGGGCGTTCTTTTCCTCGTCCGTATCGAGAAAGCGGACGGTTCTCGCCACTCTGCGACGGCTCTCCAGGGTGTCTTTCTTGCCCAGGGTGATGACCTTGTCCATGAGTCGGGCGAGTTCCTTGGCCTTCTTGTGGGTCGTCTCGATGCGTTCATGTATGACGAGCTGGCTGACCAGATCGCGTAATAGCGCTTTGCGCTGGTCGCTCCTGCGGTTCAGTTTCCGGTATGTGGGCATAGTGTATACCTCCTATGAGTGTCTGGCCAGAGAGAGGCCCAAATCCTCTAGTTTCTGCTTGACTTCCTTCAAAGATTTCTTGCCGAGGTTGCGGACCTTCATCATGTCCTCTTCCGTCTTCCTCGTCAGCTCCTCGACCGTGTTGATGCCGGCTCTTTTCAAGCAATTGTAGCTGCGGACGGAAAGATCGAGGTCCTCGATCTGCATCTCGAGAATCTGGGTGTTCTGTTCCGATTCGCGTTCGACCATGTAATCCTCGGTTTGCGCTTTCTCGGAGAGTTCGACGACGAGGTCGAGATGGTTCATCATCATCTTGGCGGCGATGCCGAGTGCCTCTTTGGGAGTGATGCTGCCGTTGGTCTCGATCTCCATGTAGAGCTTGTCGAGATCGGCACGTTCCTCGATGCGGGTCTTCTCGACATCGTATTTCACGCGCTGGACAGGGGTGTAGACGCTGTCGATGGGGATGACGCCGACCTGGCGGTTGAACTGCTTGTTCTTCTCGGCACTGACATAGCCGATGCCTTGGCGGGCCGTCATCTCGATACGGAGTGAATGTCCTTCGTTCACGGTGGCGATGACGAGGTCCTTGTTGACAATCTCGACATCGTCTTCCATGTCGTCGGCGCGGCTGACTTTCTTGATGTCACCGGCTTTGACCTCTTTCGGCCCTTCGACATCGATCACAAGATGTTTCTCGGCGGTGGGATCGTCATCGTCGATGGTGAGGATGACATCCTTGAGATTGAGAACGATGGCGGTAACATCCTCCACGACACCCTCCATGGAGGAGTATTCGTGTTGGACGCCGTCTATTTGGCAATTCACGATGGCCGCACCCGGCAGACTCGAGAGAAGGACGCGCCGGAGCGCGTTGCCGAGCGTCACACCGTATCCCCTTTCCAGAGGGGAAATTTCGAATTCGCCTTTCGTGTCGCCATCATGGAGTATGGTCGTTTCCGGTTTTTCAAAGCGTAGATCTTTCAAATGGGCAACCTCCCTTGTTCATTCTTCCTTCCTACTATCCCCGGGGCCGTTTCGGAGGACGGCAACCGTTGTGGGGAACGGGTGTAACATCCTTGATCGCGGTGATTTCCAATCCCGCCGTCTGCAATGCGCGAATGGCGGCTTCACGACCGGGCCCGGGGCCCTTGACGGAAACTTCCACCTTCTGCATGCCGTGTTCCATGGCGGCCTTGGCGCAAGCTTCGCTGCTGATTTGGGCTGCATAGGGAGTGGATTTCCGGCTCCCTTTGAAGCCGAGCGCACCGGCGCTGGCCCAAGCGACCGCGTTCCCATTCGGGTCCGTGATCGTGATGATGGTGTTGTTGAAGGTCGAATGGATATGGGCGATGCCCGAAGGGATGTTCTTTCTCGCGCGACGTTTTCCTCTAGCTCTTCTTGCCATAAGTCACTTCTCCTCCTATTTCTTCTTCTTCGCTACCGTTTTGGCCGGGCCCTTGCGGGTACGGGCGTTGTTGCGGGTGTTTTGGCCCCGGACGGGAAGCCCCCGCCGGTGCCGGATGCCCCGGTAGCTGCCGATTTCCTGCAGCCTTTTGACGTTTTGGCGCACCTCGCGACGGAGGTCACCTTCGGTTTTCACCTTGTCGACCTCTTCACGGATGCGGACGAGTTCCTCGTCCTTCAGATCCTTGACGCGGGTCCCTTCTTTCACGCCGGCCTGGCGCAGGATGTTTTCGGATTGACTCTTGCCGATGCCATAGATATATGTCAGGGCGACGACGATGCGTTTGTCTCTGGGAATGTCTACTCCGGATATACGTGCCATGCGTGCACCTCCTCATTAACCTTGTCTTTGTTTGTGCCGGGGGTTGTCGCAGATGACCATGACTTTCCCCTTGCGTTTGATGATTTTGCATTTATCGCAGATTTTCTTCACGGACGCTCTTACTTTCATGATCGTATTCCTCCTAAAGGGTCTCTTCGATTATTTGTGGCGGTAGGTGATCCGTCCACGTGAAAGGTCGTAGGGAGAGAGTTCCACCGTGACCTTGTCTCCAGGTAAGATGCGTATGTAGTACATACGGATTTTACCTGAAACGTGGGCTTTCACCGTGTGGCCGTTGTCCAATTCCACCAGGAATTCCGTGTTCGGCAACGCTTCGACGATTTTGCCTTGGACTTCGATTTTTTCTTCTTTTTCAGCCATGACGGTCGCCTCCTTCCAGGACGGTTAATAGATCATAGCCCTCTTTGGTGATCAAGACGGTGTGTTCGTAATGGGCGCTCAATGACGAATCCGCCGTGACGGCCGTCCAGCCGTCTGTGAGCACCTTCGTCTCATGGGTTCCGGCGTTCACCATCGGTTCGATCGCGAGCGTCATCCCGGGTTTCAAGAGCGGACCCTTTCCGGCTTCGCCGAAGTTGGGCACCTCGGGAGCTTCATGCAACCTTTTGCCGATGCCGTGGCCGACGAAATCGCGGACCACGCTGAATCCGTGCTTCTCGACATGTTCCTGCACGGCACGGGAGATATCCTGCAGGCGGTTGCCGGGGACGGCCCGGCGGATACCTTCGAACAAGGCTTCCCGCGTGACAAGGAGAAGTTTCTGTGTCTCTTCCGGGATGACGCCGACAGGGTAGGTCCAAGCCGAATCGCCGTGATAACCCTTGTATTCCGCGCCGATGTCGACTTTCAGGATGTCGCCTTCCTTGAGACGCCTCTTTTTCGAGGGGATGCCGTGGATGATCTCTTCATTCACGGACGTGCACGCGCTCGCGGGGAACCCGCCATACCCCTTGAAAGACGGGGTGGCACCATGACGACGGATGGTCTCTTCCACGATGGCATCGATACGTGCGGTGGAGACGCCGGGTCGCAGGGCTTTCCGGACAGCCTCGTGGGCCAAGGCGACGATGCGTCCGGCCTCTCTCATGAAGACGATCTCCCGTGTCGATTTGCGGCTTATCATCGGATAATCTCCCTCAAAGACCGGCGGATGTTGGCATAGACGGCTTCGAACGACTGCATGCCGTTGATGTTCACGAGGACGCCCCGACCTTTGTAGTAGTCGATGATGGGTTTCGTCTTCGACTCATAGATGTTCAAACGGTTCCGGACGGAGGCGGGCTTGTCGTCCTCTCTTTGATAGAGTTCGCCGCCGCACTCGTCGCAGAGGTCTTCCTTGTCGGGGGGGCGGAACTTCGTGTGGTAGGTCGCATTGCACGATTTGCACACGCGACGGCCCACCATGCGTTCGAGGATGACCTCTTTGTCGACGACGATGTTGATGACGGCCGTCAGTCTCGTTCCCATCTCTTCAAGCATATCGTCCAACGCCTTCGCCTGGTTGACCGTGCGGGGATAACCGTCGAGGAGGAAGGATGACTCGGCGGCCTTCTTCATGAGGCGTTTGCGGACAATCTCGTTCGTGATGTCGTCGGCGACGAGGTTTCCCTTCTCGATGTATTCCATCGCTTCGATGCCGAGTTTCTCCCCGCGCTTGTAGGCCTCCCGGAACATCTCCCCGGTGGAGATGTTCGTCAGGTTGTAGTCTTCCACAAGGCGCTTCGACTGGCTCCCCTTGCCGGCTCCCGGAGGACCCATGACCAAGAGTTTCATGTCAAAGCCCTCCTAACGGATGAAGCCGCTGTAGGTTTTGCCCTGTACGTCGGTCTTGATCTGTTTGGTGGTCTCGATCGCGACACCGACGACGATCAGAAGCGAAGTCCCGCCGACCTGGATGTAGGGGGGGAGTCCGAATATCGCCGTGGTGATGATGGGGATGGATGCCACGAGAAGCAGATAGACGGCGCCGATGGTCGTGATTTTGAAAAGGAGTCTGGAAACGTAGTTCTCCGTTTCCACGCCCGGGCGGACGCCGGGGATGAAGGCGTTTTGTTTCTGGAGGTTGTTGGAAATCTTCTCGGGGTTGATCTGTACGAACGAGTAGAAAAAGGTGAAAACGATGATGAGTATCGCATAGATGATGTAACCGAGCGGACGCTGGTAGTTGAACATCTCGTTGATCCAAAAGCCCGGAGTGGTCTGGGCGAATTCGGGAAGGAACTGCAGAAGCGTTTGCGGGAGGGAGAGGATCGTCACCGCGAAGATGACGGGGATGACCCCCGCAGAGTTGATCTTCAGCGGGATGTTGGATGCGCTCTTACCCTTGAAACGGGCGCTGCTCGGTCGGTTCGAGTACTGGATGGGAATCTTCCGGGCGGCCGATTGCATGTAGGTGACACCGACGAGAATCAGGATGAACATGAGCACGACGACACCGAAAATCAAGTAGTCTCCGGTTCCTTCGCCCTCGGCGAGATATTGACGGCCGAGTGTCGTGAACATGCCGGGAAGCCCGGCGATGATGCCGGCGACGATGATCATCGACGTCCCGTTGCCGACACCTTTCAAGGTGACCTGGTCGGCGAGCCAAAGCAAGAACGCCGTACCACCGGTCATGATGAGCGCGAGATACGTGTAGGGGAGGAAATTGGCCTCGACCCAGGGTTGGAAGATGTAATCCTGGGTCAAAGAGAAGCCGAAGGTCATCCCGAGAGCCTGGACGAATGCGAGACCCAATGCGAGATACCTCGTGAGCTGGCTGATTTTCTTTTTCCCCACTTCACCTTCCTGCGACCATTCCTTGAGGATAGGCACGATATCCATCTGCAACAGTTGGATGACGATGGAGGCGGTGATGTAGGGGGCGATGCCCAAAGCGATGATGGAATAGTTGCTCAAAGCCTGTCCCGTGAAGGCGTCCATGATGCCCAGGAATCCACCCTGTTCCTCGAAGAACTGGGTGATGAGGGTCGGGTCGATGAGGGGCATGCGGATGAACGTCGCGAGTCTGTAGATCAAAAATACCGAAAGTGTGAAAAGAATCTTCTTCCTCAGGCTCTTGTTCTTGAATACGGCCTTGATGGTATCCATCAAATCACCTCGATGTTTCCGCCGGCGGCCTTGATCTTCTCTTCGGCGGTCGATGTGAATTTATGCGCCTTGACGGTCACCTTCTTCTCGAGAGATCCTTTCCCGAGAATTTTCACGCCATGTTTCATCCGGGAAATCACCCGATCTTCGAGGAGTGTTTCCGGCGTGATGACGGCACCGTCTTCATAGCGGTTCAACCGTTCGACATTCACGGTCGCGAACTCTTTGCGGTTGGGATTCTTGAAACCGACTTTGCGGAAACGTTTGTAAAGGGGAGTCTGTCCGCCTTCGAAGCCGACGGGCTGGCTGAAGCCGGCGCGTTGTTTCTGACCTTTGTGTCCACGGCCGGCGAGCTTGCCGGTGCCGCTTCCCATGCCGCGGCCGACACGCTTTTTCTTCTTCGTCGAACCCGGGGTCGGTTTCAGTTCGTGAAGTTTCATGTGGCTACCTCCTATTCTTCGTCAACATGTAGGGGATGATGAGGAATCCTCACCCGAGGATCTCTTTCGTTTCCTTGCCGCGTGTGCGGGCGACTTCGTCAGCCGTGCGCAGTCTGTGGATGGCGTCCATGGTGGCGCGGACGATGTTGATGGGGGAGTCGGACCCGAGCGACTTGCTCAGGATGTCCTTCACGCCCGCAGCTTCCAAAACGGCCCGGATGGGTCCGCCGGCGATGACACCGGTACCTTCCACGGCGGGTTTCAGATAGACGCGTCCGCCCCCGTGTTTGCCGGTGATCTCATGCGGAATCGTCGTGCCGTACATCGGCACCTTGACAAAGTTCCGCTTGGCTTCCTCGATCGCTTTCCTGATGGCATCGGGTACCTCCTGGGCCTTGCCGGTACCGAAACCGACCTGCCCCTTCCTATCGCCGACAACGACGAGCGCGTTGAAACGGAAGCGACGGCCGCCTTTTACGACTTTCACGACGCGACTGATGCTGACGACACGTTCTTCGTAGATGTTCTCTTCGCGCTTTCTTCTTTTTCTGCGTTTTCTACGGTCTTTTTGCATGGAGTACCTCCTTCTTAGAATTCCAGTCCTTGAGCGCGTGCGGCTTCTGCCAGCGCCTTGACACGCCCATGATAGCGGTAGCCGCTGCGGTCGAAGACGACCCGCTTGATTTCCTTCTCGAGTGCCCGTTGGGCGAGAAGCTCGCCGACCGCTTGGGCGCCCTTCTTGGTGGCGCGGGTTTCTTTTACCGCGTCTTCTTCGATTGTCGAGGCGCTGACGAGAGTCTCACCGTTCACATCATCGATCAGTTGGGCATAGATGTTCTTGTTGGAACGGTATACGCTCAAGCGCGGACGCAAAGGGGTGCCGACGAGGTCCATTCTCGCCCGGCGGTGTCTTTGCTTGCGCATCTCGTTTCTTGGTTTCTTGTTGATCATCTATTCGTCACTCCTGACTGCTATTTAGCGATTTTTCCTTCCTTGCGGCGTACCCTTTCGTCGACATAGCGGATGCCTTTGCCCTGATAGGGCTCCGGTTTGCGGATCGCACGGATATGGGCGGCGAATTCGCCAACCCTCTGCTTGTCGATTCCCGAGACGGTGATATCGGTGTTCTTGTTCACTTCGACCTCGATGCCGTCGGGGATGTCGACTTCGACGTCGCTCGAATACCCGGCGCTGACGACAAGTCTGTTGCCCTGTTTTTTGGCACGATATCCGACACCGACCATTTTGAGTTTCTTGGTGAAACCCTTGCTCACGCCCACGGTCATGTTCTCGAGTTGGGCGCGTGCCGTGCCGTGGAGCATGCGTTGGGTCTTGGTTTCGTCTTTCCTGTCGATGATGACACGGTTGTCTTCGAGTGTGAGGGTCAACGTTTCGTGCACCTTGGTTTTCAGTGTCCCTTTGGGGCCCTTCAGCTCTATGTCCTGCCCGTCGATCTGAGCACTCACGCCTTCAGGCAGGACGACGGGTTTCTTCCCGATACGACTCATGTTTCGTACCTCCTTTGATTGATCACCAGATGTAGGCCAGAATTTCGCCACCGACGTTTTGTTTGCGGGCTTCCCGGTCGGTGAGAACACCCTTGGACGTCGAAATGACAGCGATGCCGAGTCCGTTGAGGACCTTGGGCAGTTCACCGCTGCCGGCGTATACTCTGAGGCCGGGTTTGGAAATGCGTTTCAGGCCTTTGACAACGCGTTCGTTGTCGTTGTATCTCATCGTGACGCGCAGCTTGTCAACGGGCTTCGCCCGGATGACATCGACTTTCGCGATATATCCTTCGTCGCGCATGAGCTCCAAGACCTCTTTCTTGAGCTTGGATGCCGGGATGTCGACGGTTTGGGCTTTCATTTGGTTCGCGTTTCTGATGCGTGTCAACATGTCAGCAATAGGGTCTGTCATTGCCATGTCTCATTGCCTCCTCCCAATCACAGGAAAATATTTTTACCAACTTGCTTTTTTGACGCCCGGGATTTGCCCCTTGTACGCGAGTTCGCGGAAGCAGATACGGCAAAGCTTGAACTTGCGGATGACAGCGCGCGGACGACCGCAGCGTTGGCACCGCGTGTATTCTCTGACCTTGAATTTCTGCGGGCGTTTCTGTTTCGCAATCATGGATTTCTTAGCCATGCATAGCCTCCTTAGTATTTTCTGAACGGCATGCCGAACCGCTCGAGCAGTTCTTTCGCCTCTTCGTCGGATTCAGCCGTGGTCACGATCACGATGTCCATTCCGCGCACGCGGTTGACCTTGTCGTAGTCGATCTCGGGAAAAATCAGCTGTTCCTTGATGCCGAGGGTGTAGTTGCCCCGTCCGTCGAAGGCTTTCGGGCTCACGCCCTGGAAGTCGCGTACACGGGGGAGCGCGATGTTCATGAGTTTGTCGAGGAAGTCGAACATCCGTTCTCCGCGGAGGGTGACCTTGCACCCTATCGCCATGCCTTCACGCAGTTTGAAAGCGGCAACGCTCTTCTTGGCGCGGGTGACAACGGGTTTCTGACCGGTGATCAAAGACAGTTCGGTCACGGCATCATCGAGCGCTTTGGGATTGTCCACGGCTTCGCCGATTCCCATGTTCACAACAATCTTCTCTATTCTGGGCGCCTGCATCACGGTGGAATAGTCGAACTTCTCCACGAGTGAGGGGCGTATTTCATCGGTGTAACGTTTTTGTAGACGGTTCATCTGCTCGTGCCTCCTCTCCCATTAGTCTAGGACCTCGCCGGTTTTTTTTGCCACACGCACTTTCTTGGTGACACTCTTTTTCTTGTCGCTCTCGGTGACAATCTTGTAGCCGACCCGGGTCGGTTCCTTCTTGGCGATGAGCATCACGTTCGATGCGTTGATCGGCGCCTCGTATTCGAGGATTCCGCCGTCGGGGTTGGCCTGAGAGGGCTTTGCGTGCTTCTTGATTACGTTCACGCCCTCGATGAGAACGCGTTCGGTCTTGGGATAGACCTTGATCACGGAACCTTCTTTGCCCCTGTCCTCGCCTCTCATGACGCGGACCTTGTCGCCTTTACGTATCTTCATATACGGTTTCCTCCTTCGCTTTTATAGTACTTCCGGAGCGAGCGAGAGGATTTTGGTGAACCCCTCTTCACGAAGCTCGCGGGCCACCGGTCCGAATATGCGGGTCCCCTGGGGGGATTTGTCCTCGCGGACGATGACGGCGGCGTTGTCGTCGAAACGGATGTAGGATCCGTCGGGGCGGCGCACACCTTTGGCGGTGCGGACGATCACGGCCTTGACGATGTCGCCCTTCTTGACCGTTCCGCCCGGGGTGGCGTGTTTGACGGTGGCGGTGATGATGTCACCGATGGATGCGTATCTCTTGCCGGTTCCGCCCAGGATCTTGATGGCTTCGATCTCCCGGGCGCCGGAATTGTCGGCAACCTTCAGTCTGGACTCTTGCTGGATCATCCTCAGGAACCTCCTTATATGGTCTTCTCGATCCGGTCCTTGCTCTCCACGATTTCAAGCAAGCGGAACTTCTTCGTTTTCGACAACGGGCGGGTTTCCATGATTCTCACCTTGTCGCCGACTTTCGCTTCGCTTTTCTCGTCATGCGCCGCGAACTTGTTCGAGCGTTTGATGCGTTTTTTGTATTTGGGATGCTGTTCGTATCTTTCGACCAGTACCGAGATGGTCTTGTCCATGGCTGTGGAAACGACGGTCCCGGTAAGGATTCTACGCTTGTTCCGTTCCATGCAATTCTCCTCTCATCCTATTTCGCGTTCCGCTCGTTGAGCACGGTCTTCATGCGGGCAATGGCCTTTTTCACATTGCGGATGCGGGCTGTGTTCTCAAGCGACCCCGTCGCTTGTTGGAAACGGAGGTCGAAGAGTTCTTTCTTGCGAGCGGCGATTTCCTGTTCGATTCTTTGGGTATCCCATTCGCGGATTTCGTTAGTTTTCACTGAAATCACCACTTTCTTGCCGGATCATCTTCGTCCGGACGGGAAGCTTGTGGGATGCGAGACGGAGAGCTTCCTGGGCCACCTCTTCGGAAACACCGGCGACTTCGAGAATGACGGTGCCCTTCTTGACGACGGCCACGAATCCCTCCGGGGCGCCCTTACCGGAACCCATGCGCACTTCCAGCGGCTTGGCGGTCTTGGCCAGATGCGGGAAGATGCGAATCCAGAGTTTTCCCTGACGTTTCATGAAGCGGTTGACGGCGATGCGTGCGGCTTCGATCTGCCGACTGGTGATCCAGGCGCCTTCAAGGGCCTGCAGACCATAGTCGCCGAAACTGACCGTGGTGCCGCCTTTCGCCTTGCCTTCGTAGGAAACGCGGTGAGGGCGACGGTATTTCGTTCTCTTGGGTATCAACATATCAGTCGGCCCCCTTCTTCTTGGGCAGGATTTCACCTTTGTAGATCCATACCTTCACGCCGAGTTTCCCATAGGTCGTCCTCGCCTCGCGCATCGAATAGTCGATGTCCGCGCGCAAGGTGTGCAAGGGGACGTTCCCTTCGTTGTAGCCCTCTTGTCGGGCGATTTCCGCGCCGCCGAGACGTCCGGAGACGAGCGTGCGGCAGCCTTTGGCGCCGGAACGCATCGCCCGTTGGATCGCCATTTTCTGCACGCGCCGGAAAGAGGCGCGGTTCTCGAGCTGCTTGACGATGCTGTCGGCGACGAGTTTCGCATCGAGTTCAGGCTTTTTGATTTCCACAACGTTCAGGATGATCTCCTTGCCGGTCAAATCCTTGAGCTTGGCGACGACCTGGTTCTTGACGGAACCTTCACGGCCGATGACCATGCCGGGTTTGGCGGTATGGACGGTGATGACGATGCGGTTCTTCAAACGTTCGATCTCGATTCTGGAAACCGCGGCATTCTCATAGAGATCTTCCAGGAGTTCGCGGATTTTTATGTCTTCATGCAATAAGTCCGGAACATCGTTCCTGTTCGCGTACCAGCGGGAGTCCCAGTCTCGGATGATGCCTACTCGTAAACCTATCGGACTTACTTTTTGACCCATTGAATAGCCTCCTTCACTCTTTCTCGGCCACGACGATGGTGGTGTGGCTCGTCCTCTTCAAAATTTGTGACGCACGTCCTTGGGCCCGTGGGCGGAATCTTTTTAACGTGGGCCCTGCGCCGACATACACCTCTTTGACATAGAGGTTTTCGATGTCCATCCCCTCGTTGTGTTCGGCGTTGGAAACAGCGGACTTGAGAACTTTTTCAACCATGGGCGCGGCCGCCTTGGGAGTGTGTTTGAGTATCGCGAACGCCTCTCCTACGTCTTTGCCGCGGATGAGGTCGATGACCAGTTTCACTTTCCGTGGCGAGATGCGAACGGTTCTGGCTTGTGCTTTCGCTTCCATATGTGTCCTCCTCTACTTCCTTTCGGCTTTCCTGTCTTTTTCATGACCGCGGAAAGTCCGGGTAGGAGCGAACTCTCCCAACTTGTGGCCGACCATGTCCTCGGTGATGTATACGGGGACATGTTCCTTCCCGTTGTACACGGCGATGGTGTGACCGACGAACTCGGGGAAGATCGTCGAACGGCGCGACCACGTCTGGACGACTTTCTTCTTGTTTTCCTTGTTCAATGTCTGGACCTTCTTCATGAGATGCTCGTCAACAAAGGGTCCCTTTTTCAATGAGCGTGCCATAACTGAGTTCCTCCTCTCCTATTTCTTCTTCCGCTTGCGTTCTCTGACAATGAGACGCGAGCTGGCTTTCTTCTTTCTGCGGGTCTTGAGACCGAGGGTCTTCTTGCCCCAAGGGGACAAGGGACTCTTGAGACCGATCGGCTGACGCCCCTCGCCGCCACCGTGGGGATGGTCGGTACGGTTCATGACGGAACCGCGGACGGTGGGACGTTTGCCCAGATGGCGGTTGCGGCCGGCCTTGCCGATGTTGATGAGCTCGTGGTCCTCGTTGCCGACTTCACCGATGGTGGCGCGGCATGTCCCGAGGATCCTCCGGACCTCGCCGCTGGCGAGACGGACGAGCACATACTTCTCTTCCCGGCCGTCGATGCGGGCTCTCGTACCGGCGGAGCGGACGAGTTGTCCACCCTTGCCCGGGGAAAGCTCGATGTTGTGGATGACGGTTCCGACGGGAATGGTGTTCAACGGCTTCGCGTTGCCCACATTCACATCGGCATCGGGTCCCGACATGATGGTCATGCCCGTCTTCAGCCCTTTCGGAGCGATGATGTAGCGCTTCTCGCCGTCCTTGTAATGGAGAAGGGCGATGAGGGCGCTGCGGTTGGGATCATACTCGATCGTGGCGACGCGGGCGGGGACGTTGTCCTTGTCGCGCTTGAAATCGATGAGACGGTATTTCCTCTTGACACCGCCGCCGCGATGACGGACGGTGATACGTCCTTGGTTGTTCCGGCCGGCTTTCTTCTCGAGCGTCACGACGAGGGATTTTTCCGGCTTGGTGGCCGTGACCTCCGAGAAGTCCAAAGAGGTCATGCCCCTCCTGCCGTTCGTGACGGGCTTGTATTTTTTCAAAGCCATGGTGGTAACCTCCTTTTTCGCATGCGCATTATGAAGAGAAGATCTCGATGCTGTTGCCTTCGGCGAGCGTGACAACGGCTTTCGCTTCGGCGCTCTTGAAGCCTTCGTAACGCCCGACGCGTTTCCTTTTGGGTTTCATGTTCATGACGTTGACCTTGACGACTTCGACTTCGAACAGTTCTTCGATGGCCTTGCGGATCTGGATCCTGTTCGCGCGTTTGTCCACGATGAATGTGTATTGGTTCTCTTTTTCGACAAGCAACATGCTTTTCTCAGTGATGACGGGGCGCTTGACGATTTCACTGGCAAGCATTATGAAAGCACCTCCTCGATGACTTTCACGGCATCTTTTGTGGTGATGATCGAGTCGGCATCCATGATGTCGAGGACGCTCGCCTCACGTACCGTGGTGACGCGGACGTTGGGAAGATTGTTCGCGGAACGTTCGACATTGGCGTCCCTCTCGGGAAGGACGACCAGGCAATCCTTGCCGGTCTGGAGTTTTTCCAACACTTCGAGCATCGCCTTGGTCTTCGGGCTTTCAAAAGCCAGATTGTCAAGCACGATGAGGGAATCGTCTTTCAATTTCAATGAGAGGGCGCTTTTCAAAGCGAGCCGCCGGACTTTGCGGTTGATTTTCAGCGTATAGTCCCTCGGAGCGGGGGCGAAGACCACGCCGCCGCCGACCCACTGGGGTGAGCGGATGGATCCCTGACGGGCACGTCCCGTGCCCTTTTGACGCCAGGGTTTCCGTCCTCCGCCGCGGACCTCTGCGCGGGTTTTGGCTTTGTGCGTGCCTTGGCGCATTGTGGCTCTTTGCGCTTTCACGACGTCGAAAAGGGCCTGTTCATTCGGCTGGATGCCGAATACCGTGTCTGTCAGGTCGATTTCACCGACGTTCTCTCCGCTTTGGTTGAGCAGGGTGACTTTAGGCATCGTTCATTCTCCTTTCGACTACTGTTCGGAGGACTCTTCCGAGTCGTTTTTCTCCGGGGCGTATTGTTGGGGGTCCAAGGGTGAGACGGGTTCGCCTTTGATGGCGTTTTTGACCGTGACGAGGCCCTTTCTCGGTCCGGGGACGTTCCCCTTGATGAGAATGAGGTTCCGTTCCTCGTCGACGTTGACGATTGTCAGATTCTGGATCGTCACGGTCTCATGCCCCATGTGTCCGGGCATTTTCATACCCTTAAGGACATGGTTCGGATTGGTGGTGCCGATGGATCCCGGGGATCTGTGGGAATGCGAACCGTGGGACATCGGACCGCGGGACTGGTTGTGCCGCTTGATGTTTCCTTGGAATCCCTTCCCTTTCGAAGTCCCGGTCACATCGACGACTTCACCGGGCTCGAATATATTCACTCTGATCTCCTGACCTACCTCGAAACTGCCCAGCTCTTCTCCGGCAATCTCTTTGACGTAGCGCTTAGGAGTGGCGCCGGCCGTCTTGAAGTGGCCGCGCTCGGGTTTGTTCGCGAGCCGTTCGGGCTTGTCCTTGTAGCCGAGTTGGACGGCTTCGTAACCGTCGTTCTCGACGGTCTTTTTCTGCAGAACGACGTTCGGGTCGCACTGTACAACAGTCACGGGGACGAGTTGGCCCTCTTCGTCGAAAACCTGGGTCATCCCCATCTTCGTTCCTAAGATACCTTTGGCCATGAGTACACCTCCTGTGTATGGATTATTTTAGAATGATGTCCACGCCGGACGGAAGATCCAGATGCATGAGGCTGTCGATGGTCTGCGGATTGGGATCGACGATGTCGATGAGTCGCTTGTGCGTGCGACGCTCGAACTGTTCGCGCGACTTCTTGTTGACATGCACGCTCCTCAGCACCGTGAACACCTCTTTTTCCGTCGGCAAAGGAATCGGGCCGGACACTTTCGATCCGGCTTTTTTCACCGTTTCCACGATTTTCTTCGCCGATTGGTCGAGCAACCTGTGGTCGTACGACTTCAACCGGATACGGATGTTTTGGCTTGCCATGCGTTGTTCCTCCTTTCGCCTACAATCATGTTCATAGACTTGCTCCGCGGAAATTTCCTCGACATACCAAGACAACGCCTATCGGTGTGTCGACAACCTCCCGCTTCACAGCCGGACTTCTTGCAAAGTCTTTGATATGTTACCAAAAAAACTTCAGGTTTGCAAGGGGTTTCTTCGCATTTTTATATAGAAGGCTTCCATCTTCACAAAAGCCACAAGTTTCGCAGGTTGTAATCAATCAGTCCTTCGGCTTTCATTCTCGCCAGCTCGCGTGAAAGGGAGGGTCTTTGCACGTTGTAATAACGGGCCAGTTCCGCTTTGCTTCGGAATTCGAGTTTCGGTTTTCCCGTACGCGTGCGTGTTTGTTCAATATGGAAAAGGACCTTGTCTCGCAAAGTGGGTTGCCGGAGGAGTTTGTTCTGCATGTTGAAAGACAGTGCCTTGTCACCGATATGCCGCATGTAGAAATCGCGGAAAGCGGATGATGAACGCAAGAGCTCCTCGATGTCCTCTTTGTCGATGTGCACGATGGCTGCGTTCTCTTTCACGACGATATCCCCCGGGTAACGGGGAGTGCTGGCATGGACCAAGAAGTCGCCATAGAGGGACTCGGCTTCCAGCTCGGCAAGCAACACGGCTCCACCCTTGGCTGTGTGGTGCACCATCGTCACCACACCTTCGAGAACGATGCCGACGCTGTCGCAGAGGTCTTGCTCGTGATGGATGGTGTAGCCTTGGGGGTAGTGGCAGGGGAGTGCGATCCGTCGTTTCACCTCGGGAATCCCGAGGACATCTTTGATTGACATTTTTTCACCACCGTAACATGAGTTACATCTTTTTGGCCGCTTCCAGTATAACATAGTCCCGGAGGTCGATTGCACATGAAAAATATGTTTTTGCTTTTCTTCACGTTAACGACAATTCTTATGCTCGCCGCTTGTGAAAGTGACAAAGAGCGCGAACTGAAAATCATGGCTCCCAGCGGAAGCCCGAGTCTTTCCCAGACGTATTTCCAATACACTCGCCCCACGATTGAAGGAACGGATTACACGATTGACATCGTGAGCGGTGCCGAGCCCCTCAGTGCGGCTTTCATCAGTGAAAGTCACGATATCATCTTCGCCCCCACGAACCTCGGCGCCAACCTGATTGCGACGGGGGATGTCCCCTACCGGTTCGCCGCCACTGTGACTTGGGGGAACCTCTATCTGGTCTCCACATCGCCCATCAACACGCTCGCCGATGTCGATGGCGAGGAAATCACCCTTTTCGGGGAAAACGCGACACCCGACATCATCACTCGTTCGCTTCTTTCCGAACACGACTTCGATGATGAGCCTTCCATCCGTTATGTCGATTCCGTGCAGACGGCTCTGGCCACCCTGAAAACGGAGACCGAAGCCATTGTGCTCCTGGCCGAGCCCGTGTTGAGCATGGGTCAACATGATATGGAAGACCTCCATGTCATCGACCTGCAGGAGGCCTGGCGCGAGATGACCGGCAAAGATGCCTATCCTCAGGCAGGCATCTTCGTCAAGGACACCCTTCCCGCCGACATCGTGGATGTCTATCTGCAACACATCGAAACAAGTGTGCAAATGGCGAACGAGGATCCCGTCCTCGTCGCCGAGTATGCCACGGCCCTGGATTATGATTTTCCCAAGCACATCCTCGAGGAAGCGATCCCCCGCAGCAATATAGCCTTCAAGACGGCCCTCGAATCCCGCGAGGACCTGGAGGAATACTTCGGCAGGATCCTCGATTTCAATCCCGATCTCATCCGCGGACGTCTTCCGGATGACGATTTCTACTACCCGGGTGACTGATGAAAAAATACCTGCTCTATTTTCTCACCATCGGGATCATCCTCACTCTTTGGCAAATCCAGGCCATGCGCATCGGAAAACCGGATTTCTTCCCCTATCCGAGACAAGTATGGGACACCTTCATCGTTTTGCTTTCCGACAAGGATGCCTATCTGGTCATACTCCGCTCCTTCGCAAGACTTGTCGTTGCTATCGGCACGGCGTCCCTGGCGGGCGTCCTTCTCGGGACCATGGCCGGTTTCACACCGGTATTCGCGACCATGATGCGCCCGGTCGTGACCAGTCTCAGGACCCTCCCTGTCGCTTCGCTCATCGTCATCATCCTGATCCTCTACGGCCATACCCGTTCGCTCTATATCATCACGTTCTTGATGATCTTCCCCCTCGTCTTCGAGGCAGCGAAACAGGGTGTGCTGAACATCAGCAAGACCTTGAAATGGGCACTCCTTCTGGAGAAGGTGCCTTGGCGGAAAAAAATGGCCAAAGTCTATCTCCCCTTGGCCTTCCCCTATATCAAGACAGGTTTCTTGCAAAGCATCGGCCTCGGATTCAAGGTTCTCGTCATGGCCGAATTCATCGCCCAATCGCCGCAAAGCATCGGCAACATGCTCTATCGGGGACGCATCAACCTGCAATACGACCACGTCTTCGCCTGGACCGCCATCCTCATCATCATCGTCACCATGGTGGAGTTCTTCATCCAACGCTTGCGGACCGAAACGTAAAGAGCCGGGCCCACTCAAGGGCCCGACTCTTTTTTTATCCGTTCTTCCACATACCGCAAGAGCGGATTCTTGTCCTTCCCGGAGCGGCGGAAGTACTACTTGATTGTCACGACGCTGTCCACGAGGTTGACAATCCAACTTTCCAGATACCTCGGCGGTTTCCAGTTCAAAGGGAACATGTGCTTCAGGATGATGTCTTGTTCGCGGGAGTTGAGATCGAAATAGAAGGTGGCATTGTCCAATGCCCGTTTTGCATGGGTGAATCCGTGTTTCTTGAAGAGGGGCTTTCTGACCTTTCTTCCCTCGACATGCCAATCATAGAGGAAAAAATCATGAAGCAGAGCCCCGCGGACGATGCTTTTTTCATCGAGGCTGAAACGTTTCGCGATCCGCTGGGCGCGATAAGCGACAAGGATGGAGTGCTCGAAAAGGCTGGCGGTATGATGGCGGTAGGTTCTTTGTCTTTGGAAAGAGGGGTGATGGAGGATGTCTTCCGCCAATGCGAAGAAGCGGTCGTATTTCTCACTCATCGGCATCCTTCTCCTCCTCCTTCTTCTTGTCGCCTTCATTTTTGAAGGATGTGTTCATGCGCACATCGGGGAAAGCTCGATAGAGACGGTTCTCGGTAATCCGACGCATGATTTTCGTCAATGACTCGAATTCTTGGGTCACGCGTTTCTGACGCAAGTTCTTGGCCGTATTCCTGATCCTATCCAGTCCTTCCTTCAAAGAGGCGATACGTTCGTTCTTCCGGAGGTTGTTCAAGAAGGTTCCGACATGCGAACGGAAAGCCTGGAAGCGGAAATCCCTAACGGCGTCGTTCAGAGATTCCGAAGTCTCATGCAGTCTTTTGGCGTTGTGGCGGATCTGGCGCAAGAGGCGTTTGAAAGCGGCCATGGCGAAAACCGTTGCTGTCGCATCCAGGAAAAGGACGGTGAGAAGACTCAAGGCGAGAACATTGCGCAACCGCGGATCCATCTCCGCCAACAGAGGTTGTGCGACATAGAGGTGTGGGCCCAGGATCGTGGCCGTGCCCACCCCTCCCCATATGAGCGAGAATTTGAGACAGATGTATCCTCTGTAATTGAAACGGTTCGTGGAATAGTCCCACCAGCGCGCTTCGAAGGCGTTCATGAGCATTATGCCGCCAAAAAGTTCGAGAAGGGTGCTCACCATCACGACGAGTGCGAACACGGTGAACACTTCGATGAAACCATAAGGCGGAATCCCGGGAAAGATTCTTCCGATAAGAAGATGGATGACAGCAAGGCTCAGCCCATAGATGGGGACGAAAGGCCCGTGAAGAAAACCGCGGTTGACGAACCGCTTCTCCTTTACCGCGTAGTAGGCGACTTCCAGGGCCCAACCGAGGAAGGCGTATAGAAAAAAGACCAGCAGAATCTGCATGTCTCATCACCTTGTGGGTCATTGTCGTCTTGTATCTGTTTCCATTATAGCCTCTCCCAATGATGCAAGCAATAAAAAAAGCCTCCGGTCGAGGCTTCTTTCATCAATCGCGGGTTTTTGACATTGTGGCCAACATGACGGCCTTGATGGTATGGACGCGGTTTTCCGCTTCATCGAACACCTTGCTTTTTTCGCTCTCGATGACTTCGTCCGTGACCTCCATCTCGCCGTTTTTGACCCGGGGGAACTCATGCCCGAACGTCTTGGCGATCTCGGCGCCAATCTCGGTGTCCACACCGTGGAAGGAAGGGAGACAATGCATGAAGATGGCGTTCTCACCGGCATTGTCCATCATTTCGGTATCGACCTGGTAATCGTTCAAAGCGGCCAGACGGGGACGCCAGACCTCCTTGGGCTCACCGAGTGAGACCCACACGTCGGTATATACCACATCGACCCCGTGGGTGCCTTCTTCTCGGTCTTCGGTCATGGTGATGGAACCGCCGCTTCCCTCGGCGAGTTCTTTGCATTTTTCCACCAAAGACTCTTCCGGCCAGAGCTCTTTCGGGGCCACAGCCCGGAAATGGAGGCCGCATATGGCGCAACCGATCATGAGGCTGTTGCCCATGTTGTTGCGGGCATCGCCCACATATGCGAATTTCACGTCCTCGATACGGCCGAGATGCTCCTTGATCGTCAAAAGGTCGGCCAACACCTGGGTCGGATGGAACCTGTCGGTCAGACCGTTCCACACGGGTACGCCGGCATATTCGGCGAGCAGTTCACAATCCGAATTGGCAAATCCCCTGAACTGGATGCCGTCGTACATCCTTCCGAGAACCCTCGCCGTATCCTTGATGGATTCCTTCTTGCCCATCTGTGAGCCGCTCGGGCCGAGATAGGTCGCACCCATGCCGAGGTCGTAGGCTCCGGCCTCGAAGGCGCAACGGGTCCTCGTGGAATCCTTCTGGAAGAGCAAAGCGACGTTTTTGCCCTCGAGATAACGGTGCGGCTTTCCTTCCCGTTTCATTTTCTTCAATCGGGCGGCAAGGTCGAGGAGATGCTCGATCTCCTGCTTGGTGAAGTCGAGCAGTGTGACAAGGCTTCTTCCTTCGAGATTCATGTTTCATCCTCCTTCGTCAGCGGTTTCTGCTTTTGTTTGGCAAAGATTCTCTTTCCAAGGGCATGCTCATGCAGCGGGGTCCTCCCCGGCCTCGGGAAAGTTCGCTCGAGGGAATCTCGATCACCGTGACGCCCTTTTTCCGTAGAAGACGGTTCGTGACATGGTTCCTCGAGTAGGTTATGACCTTCCCCGGGGCGATGGCCAGGGTGTTCGCCCCGTCGCTCCATTGTTCTCTTTCGCTCGCGACGACATCGTCTCCGCCGCAATGGACGAGTTCGACGGGACGTTCGAGATGCGTCGCGAGAATATCGTCCAGATTTCCCTGCAACTTCTCTGTGTGCACATGATTGTGCTTCTTGGTGAGCGAGAACACCCGCAAGTCCTTGAGGATGCCGGGATGGACGGTGAACATGCCGTGGTCGACCTGGGTGAGAACGGTGTCGAGATGCATGAAGGCGCGGGTCTTGGGGATGTTCAAGGCGAGCACGGTCTTGAAACTCTCCTCATGGTCGAACAGATTCTTGGCGAGTTTCTCGATGGCATAGGGACTGGTCCGGGCACTGATCCCGACCATGAGTGTCTTCTCGTTCAGAACGAGAATGTCGCCGCCTTCAAGCGAATCCCCTTCGTGGCGGGAGTAGTAGTGGGGGAGGTCTTTCACCTTGAAACGGGGATGATAGCTCAACATGTATTCGCTCAGGAAGGTCTCGCGCTGTCTGGTCGCTGTGTTCATCCGGTGGAGGGAGACGCCCCTTCCGATGGAAGCGAACGGGTCTCTTTGGAAGATGATGTTCGGCATGGGGTCGGTATAGAAGGGGTACTCCGATTCCAGCATGTCCATGATCGAATGCCCCTCGAACGAGGGGATGTCCGTCGTGCGGATGCCTTCGATCATTTTTCTCACCATGTCGGCGGTCTTCATCTTCGCAAGATGACGCTGGATGGCTTGACGGAGTTTTTCCGATTTCACATCCGCCTCGTCGATGAAACGCTTGATGAAGCTCGGAAGCACTTCGGGGTTGGCATCGAGGGCTTCACTCACCATGTCGACGAGATGGAGCACCTCCACCCCTTCCTTTCGTAATGTATCGGCGAAAGCGTCATGTTCTTTCAACGCCACGTCGAGGTAAGGGATGTCGTCGAAAAGGAGCCTGCGGAGATTCCTCGGGGTGAGATTCTCCAGTTCCTCGCCCGGTCGATGCAACAACACGCTTTTCAAGGGGCCGATTTCCGAATAGACGTTGATCATGTTTCACCATCCTCACCGATATGGATTCGCGGAACGCGGGCGGATATCTGGCAGAACACCTCGTAGTTGATCGTTCCTGTGCGTTCCGCCACTTCATCGACATGGATACCGCCGCCGATGAGCACCGCCGTGTCGCCGACATGGACATGTTCGTCCACTCTGACGAAGGTGTGGTCCATGCAGATGCGGCCGACAATCGTGTAACGGTCATTCCCGATGACGACCTGGCCGCCTTGGTTTTTGCGGATGAAACCGTCCGCATAGCCGATGGGGAGTACGGCGATGCGTTCATCCGTTTGTGCCTCATAGGTGAGATTGTAGCTGATGCGGTCACCTTTTTTCAGTTCCTTGATTTCGATGATTTTCGACTTCAGTGTGAATGTCTCCTTCAGATTGAAACCGCAATTTTTCTCTTCCAAAGACGTACCATAGAGCCCGATGCCCATCCGGGCGTGGGTGGTGTGGGGAATATCGCGTTCATATTTCATGATGGCCGATGTGTTGCTCGCATGGACCATGGGCGGTCGTTTTTCGAGTTTATCGAGCATCCGTTCGAATTTCGCCTTTTGTCCAAGCAAGTATTTCTCATCGTCGTCCGCGGTGGCGAAATGGGTGTAGATTCCTTCCAAGCGGATGTTTTCCGCTTCGAAAGCCTTCTTGGCGACACGGGCGATCTCCTCTTCATCGACAAACCCCCGTCTGTGCATGCCGGTGTCCGCCTTGAGGTGGATGCGCAAGGGACCGGGATGCGCCAGGGCTTTCCGGAAAAGTTCCTCGGTCGATACCGTGAACATGATGCCGCTCTCGGCGAGGCGATCGAAATCCTCGGGGAGGACGGCACCCATGACGAGGACCTCGGAATCCGGTGCGGCCCTTTTCGCTTCCAACGCCTCTTCGAGGAGGCTCGTAGCGAAAAGTCCGACACCCTTCTTCCAAAAATAACGGACGACGGGGGGCAATGCGTGGGAATAGGCGTCCCCCTTGACAACGGGGATGACCATCTTGGGCGAGATATGGTCATTCATGATGCGCCAGTTGTGATAGAGGTTGTCCAGATGGATCTCCACCCATGTGGGACGGTGTCTCTCAAACATATCTCTTCACCACATAGGGCGACGTCATGAGACTGAGTAGGCTTCCGTAGGTCAGTTTGAAACGGAGGACGTCGCCGGTTTCATAGGAGGTTTTCGATTCTGTGAGGTCGGCGATGACATGGTCGCTGCTGCTGCCGATGAGTTCGATCGCCGAATCAAGGGGCTCCAGTTCGGTGTGCTCGACATCCTGTTTGCCTATGGCCAAAATGGCCCTTTTCATCACGCCTTTGTCCTTGAAGGTCGGTTTTTTGCCGAAAGCGTCCATACCGATCGTCCCTTGGGGAACCGAAGGTTTCTCACCGATTTCCAGGATGTCCGTTTCCAGAATGAAGACGTCGTCGTGGAAACCGGGGACCAATTTGCCGTAGGCGGTCTCTCTGCCGAGAGCGAGGGCCTCGCCGACACGGAGGTTGTTGACCTTGTCGATGTGGATGTCCTCCTGCAGGAGGGGAATGTGGGAGGAATTCCCTCCCGAGACGATCTCGAGTTCTCTTCCGATCGCTTCCTCGACATCAGTGACGACCTTGACAAGTCGTCGCAGGGTGACGGCATCGGGAATCACCCCTCCATAACAGGTCAGATTGGTTCCCATGCCGGCCAGATAGACACCTTGCATCGTAGCGATCTCCTTGGCGACGGAGACGATGTCCTTCCGATAATAGATGCCTTCCCGGAGATCGCCGATATCGACCATGAGGATGATGCCGTGTTTCTTATCTTTCTCGACGGCCGCCCCGTCCAACATCCGGATGGTGTCGATGTCGGAATTGAGCGAATAGTCGGCGTGAAGGACGACTTCGGCGACTTCATGTTTGGAAGAAAGGCGCAAAAGGACTTTGGGAAGCGGGGTTTCCATCGTACGAAGGTTCTCGATGCGTGAATCAGCGATGAAATCGACTTCTTCGTCGTTCAATACGTCGACCAATTCGTCCACCGCGCAAAAGACTTTGGTCACACCCATCAGGGTGAGACCTTGGCGGGCACAGAGTTTTTTCATCTCACGAACGTTGTCGCGATATTTACCGGTATCGATCAAAATTCTCGGATACATGTCAATCTTCTCCGATCCGCAGGGTATGTTTGAGGAGCGTAGCTGTGGCTTCGGGATGTTTCAAAGAGAGCACACCCAGACTGGCGAGGATGTAGTCATGGTCTTTCAGGATGCGCACGCCGCCTTTGGGGACGAGTTTTTTCGGGCGGTTTTTCAGATACTCCTTCACGATGTCTTGGGTGTTTTCGAGATGTACGAGCGCACCGCCGGTCAACACGATCGATTGGATCCGCGTCAGATCCCGCCCCTCGGGAATGACTTTCCGGCCTCCCGAAGTATAGACGTCGCGCAAATCGCCGATATGCCGGTCCAAGGCCTGAAACACACACACGCGGGCGAGCTCTTTTACGAAACGCCGCTCTTCATCGTTAGAAGGAATCTGGGCATAGCCGGCGAGAAGTTCTTCGAAATCCTCGGGCGTCTTTTTCAGTCTTTTGTGGAACCACTGTTCCCCGACATGGTCCATGACCTTGCGATGATTCAAAAAGACCCCGAGATCGCCTTCGACCGTCCGTTTCTCCTTGGCCTCGCCTTCGCTGTATGGGGCGAACTCCTCGCTCGGATGCGTGATCGAATGCACATCCGTCGTCGCGCCGCCCACATCGATGACGGCCACATTGCCCAATATCTCGTGCAGATGCATGGTGCCTTCCATCACCGCTCCCGGGGTGGGCATGATGCCCTGTTTAACCATCTCTTTCACATGTTGCATGCCTTTGGCGTGGATGATGTGCTTCTCGAACGTCTCGTAGATTTTCTTCCGCAAGGGATGGATGTTCAAGTGGTCGACACGCGGATAGACATTCTCGACAATCGAGAGATAGGGCTTTTGGGCGCTTTTCGCGAAATACTTCCCGATGCGGTAGTGGTTCTCCACGTTGCCGGCATAGATGATGGGGATGTTCAACGCGAGTTGTTCGACCTTTTTCAGATTCCCGAATGCCGTGCGTTTCTCACCGTAGTCGGTGCCGCCGGAGATGAGGATGATGTTCGGTCTGATGTCCTTGATGCGTTCGATGTCATCCTCTTCCAGATCGCCCGCCGTGATGAGGTGGATGTTCGCACCGGCGTTCAACGCGGCTTCTCTGGCGGCCCGGACGGTCATCTCGTAGACAAGTCCCGAAACCGTCATCCTGAGACCGCCGGCCGCGCTCGATGTGGCGAACATCTCGTCGTAGGAAATCTCGTCGGCACCGAGATTTTCCCGCAAATCCTCGATGGCAACTTGCAACCCTTCGGTCACATCCGTATCCACCGTGGTCACGGACACACCCCGGCCGAGAAAGGCGGGGTCGTTTCCGACGCGGAACGCGTTGACGACCGTGGTGGTACTGCCGATCTCGGCCACGAGGCATTCAATCTTCATGGTTGCTCTTCTCTTTGTGTTTATCCACGATGAAGCTCGCCACGTGATGACCCTTCGTACCGCGGCCGAAACCTTGGTCGACCTTGTTCTTGCGGGCGAGTTCAGGCGTCACCTGCGTGCCGCCGGCGAGAAGGATCAACTTGTCGCGCACGCCTTTTTCCACGGCATAATCGTGGAGTTTCCTCATATTCTTGTAGTGGGTTTCGTCATGGCTGATGATGGTGGACATCATGATGCAATCGGCATCCATCTCGATAGCCGCATCGACGAATTTCTCGATAGGCACGCTCGTGCCGAGATAGGTGTAGTTGAACCCGTATTTCTCGATACCTCCGTGTTTGATGTCGAGGACCTCGCGGATGCCGACGCTGTGTTCATCGTCACCGCCCGTACCCGCGATCACGTGGATAGGATTCTCCTTCACATACGTGAAGATTTCATCTTCGGGGATGGTCTCGATCTCCTCGGGGAGTTCGAGCTCACTTATGTCGATGTCGAAATCGACTCTCCCCTTGATTTGCACCCGAGTGCCTTCACTCGGATGGAGGATTTCCGTATGGATGACCTCGACATCCTTGAGATTCATGCGGCGTCCCGTCTCAAGGGCCGCTTCCGCGGCGATTTTCTTATCCACGGGGAAGAAGAGGTCCACGGTGACCACACCGTCGGCGAGCCATTCGACTTCCGGCTTGACAAGGTCGGAATTCCGATACTTCTCGTTTTCCTGCAACCGTAGATACACATTGTCCGTCTCGTCGAGTTCGTCGATGTATTGGATTTTATCGGGTTTTTCAAACGTCGAACCGTCGATGAGTTTCGCGGGGTCTTCTTTGGCTGAAGGGTCGTATTGTTCGACGTTGTTGTGGCCGAAATGCGCCGTCACGGGGGCCATGTAGTTCGGATCACGCTTGATGACGGTGTTCGCGCCGATGCCGCCTTCGATTTCTCGGTGGATGCCATCATCGTTCCTTTCGGGATACTCGCCGCTGTCGACGAACATACCGGCCTCGACAGCTTCGAAATAGCCGCCGAGTTCAAGGATCTCTTCCATCATCAAGACGGCGCGTTCCTGGATTTCCCGTTTCTTGTCATAGAGATGGCCTTCGTCTTTGATTCCTACCATGCTCAACATGTCGTCCATGCCCGTCATGGCCTGTTTGGTGGTGTCGAGCGCCTCGATGTTGTAGACGTGCCAGGGGACGTTCCGCCCTTCATCGGGTGTGATCGTGCTTTGGATGTCGGCACTCGTCAGACGGGAGATGAGCAAGTTCAAGACATGGGTGACCGTCGCCTCGCGTGTCGAGGAATCCATGTATTTGGTGTTCATCTGGGCGCGGATCTTGTATTTGTCGAAAAATTCCCGCAAAGCGATGGCATAGGGGAGGTTCAATTTGAGATCGGGTGAAGGCGGTGCTGCGGGAGGGACGGAGGAGAGACAGATGTTCTCGGGCTTGATGCCCGCCTTCTCGGAGTACACGGAGTTGATTGCGTGTTGGACGAGTAGCTCAGGCATGACCTTCCAGGCGTCCCGTGCCGTTGCGTTCGCATTGTGAGCGCCGTCGATCTGGGCGATGTCGGCCCAAGCGAGAACTTTCTTGCTCTCAGCGGCGTCCACGAAACTGCGGACCATGTTGATGTTTCTATAGAGGACATTGTATTGAGGATCCTGGTGGGCGCCGTTGACCCCTTCTTCCGCAAAAAGAACGGCTATTTCGGGCCCGGCCACCCCGGAAACGTAGGAGTGGTAGTTGATCGGTCTTCCGACCTCTTCCTCGATATAATCGAGCGCCTTCCTTTGGGCACGCAGCTGTTTTCTGGTGATGGGGATGCCACCCACGCCCTGCGGTGTCCCTTCGAGAAGTCCGTCGAAATGCGATTGGCCGGCCGTTCGGATGACCATGATGTGGTCGGCGCCATGATAGGCTGCCATGCGGAACCTGCGGATGTCGTCCTCGAAACGCCCCGATGCGATCTCGGCCGTCACCACACTGTCGGGTTGGGGGTCGATTCCCCCGAGATAGCTCGCACTCGGCAGGGGTATCGAGCGTTTCAGGGATTCGCTCGCCTGCTTGTATTCAAAGGGGCCCAATTGCACAGTCTTCTTCTTTCTCCATGTCCAGCCCCGACGTTTCGGTCGGTAATTTTCCAGCCCATCGAGAATCTTGTGGATGTCCAGTTTCTTGTCCGGTTTCAAGTCCATGGCTCAAAGAACCTCCTTCAGATAATCGATGTGTTCTCCTTCGGCAAGAAGGATTCCGGCCTTGCGGATTTCCATCTCCTTGTCCTTGGAGAGCCTGTAGACACAATGTCCGGCCCCCTTGGAAAGAAGGTCGTTTTCCGCCAGTTTGTCGACAACCTCCTTGGCTTCGATGCTCGAGAAGCCCATCCGGAGAAGGACGCTGCGCTCAATCGATTTGGATGTATGGTTCCGGCCCATCTCCACAAGAGGGTCGACAATCTTATCCGCCAGTTCAAAGAAGTATTTCTTCAATTCGTCGTCGGACATGTTCTCGAGATGTTTTCTTCGCTCCTGATAATCGTCCTTTCTTTCCTTCATGCTTTCATCTCCTTCAACAATGCTTTGATTTTCTCCGTGTCCACCCGGAGTTCATCCGCCAGATAGCGGTAATCCTCATCCGTCAACGACTGGTCGCGGTAACGTTTCAGATAGGACGAGCGGATCCGGTCGAGATCGAGCTCCTTGAGACTGATGTCGCGCGCGCTTTTCGGCAACACGATGTTTTCTCCCGGGATTTCCGCCTCGGGTTTCCCGAAACGGATCTCGATGCCGTTCTTCTTGGCGAAAGAGAGTTGCGGCTGATGATGTTTTCCGGCACCTGTGTATTCGGTCTCCTGGACGACGATGAATTCGTCTTCCTTCATTTCTTGGGCCAGTTTGAAAGCGACGGCGAGAGAGGTGTTTCCCGCGGGGCCTCGTTCAAGTCCTTCGAGAACCGCCAACATTTCCGTCGCGAAGAACACGCTCCCCTGATTGACGGTGAAGTAGCGGTCTATATAGCGCATGGGGCGGCCGGCACTTCTGGGGACGTCGGTCCGGTCCGGGTTGGTGGCGAAAGGCAGACCGAACCCCGTGTGTCCCGTGGTGAAGGACTTGCGGTTGAAATCCTTGTCGCTGGCCATGTGGAGTCCCTCGAGGTTCACACTCGCCGCATAGATCGCCGTGTCTTTCCCTCCGGCACGGCGGATACCGCGCGCGGTCCCCGTGAGGTTTCCGCCCCCGGCATTGGTCACCACGACGACTTCCGGATATTTACCGTATTTCTCTTTCATCTCGGTGGCAATCTCATGGCCGAGGGTCTCGATCCCCATGATGCCGTAGGGCGAATAGAGCGAGGCATTGAAATATCCCGTCTCATCAAGAAGATCGAGGTAAGTGAAGAACAATTCCGGGCCCACACTCAACTGGACGACTTCGGCTCCGTACGCCTCACAAGCTCGCGCTTTCTCGAGAATCTCGGGTTGGGCCAGTCCCGCGGAATCGAAACACTCTTGAACGACGATGCATTTCAGTCCGTGCTTCGCTGCCAACGCAGCCACAGCGGCACCATAATTGCCGCTGGTCGCGGCAATGACACCCTCGTAACCGAGTTCCTTTGCCTTGTGCACACTGATTGCGGCGCGTCGGGCCTTGAAAGAGCCACTGAGATTGGTGGCTTCATCTTTCAGGAAAATTCTTGCACCATAGCCCCGAGGTGCGTATTTACGGGCATATCTTGTGATGTTTTTCAGTTCGAGAAGCGGGGTGCGTCCAACCATCGACCCATCCTGGAGTCTTTGGATGTCTGCGAACGAATAACCGGTACTTTCCATCATCTTTTCGTAATCGAAGCCAATCCCGTCGTACTCGAAACTGTCGTAGTCCAGGCCGACGGATTTCTTGATGATGCTGTTTTTTCTTCTCAAGAGTCCCTCAATGTCATAGTTTCTCATCATCATCGCCCCAGGCCTCGCGCAGGATGATCTCGCGCATAGTGAGAATCTCATCCACATGGTCGCCGTACGAGTGCTTGTGTCGGGGTTCGACCTCTTTGATCTCCCCCGTCACGACTCTTCCCGTCGCAGTCTGGATTCGGGCTTCTTCGTACAATTCGCCCTCTTCCAACAAACGACCCTTGATCCAGCACTTGAAAGGCACCTTTGTGGTGTCTTCGGGTATGCCTTTCGCACGTTTCCCCGGTGGAAGGATGTTCTTGCGGATGCGGACATAAGCACCCTTCTTGATAAGCATTGAACCATTCCCTTCTCCAAGCATAATTCCACACGCTACCATGATATCATAAAAACCCTTTCATTGCACAACCGTTTCATTGTTGCCGTGCATCCAAAGAAAACACCCCTCCACGGAGGGGCGTTTTTGAAAGCGCTTGAAAATTTATCGTTTCAGTTTCTTTCTGATGTCTCCCATGATGGCCCGGGGAGCCGGGAGGTCGAGCATGGTCTTGAGACCCGGTTCAGCATTGATGACATGCGGGGTCATGTTCACGCAAACGGCGATGGTGCCGAGACCGCCGTCGATTTCCGGATTGATGGCCAGATTCACGCTCGGATTCCCTTCAATCTTGATGTAATCACCCGTATGCGTGCCTTCCATCTCCGGTTCGATTTGCTGGGGATGTTTCATGTCGATGAACTTTTTGCCTCCGACAATCCCTTGTGCCGTCATGTCGATACCGGCCACATGATCCTTTTTCGCCTCTCCATACTTGCTCTTTCTGTCCACGGAGGTGACGATGGGTTTCATCTGTTGTCGGAAATCCTCGACTTCCACCCCGAGTGCGTCCGCAATCATGTGGATGCTCTCCTTGAATCCCACATGACCCGCGACTTCACCTTTTTCCATTCTTTTCTCAAATTCTTCAATAGACAGACCGACACCTTGTTCTTCCATCACTGTGGGCCCGAAGGGAGAGAGACTGTTCACTCGACTGATCTCAATGCTGTCAATCCTTTTCATGGCCCCCGTCATAGCGATGGCGAGAAAGTCCATGACAAATCCCGGATTGATTCCCGTGCCCAAGACCGTAGCATGGTGTTTCTTCGCCAGTTTGTCGATCTCTTTCGAAATTTCCGGCTCATTGGCATACGGATACGCCATCTCTTCCGCGGTACTGATGATGTTCGCACCGTATTCCAGACCTTTCTTGATTTTGGGAAACGATTTTTTAGTGAAAGAGTCCGTCGCGATGAAGAGCACATCCGGACGTGTCTCGAGAACCGTGTCGATGTCATCGGAAATCCTGACGTTTTCAGAAATGTTGTCCACATCGGATACGTCTTTCACACGCTTCCCCCTCAATGCGGGGGCGATGTCACACACACCGACAATTTCCACACCGTCGATGGCGGAGATCATTTCCGCAATGCCTTGTCCCATGGCGCCGAAGCCCCACACCGCAACCTGTACCTTGTCCATAGAAAACCTCCTTGAATTATTGTCTCCAATGACTATGATAACACACGCCGGAAGAATGCGAACATGAAAGAAGCGACCTCGAGGTCGCTCAATGTTGAGGTATCTTCCCGTTCACGATCTTTTGTACAAGGGCGTGATTGGCAGGAGCCCAATCGAGAGATGACAACGTCGTGACCGCACGCCATTCGACCCTCTGATGAACGTTGTTGCGAATTGTCCCTTCGACGATGCTCGCCTCATAGACGTGCAATGTGAGACGGAAATCGGGGTAATCGTGCTCGATGGACATCAGATGTCTTTTGACATCCACCTTGACGGAAAGCTCTTCGAGAATCTCTCTTCTCAACGCCTTTTCGTGGGTTTCACCCGGTTTGACCTTGCCGCCAGGAAATTCCCATTTCAACGGAAGACTGTCATCCTCTGCCCGTTGGGCACAGAGAAGTCCTTTCTCTGCATCGAAAATGGCCGCTGCGACAACCTCTTTCCTCTGCATCAGCAATCATTGCCCAAAGATAGTTTCGATATGGAGACATATCCTTCATTCACAGCCTGAATGTCACTGTCTTTCGGGATGTCATCGATAAAACCTTTGCGCCGTTTCTTGAAAAGGCCGTCCGTCATCTCCACGTTGAATTTCGAGCGGAGGAAATACATCCTGGTGTCTTTTATACCCTTGGGGCTGTTGAACTTGTCAAGTGGGAAATTGACATTCAGGATGTAATCGGGCGAAAGCATGTCGTTTTCGAGGATGAAGTCAAGGACATTCCGGAAACTGTCGCGTACCAATTGGTCATTCCGATGATCCGCCGAGAAAGCGATGGAATCATACTTGTCATAAGATGCCTGCAAAGCGGCACCCACGGTGCCCGAATATTTCGTGTCCATCCCCAGGTTGTAGCCTCTGTTTATCCCCGAAACCACGAGTTGGGGTTCGAGATTCAGACCATGCAATGCAAAAGAGACGCAGTCGGTCGGAGTCCCGTCAACCATATATGTCCGCTCATCAATCTTTTCATAGGGGATATCGCCCATGGTGAGCGCCATGCTCTTACCGGACTGTTCGACTTTGGGGGCGACAGTATGAACGGTTCCGTATTGTTCCAAGGTTTTACGGACGAACGCCAAAAGCGGCGCATCTATACCGTCGTCATTAACCAGCAGTATTCTCATAGTATCACTCCTCACATGATATATGTGGATTCATTAACGTATGTCCGTATGTATGGCGTTGTTTTCGTCTACATCGTCCAAGTGTGATGGAAAAATCTGGTGACATAATGGGTCGGATATGCCAAAAGAAGAGTGCTTTCGCTCTTAATCGCGCAGACTGCATGGAGAATGTGCGATCGTCAATCCATTTCCATTCATTGTATAACTTAACGCGATATTTATCAAGGCAACGGACTGTTGCCGATTACCATTTTTCGGGTGTGATGAGAAATTCATTGATGTATTCGGCGAAGAAACGAGCATTTTCATTGTTGTACTTGATTTGTTTATATAATGGTGTATCACCATCATATTCCGGCATCGCGATGAAGGCATAGATGATAATCCGCTTCTCTTCGGGAATGTAGTTTCGCAGCAGCTCCTTATAGATGAGTAGTTCGGTCTCTTTCCGCTGCCATACATTCGAAACATTCGGGAAAGAATTGGAGAGTCTGAATTCAACAATCAGAATGCTGTTACCGAAAAGATAGACATAATCGATTCGGCGATTTTTGGAGTAACGGATCTTATATTCGGCGCACATTGACAAATCGAGAAAATCCGCGGGAAGCAACATTTTTTCAAGGTGGTTGGTGACCTTCTCGATGATATAATAGCTGTCAAGAAACGAGACAACCTCAGCAATAGACACACTGCGTCGGAACAATTTCTTTTTGTTGAACAGATGCTTGAGCCTTAACACGTACTTCTCTTTGTATATCCTATGGCCCCTGTAGTTCATATCCTCCGTTGTGATCTTCCATTGCCCCGGTAATGACAAACTCCGATAAAACGCTTTGAAATGATTTGGTGTTTTGAAGTGAAGCATCGAATTTTCAGCAAACATGAAATCCTCCATTCCTTCTGCCTTCTCATTATCTATCATATGAACAAGGGAGGGGATTTCCTTCCACAAATTCCATTTTTGGCAAATTACCTCTATTCTACAGAACAGCTGTTAAGGTTTGTATATGTGTCAGAGTAGGTTGAGGTTGAGATGGAAACACGGACTTCTCGGTCAGAAAATAAAAAAATGAAGCCGTTAAATCGCTTCATTCAGCTGAGATGGTGGCTCGGGGCGGAATTGAACCGCCGACACATGGATTTTCAGTCCACTGCTCTACCTACTGAGCTACCGAGCCAAAAATGGCGGTCCTGACGGGAATCGAACCCGCGATCTCCAGTGTGACAGACTGGCATGTTAACCGCTACACCACAGGACCGTCTGGTTGCGGGGGAAGGATTTGAACCTTCGACCTTCAGGTTATGAGCCTGACGAGCTACCGGACTGCTCCACCCCGCGATATATGGATGTGTGAATCACATGGTTCCAAAATGTCAATATTATGTTAACAGCTTGCATCAGAAGTGTCAATGGCGGAGGAAGAGGGATTCGAACCCCCGCGACGCTCGCGCGTCCTGTCGGTTTTCAAGACCGATCCCTTCAGCCAGACTTGGGTATTCCTCCGTATATCTTACATAGTGGACTCCGTTTGGTGGACCCGGCAGGATTCGAACCTGCGACCGACCGGTTATGAGCCGGGAGCTCTGACCAGCTGAGCTACGGGTCCAGTCCTGGTAGCGGCGAAGGGATTCGAACCCCTGACCTTTCGGGTATGAACCGAACGCTCTAACCAACTGAGCTACACCGCCAAATCTGAAAGGGGACTGCGAGTGAAGAAGTTCACTTACGGGCATCAAGATGGAGGAGACCCCTCAATATGAACTTCTTCACTCAAAAAAATGTGGGGGGAATCAATGTGGTACCTAGGGCCGGACTCGAACCGGCACGGTATGTGACATACCATTGGATTTTAAGTCCAACGCGTCTACCAATTCCGCCACCCAGGCATATGGTGTCCTGCAGAGGAATCGAACCTCTGACCCTCTGATTAAAAGTCAGATGCTCTACCAACTGAGCTAGCAGGACATGAATGTACAATTACATTGTTTATTTCAATGATGGTGCCGGAAACAGGATTCGAACCCGTGACCTACTGATTACAAGTCAGTTGCTCTACCAGCTGAGCTATTCCGGCATGGTGGAGGATAGCGGGCTCGAACCACTGACCCCCTGCTTGTAAGGCAGGTGCTCTCCCAAC
>PWYL01000079.1 GCA_003568315.1 Mollicutes bacterium | reverse complement strand
GAGCCGGTCCAGTTCCTGATCTCGCCGAACTACCTGATGACGATCATGATCATCGTCGCCCTCTGGAGCAGCATGGGGGTGGGATTCTTGGCCATGCTCGCGGGGATTCTGAACATCGACCAATCCCTCTATGAAGCGGCCTATATCGACGGCATGCGCAACCGCTGGCAGGAGATATTCTACATCACCATCCCCTCGATGAAGCCGCAGATGCTCTTCGGGGCCGTCATGGCCGTGGTGGGGACTTTCCAGGTCGGTTTGATCGGCGTGCAGCTTTCCGGGGCGAACCCCACCCCGCAATACGCCGGTCAGCTCATGGTGAACCACATCGAGGACTTCGGCTTCATCCGCTATCTCATGGGGTACGCTTCCGCTGTGAGTGTCGTGCTCCTCATCATCATCTATTCCATCAGCAAAGTCACGTTCAACCTGCTGGGCGAGAAAGAGTAGGAGGGAGAGAACATGGCCAAATTCACCGGGATGAAGATCAACCCGAAACGCTTCCACAGGAGCCAGTGGAAATTCTTCGTCATCCTTCTGCCGATGACCGCCTTCGTGGCGCTGCCCATCCTTTTCATCGTCAACCACGCGTTCAAACCGCTGAACGAGCTCTATGCCTATCCGCCGCGCTTCTTCGTCCGGATACCGACGCTGCAGAACTTCCGCGACCTGATCGACCTCGCGGCCCAATCGGGCGTCCCGTTCAGCCGCTATCTCTTCAACAGCCTCGTCGTCACCGGCATCGGGGTGTTCTTGGCGATCCTCATCACCTCGACCGCCGCGTACGGACTCTCGAAACTCAAGTTCCGCGGCAAGAAGCTCCTGTTCGAGATCAACACGCTCGCGCTCATGTTCGTGCCGCTCGCGGTGTTGATCCCGCGTTACATCACCATTGCGCGGCTCGGTCTGATCGATTCCTACCTCGGGCTCGCCCTGCCCTTGATCGCGATGCCCGTCGGGCTCTTCCTCGTCAAACAGTTCATCGACCAGACCCCCGATGAACTCATCGAATCGGCGAAAATCGACGGCGCCAGCGAAATGCAGATCTTCTTGCGCATCATCGTGCCCATCACCGCACCGGCCATCGCCACAGTGGGCATCCTCGCTTTCCAACTCATCTGGAACGATGTCATCGGTCCCAACCTCTACATCGACGATGAATCGATGAAGACTTTGCCGTTCTTCTTCCAGACCGTCGCCCAAGGCGCCATACCCGGCCAACAACATCACAACCCCGTTGCCGGACAGGGGGTTTTGGCCGCCGCCAGTCTGATTATGTTTGTGCCGAACATAATCATGTTCATCTGGCTCCAGAACAAGGTCATGAACACCATGGCCCATTCGGGGATCAAGTGATATGAGAATACGACTCGCGCTTCTCGCACTCGCGCTCCTCACCTTCCTTGCTTTCGGCACAGAGGTTCAAGCGGAGACCGGGGTGCGCTATCCGACGTTCACGATGAGCAACGACCGACTTGTGCGGACACAGACCGCCTACATCCCCATCACCGCGACCGACAACATCCACGGTGTCGCATTAAAGACCCCGAACGACATCCATATCGACCGCGAAAACAACATCTATATTGTCTCTACCGGGGATGACGGCGGAAAACTCGTCACGTTCAACCTCGAAGAAGAAGACGTGCGTGTCTTCGGTGAAGACTATCTCGTCAACCCCACGGGCGTCCATGTGAACGACCACGGCGACATGTTCATCGCCGACCGTGACGGCGCTGTCGTGTATCGATTGAACAGCGAGGGCGACATCCTCATGGAATACACCCGTCCGGATTCGCCGCTTTTCGGGGCCGAAAGTTACCGCCCGCGAAAAGTCGTCGCCGACAACCGCGGCAATGTCTATGTCTTGAACCGTGGCACGAGAGGGCTGGCCCAGTTCGGCCCGCAGGGCGACTTCCTGGGTTATTTCGGTACAAACACCATCACCCCCACACTGAGGACCGTCTTGCAACAGACCTTCTTCACCCGGGAACAACGCGAGAGACTCTTCGCCCTCACGCCCCCCGAAATCAGCAACATGACGATCGATGGGCGCGGCCTCATCCACACGGTGAGCCTCGGCGTCGAAGAACGCGGGGTGAAACGGTTGAACATCTCGGGGGAGAATCTCCTTCCTGCGATGCACAACCCCTCCGACCTCGCCGACGTTTTCGTCGGACCGATCGGCAACATCTATGTGATCACCCGATCGGGGATGATCTACGAATACGACCGCGAGGGGAACCTGCTCTTCGCCTTCGGCGGCCAGGACGTGAGCAACCAGATCAGCGGTCTCCACAACGTGCCTTCCGGCATCGCCGTGGACAGCGACTTCAACATCTTCACCGTGGACCGCGCCTCGGGCGAACTGCAGGTCTTTGCGCCCACGGAGTTCGCGAATCTCGTGCATCTTGCGCTTTCCACCTATCAGGAGGGACATTATCTCGAGAGTATGGAACCCTGGCAGGAAGTGCTCCGCATGAACGATTTCTTCGACCTCGCCCATCAGGGCATCGGCAATGCCGCCTACAGTCTCGGCGAATACGAGGAGGCGCTCGAATCCTATCGGATGGCGCATGATCGCGACGGCTACAGCGAAGCGTTCTGGGAAGTCAGGAACGAATGGTTGATGGATTACGCCGGCGGCTTTTTCGTGGGCTTGTTCGTGTTCCTTTTCGTCTATGTCGTCAATCTCAAACTCCGTTTCATGAAGACAGTGAAGAAGCCTTTGAAAGACGGCTTTCGTTTCTTGCGCAAGAAGATTTCGATTTTCGACGAGATGATGTTTTTATTCAGCTTTCTCCGTCATCCGCCTGATTCCACCTATGCCATCAAACGCGAAGAGAGGGTGGGCTATGTACCGGCCACCATCCTCCTCATCCTCTATTTCGTGTTCTATGTCTTCTACATATACAACCTCAACTTCCTCTTCAACCACCGCATCCTCACCGAGATCAACATGATCGAGGAAACGGCGAAAGTGCTCTTGCCCATCGTCATTTGGGTATTCGCGAACTACCTCATCG